>CAYPIW010000035.1:0-28721 GCA_964410925.1 uncultured Desulfobacteraceae bacterium
CTTGCAATTTTTAACGCCTTCAATTCAAACCGCTTGTTTCCCCGAAAGCCTCAATCTCGCTCACAGTGGACTTTTTACGATTGTGTCGTAAATCAAAAAACCGAATTTAGGAGGAAACCTGTTTATGGCAAAACCCATACGAATTATGCCTTGTCTGGATATGCGAAACGGCCGGGTGGTCAAAGGGGTTCATTTTGTAAACATTCAGGATGCCGGCGATCCCGTGGCGTGCGCCAAGGCTTACTGCGATGCCGGCGCCGATGAGCTGGCCCTGCTGGATATTACGGCCACCGTCGAAAAAAGGAAGACCATGTGCGAGGTGGTCCGGGCGGTCGCGGCGGTCACCACGATTCCTTTTACCGTGGGCGGCGGCATCACCGATGTGGCCGGGGCCGCGGCGGTTCTGGAATCCGGGGCGGACCGGATTTCTACCAGTAGCGCGGCGTTCCGCAACCCATCGGTTATTGAGGAAATGGTCAAGGCGTTCGGCCCCGACCGGGTGACGGTGGCCATTGACGTGGACCGAAATGAAAAAATGCCGTCCGGCTATGAGGTCTACATCGACGGCGGCCGGACAGCCACCGGGACGGACGCGGTGGAATGGGGAAAAAAGGTGGACGGGTTCGGCGTAAAGGTGATCCTTCCCACCAGCAAGGCCGGGGACGGCGCCCGCACCGGGTATGACCTGCCGTTGATTTCCGCGCTGTCTCAACACATCGGCGCTGAGATCGTGGCTTCGGGCGGAGCCGGGGAGCTGTCCCATTTTCTGGATGCGGTAAACGCCGGAGCTACGGTTCTTCTGGCCGCTTCGGTATTCCACTTCAATATTATCTCCATTCCCAGTCTTAAGACGTTTTTGCGGGAAAACGGGGTGGCGCTGATGCCCTGAAAAACCGGTTCACAACCCTAACGCGCGGATCATCCGCACAAAGGAGGTTCCCATGATTATCGACTGCCATTATCACTATGAAACAAGACTGCTTTCTACAAAGCAACTGATTGAAAAAATGGATGCATCCGGTGTGGATAAAACCGCCCTGATGGGGGTGCTGCTGGATCCGTTCACCGAACCGCCTCAGGCCCTGGTCAACCTGCTGCAGTTTTTCATCACCCGTCCCCGATTCCGCTGGATTGGAAAGCTGTTTGTCGCTAATTTTACGGAAAACGGGGTTAAGATCCTGGGAAAAGACATTCCGCTGTATAAGGATCCGGACAATGTCGGAATCTTTGACGCGGTGGACAAGCACCCGGACCGGTTTCTCGGCTGGGTGTTCGTCAATCCCAAGGGGACGCGGGACCCGGTGGCCGAGTTTGAAAAGTACAAGGATCATCAGGGATTCATCGGGGTCAAGCCCCATCCCTTCTGGCACCATTATGCGCCCGAAAGGCTGGCTGCCGTGGCCGAAAGACTCGCTGAAACGGGAAAACCCATGCTCATGCATCTGGGATACGGATCCGAGGGGGATTATGGCGCGCTTTTGAGAAAAGTGCCCAATCTGAAGCTGATCCTGGCGCATACCGGGTTTCCGGGCTACCAGGAGACCTGGAAGGATATGTTGGGCCAGAGGAATGTGTTTGTGGACCTTTCCCAGACCTCTTATGTGGGAGAAAAGACCATAAAGCAGGCTGTGGACTTCCTCGGGCCGGACCGCTGCCTGTTTGGCACGGACGGCCCTTACGGGTTTCACGCCGCCGACGGGAAATTCGATTACGGGCTGATCAAAAGAAGGATTGAGAAAATCTTTTCGGATCGGAAAATCCGGGCAAAGCTTCTGGGGGAAAATTTCGCCGCGCTGGCCGGCCTTTGATGCGAAGACCGCGGCTCATGGCCGTTTCCCGCATTTCCTTTACAGGGAGGCTGCGAAATCATTATACGCCATCAATGTAAGAATGGTCGATATCCTGACCCGGCTGTTAAATACCTTCGGCAGTATTTTTACGATAAACCTTGACCGGTCAAACCTGAAGGAAAAAAGCAGGGTGAAAAGCCGGACAGCAAAGATAAGACGGTACCTGAACTTTACCGGGTCAAGCCGGTTGGCGCGTTCCCAGAAGTCGATTTTCCAGTAGTGTTTCAGTTTCTCGAATATGGCATCAAAGGAGTAGGCCGATTTAACGATCTTTATATATCCGGCCAGCAGTTCCGCGGGAGACATGTTGGGGGGAGAAAAGACCACATGCTTTGTGTCGTATTTACTCCAGTCCTTGTGCAGGAGCTGTCCCTCCGCTTCGAAGCGCATAAACAAATCGGTCCCGGGAAAGGGGGTGAGGATGTTGATCAGCGGCATCAGCAGCCGGGATTCCCGGATAAAATCGATCAGTTCGTCGAAGGTTTTTAAAGAGTCAAAATCATACCCCACGATAAAGGAGCTGTGAACCAGCATTCCGTATGACTGAATCTTTTTTATTGCTTCAAGAAAATCGTACCGCTGGTTGAGCTCTTTGTGCATCATTTCGAGGTTTTTTTGAGAGATGGATTCAAACCCGATAAAAATCGCTCCGCACCCGCTCTCCCGCATCAGCTTCAGCAGTTCATCCTCCTTTGAAATGTTTATGGAGGCCTGGCACATCCAGTTGATGTTGTGCGGTTTAAGCGCCAAAAAAAGTTCTTTTGAGAATTTTTTGTTTGCGATGATATTGTCATCGGCAAAAAATATCGCGTTTTTCTTTTTATACCTGGCATGGAATCCGTTGATGTCCGTAATTTCCTGAATGACCTGGTCTACGGTTTTGTTTCTGATCTTCTGCCCGTCAAAGGCATACACCGAGCAGAACTCGCAATGAAAGGGACAGCCTTTTGTGGTTTGAACGATATCGGAAAGGTATCTGTTTCTTGAAAGGGGGCTCCGGTTGGGAACAGGGGATAATTTTATGTCAAAGAATTTTTCCGCCCTGTAGTGCTTTTTTAGCTGGCCGTTCTCGGCATCCGTGAGAAGGGCGGTCCAGACCGCCTCGGCCTCTCCAATAACAACACTGTCGCAATGCTGCTGCGCCTCTTCCGGGCACATGGAGGGGTGAATGCCGCCTAAAACCGTTCTGACCCCTCTTTTCCGGTATGCCTCGGAGATCGCATAGGCCCTTTCGGCAAACATGGTCCTGACACTGATACCCGCCAGATCCGCCTTCCAGGCATAATCGATCTCTTCGATGTTTTCATCAAACACCCTGATTTCATGCCGGTCCGGTGTCAATGCGATTATGGTGGGTATTGCCAGCAGGTATGAAACGTATTTTTTTGTCAACAGGAATGTCGAATAAAAATTATAGTCGTAGAAACTCTTTTTATTGTCGCTGCTGTTTCTGGGAATAATCAAGGCGATCTTCAGTCCTGGGTTTGCTTCTTTCATTTGATCCTCATGGGCATTTTAATCGTCAACGGGTAGGGGGCCGGCTGGATTATTCGCTGAGCTTCCAGAGCCGGATTAGGCTCCCCGAGGTGGCGGCCAGGGTATTTCCGTCGGGACTTATGGCGGCGTCCGTTGCCGAAGTCTCCGATGTCCCTGAAAACATTCGGACCACCGCGGCTGTGGATATGTCGTACAAAACAGCCTGCTTGTAACTCAGCATGACGAGTTTTCGACCGTCAGGAGTGTAGGCGGTGAAAAATACCCGATCGGCCGAAGCCAGGTCGTCGTCTTGAGTCAGTTCCCCGTCTATTTTTTGGGCTTCGACTGGTGCGAACCTCGGGAAATAAAGGCTTTCATTATACTGATGACGCGCCCCCCAAACCACATATTGCCCGTCGGGGCTGAAGGTCACGGATCCGGCCGGCGTTCTGTCGGGGATGGTAAACATTTTTTTTGTCGCCGGATAGAAAAGGTTGATCCCGCGCTCGCAGGAAAACGCAACCATGTAATCGGAGCCGCTGTTTCCTGTGGAACGGACGGCGATGTCCCTTATGGTCTCGAACCTTGGGTAAAGGTTGTCATCCCCCATGGCAAAGTTGATGATTCTGCCGGTGGCGGTTTCCCAGAAAATCAGTTCATTTTCGCCGCCGCAGATTAGGCTATCCGCGCCGGGACTGAAGGCCAGGCTGTGCGCGCGCCGGGTGTGGCCCCTGAAGGTGTTTTTCAGTTTGGCCTCAGACAGATCCCATAGCTTGACGGTTTTATCGTTCCCGGATGAAGCCAGGAGCCTTCCATCAGGCGAAAAACAGATTGTTTTGACACCGGCCCCGTGGTTGAGCTTATGGGAAATATGGCCGTCGGTCATGTCCCAGGTGAAGATGAATCCGTCATAGCTGCCGGATGCCAGCACCCCTCCGTCAGGGCTGAAACACAGGGAGGTGACGGAGTCGGAATGACCGGAAAAGGCGGTCGGAAATTGAATTTTTTCCAGAACGGCCTTTTCCTCGGGCAAGGCGGCTTTTTCATCCCCTTTCGATTCCTCAGCGGCTGTCGCATCGGACGCCGGTTTGGATTGTTTGGGTGCGATCACTTTCTCGGGCGCATTTTTTTCGGCAAGCGCGACAGTTTTACCCTTATTAAGGGGGATCGTGAGGACGGTATCGGCGTCCACGACGATCCATTCCCGGTGCGTTTCATATCCCTCCCGTTCGACCATCAGGTCGTATATTCCCGGTGAAAGCCGGATTCCCGGGGTATAGCGGGGCTGGATATTGATAATCTTCACCGAGCTGTCTTCGGGCACGGGATGCACCGTGAGGCTGTATTTCAACTCCTCCGGTTGCTCGGGCGGGCTTTCCCCGGCGGGTCCTGTCTTGACGCCGGAATACAGGACCTCCCCCTTTTTTTCGGGGGGTTTTTTGGTGGTTATATCCTCTATCTCCATTTTTGACAGAATACTCCGCACATCTTTTTGAAGCCCATCCACGGTGCTGCGGCACCCGAAGGCCATAATCGGCGCAACAAACAGAAGAAGGTATAAGAACCGTTTCATTAAAAGCCCCCCTCACATATTTCATTCGGCTTGGTGTTGTCAGCCCCTTTGTTCAACACCCTTCCAGTATTTTTCTTCAAGTTCGCGTTTGATGATTTTACCGTCGAGACGGCGGGGAAGCTTTTCATAGAAATCCACTTTTTTGGGAATTTTAAGCCCCGTAAGCCCCTTATCCTTGCAGTATTCCTGGATTTCCGACTCGTCCGCGGTTTCTCCTTCCTTCAGCTGAATGCAGGCCAGCGGCATCTCCCCCAGGTCCGGATGGGGTGCTCGAATGACCGCCGCGTCGTAGATCTTGGGGTTCATAAACAACACCCGTTCGATTTCAGCGGGAAAGATGTTGACCCCGCCGCAGATGATCATCTCTTTGACCCGGCTGCTCAGGTAAAGAAAGCCGTCCTTGTCCTGCCATCCGATGAGTCCGTCATCATACCACTCCTTGCCGTCAATGATCCGCTGGCTTTCTTTTAATTTTTTTTCCGTTCCCGGATAGCGCAGCGACAGGGTCCCCACGGACCTGCACATAATCAGCCCCTTTTGTCCCGTTTCCATGACTTTTTTGGCGATTTCGTCATAAATGAGCAAGTCCCCGCAGCGCGGTTTTCCCACGCTATGGATTCGTTCCGGGTTTTCAATGTAGTCTTCGGGCAGCAGCAGGGTGACCAGCGCGGTTTCGGAGCTGCCGTAATACTCGTGAAAAACGGGTTGTTTGGCCCCCTGTTGCAGAAAAAGCCGGTTTATGGCGGTTTTAACCTCGGGCGGGCAGGGGGCAGCGGCGCAGAGCAGGGTGTGCATGGAGCTTAAATCGTATTTTTTCTTGACCTCATCGGGCAGGCCGAGGATGCGCTGAAGAATCGTGGGCACCACAAACGACCAGGAGATCCGTTCCTTTTCCGTCATATTTAAAAAGGATTCCGGATCGAATTTTTTCATGGGGACCGCGGTGGCGCCCAGAAGCACGCAGGGAGCGAACCCCGCGGCGGTCCCGGCATGGTACATGGGCGTGGGAATCAGAGAGCGGATATTTTTCCCCTTGGCGTCTTCGATGAGATGCCCGCCGCAGTAATAGAGGTAGCTGAACTGGCGGATCAGGTATTTTAAATACTCCTCCATGCTGGTGCGGGGGGCTTCCGCCACGTCGCTTAGGAGATAGCTCAGGCCGTCATAAAGGTTGGAGCTCTTCGGGGTGCCCGTGGTTCCGCCGGTGTAGGGATTCATGGCAAAGATGAAATTGGTTTTGGGCAGGGTGTTCGAAGATTCCGTGATAAGATTCTCATAGTTGAGGATACCCGCCGGGGGCGTGTCGCCTACCATGATGAACTGCTCCACGGAGGGCATCTCATCTTTGTAGCTTATGACATCGTCTATAAAATCGGCGTCGAAAATAAACACCTTGGGTTTGCGGAGGTTGATGGCGTCCCGCAGGTCTTTTCCCCGCTGATGCCAGCTCACCGCCGGCAGGGGGGCCCCGATGATGCTGGCCGCGTAAAAGGATTCAAGATACTCGGCGCTGTTATACAGCATGCAGCCCACCCGATCCTTGGGGTTAACCCCCATGCCCTGAAGGGCGTTTGCCAGTCGAAGCACCCGGTCGTGCATCTGGGTATAGGTCAACCGGCGCTCTCCGTCAACGATGGCCTCCCGTTCGCCCAGAGATTCCCACAGGGAAATAAAAAGGTTGGCGGCGAAGCTTCCGGTCTGGAAACGGGACAGGGCTCTCATGTTGTTCATGAAGCCCCCTTTTCGGGTGGTCTTGCCGAGGGTTTTAAATAGGGTTCTCCATCCCCATTGTTTTTTAATGGCCTTGTTGAGCCCCCGGTTTTCCTCGGTCAGAAGAACATGCCGCATGGCGCCGGCAACGGATTTTAAGGATTTTTTTTCCGGCATCGTCACCCCCTATTTTCAAGATTTTAATCCGCCTGTCAAAAGGCGGCGGGTTCAGGAAAGCATTCTAGATTTTAATACACCATATGGATTCAGTTTTCAAATGGTTCCTTTCAAAACTGCAGGTCCTTAAGCCGGGTTCGGTCAATTCCGAGGAGATGAAAATAGGATTGATTCGGTGGTAGGATTCATTTATGTTAAATGTTATATGGATAAGACGGCAGGCGGTTTCAATCTCTAACCGGAAGGGCGGAAATGGCGAAATCGAAAAAAAAAGGCGAAGGGTACTGGGGACGGCGGGGCGCGTTTTACCTGTTGAAGGATTTGAACTGAGCCCTGGCCACCCTGGAAGTTTTCCAGGATATGATCGGCACGGCCGATGACACCATGCTGAAGGCCTTTACCGGGTTTGAAGGGGGATGCGTGGCCGGCGGCTCCACCTGCGGCGTGGTGACCGCCGGGGCCATGGGCATCGCCTTAAAAAATGAAGACCGGATCCATGAGGCGGGAGAAGCCGCCCAAAGGGAGGTGATTGCCCAGGCCGGGGATTACGTGAAATGGTTTTCCGAAACTTACGGCACCTGCTTCTGCCGGCATCGGACCGGATGCGATTTTTATACCATCAGCGGGCAGCTTCGCTATTTTTTGACCGGCTATATTCTATCCAGATGCTTTTGGCATATTCGCGGCGCCATGCGTTACCTGCACGCTCGGCAAACGCAGGAACCCGGCCTGTTGACGGGAATGCCTTCCCGGGGGACCGAGCAACAACCGCTTCATTGCGCAAGGGCGGTCCTGGCCGGTATTCGAAAAAATACCGGGCTCGAAGACAGCCGGCTGGAGGACCTTTCCTTTGTTTTTGACGGAGGCATCGGTCTTTCCGGCGGCCTCTGCGGCGCTCTGATCGGGGCGGTCATCGGGGTCAACCTGCTGCTGGGGCTGGATATTCGGAACATCTCATTCTGGAAAAACGTCAAGGCGTTTACCGTGGGGCATGTGAACCTGGTGGTGGAGAAACCCGTCGGGGCCCCGGAGCCTTTCATGGCCGGCAGGGAGGTGGTGGCAAATTTCAGGAAGGAAGCGCAATCCCTTGAATGCCGGTCCATTACGGGAAAGCGGTTTGCCGGCTGGGATGACTTTCAGGAATTTATTACCGGATCTTCGCGCTGTGCGCAATTGATCGACATGGCTGTTCAGGAAGCCACAACGGTGATTCAACGGTATCAATAAAACCCAAAGACGCTTACCCGATGTTGGTTTTTGAACACCAATGACCTGGTTTATGCTTGCGGTTCTAACCGCAATGGCGGTAGCGACCCAGGACGCCTGGATGAAAAAATGGTTCTCTCATCTTTCCAGCTATGAGATGTTTGTCTGCCCTCTGCTTTACGGCCTGCCGTTTACCCTGATCAGCCTTTTGTTTATCAAGCTCCCCCCGCTGGATGATATTTTTTTTCTTTGCTTTGCGGTCAGCCTTCCCTTAAACGCGGTTCCGTTTATCCTCTACATGGAGGCCATCAAGATTTCCCCGCTGTCCTTAACCGTGCCGTATCTTGCGTTTACCCCGGTGTTCATGATCGGGACCGGCAGCCTGCTGCTTAATGAAATACCGGACCTGTGGGGCATCGCCGGTATCACGGCCGTCTGCATCGGCAGCTATGTGTTGAACCTGGATTTTAAGAGACCTTCACTGCTCGGTCCGTTCCGGGCGATCCGAAAGGAAACCGGATCCTGGCTGATGCTCATCGTGGCGTTTATCTTCAGCTTTTCTTCGGTGATCGGAAAGCTTGCGATTATTCATTCTTCGGTGATGTTTTTTCAGATGTCCTTTTTTACAGCACTGGGCCTGGTGTCTGTTTTGATTCTGATCCTGCTTCGAAAAATCGACTTAAAGGCTTTGGCCGAGGCGCCGGGCAGGGGAATGGTCGCGGGAGCGCTGCTTTTTTTGCATATTCTGTTTCACGGGTTTGCCATCTCCATGACCAAGGCGGCGTACATGATTTCGGTCAAAAGGCTCAGCGTGGTATTCGGCGTGGTATACGGCGGGGTCCTGTTTGATGAGAAAAATATCCTTGTTCGGTTCTTCGGCGCCCTGCTGATGTTTTCCGGAGCTGCCCTGATCCTGCTCAAGGCTCGGTAAGACCGAAAATAATTTTAAAAGACAAAAATTATCTGAAGGGTTTGCCGCTCTGAAGGGGTTTTTGATAAATTATGAAAAAAATGATGACAGATTCGTAGACTGAATAGAGGAATGGGTCAGACTATTTAATAACCGGTTGTTGATAGGGATTGAAAAGGGAGGTCCGGCATGGAAGAAGCAGTCAGGCTGGGTGTCAGCATGTGTCTTTTGGGGGAGAATGTGCGCTGGAATGCCGGGCATAAGCTGGACCGGTATTTAACCGACACGCTGGGCCGGTTCGTGGAATATGTCCCGGTGTGTCCCGAGGTGGAAGCCGGATTCGGGGTGCCCCGGGAGTCTTTTCGCCTGGTCGGCGATCCCCAAAAACCGCGCTTGGTTACGTTTAAAACCAAAATGGATCATACCGAACGGATGCTCTCCTGGGTGGAGAAAAGGCTTAAAGGACTGGAAAAGGAGAATCTGTGCGGGTTTATTTTCAAGAGCGATTCCCCGAGCTGCGGCATGATTCGGGTTAGGGTATACAACGAAAAAGGAATGCCGGAGAAAAAGGCTGTCGGCATTTTCGCACGGGGATTGATGGAACACTTTCCCCTCATACCCGCGGAAGACGAAGGCCGGCTTCATGACCCCATGATCCGGGAGAATTTTATCGAGCGGATCTTCACCTTGAAAAGATGGCGCACCCTTCTTGCGCAAAAGCCGAAAATGGGCGGTTTTGTCGAGTTTCACACGCGTCATAAGCTTCTTTTTTTATCGCACAGCCATGACCACTATCGGGAAATGGGAAAACTGGTCGCCGAAGGAAAAAAACTTCCTTTAAATGAGCTGTCTCAAAAATATGAGCACCTGATGATGGAGGCGTTGGCGCTGAAAACCACGGCCGCGAAAAACGCAAACGTGCTTCATCACATCATGGGCTATTTCAAGAAGCATCTGACGCCGGACGAGAAACAGGAATTGCTTTTTGTTTTTGATCAGTATCGAAACAGCCTTGTGCCACTCGTGGTGCCGCTTACCTTGATTAATCATTATGTGCGAAAGTACGATCAGCCCTACCTCAAGACCCAGGTGTATTTAAATCCGCACCCGGTGGAGCTCAAGCTGCGTACCCACGTCTGATCGATATCATCTGCGCTAACGAAAATGGCTGGTTAGAACAGGAATGGGTAAACCAAAACAAAATTCCGGCCGAAAATCAACCGGCAAAGCCCCTTCGGTTAAAGGGCCTTCCCTGCCGTCTGCCCCATCGCCCCCCAAGCCAAACCCCATAGTTGGAGTCTGGGCAAGAGAAAATGTTTATCATACGATCGGACTGCTGGCCATCGGCGCTTTATTTTTGCTGTTTGGTTTGGATCATCTTGGAAGGTTCATCACAACGGATGAAACCGTCTGGCTGCATTCAAGGGTGCCCCAGTACTGGAAAGCACTGTTAAGCGGGGACTTCGCAAAAACAGAGGTGTCGGGGCATCCGGGCATCATCCTCAGCCTGCTGGCGGGGATTCCCCAAATTTTTATTCATCTGGAAGATTACACCCCATTGACGATTGAGCATTACCTTTTCTGGTGGCGCATTCCCGGGTTGATCGCCAATCTTTTTTCGCTGTTTCTCATCTATAAATTCATCCGCGAACTGACCGACAAGAACCGGGCGTTGCTGGTCACCGGCCTGATTGCCTTCACCCCCCAGATTCTCGGCATGTCAAAAATTCCGAATTCCGATTCCCAATTATGGAATACCGCATTTATAGCGATTCTTACGTTTTTGCTGTACCTGCGGTTCGACCGCCGCCGGTATGTTATCTATTGCGGCATATTTTTCGGGTTGGCGCTGTTGAGCAAATTCGCCGCTGCCAGCCTATATCTTTTTTTCTTTTCCTACCTGTATCTGGGTTATTTATGCAATCAATACGAGCGCGCTGATTTTTTGAAAAAAAGCATCGGGTTTATTCAGATTTTATTTATATCCTGGATCGTCTTTGCCCTGCTTTTTCCCGCAACGCTTATAACGCCTGGGCTTGCTTTCCAAAAAACCGTCGGAGTGATCGGTGACAGAATCGGGTATATTTTAGCCGCGATATTTATCATATATGTTGAAACGATTTTGTTTAAAGGAAAAATTTCCGACTTTTTGCGCAGCAAAATAGCTATTCAAAGATGGGTCAATGGCATCATCAACCTTCCTTTACTGGCGCTATGCGCTGTAATACTATATTACAAATTATTTAGTCAAGATCAGTTATATTGGTTGACCGTACCCGTGATATTTGAGCATGGGGGTGATTTTTTCCCGACGTTTATTCAAAGCATTGACAAAATATTAAAAGAGATATCAATTCCGTTTTTACTCAGTTTGTTAATATTTCTTGCCGTTTCGTCTTTTAGGTTTGCGGAAAATAAGATTAAAAAAGACTACCACCTGATGACACTCATGATGGTGTCAATAGTAATATATAAATTAGGTTCCTCAATGAAGGGTATTGTTTCAGGTGGCAGATACGATATCATTTTATTTCCAGTAGTTGCATTTTTTTCCGGCAGTTTTTATCTCCGACTTATTCCTAAACCCAAGATTATTATTCCAGTTCTATTAATATTGGCATTAGTAGATATTAGTCTATTTTCACCCTTGTCATATCTGGATTATTCGAATGATAAATATTTTAAAGAGAGAGGCCGCTATTATTCCTGGGGAATGGGAGGGTATGAGATCGCTCAGAAGGCGAATCTGTTGCCAGATGCAGACAACCTCAAGGTGTTGTCCGATTATCATGGTTTTGGGCATTTTTTTGTTGGCAAGAATGCTTATATGAATAAAAGCGATGCGATTTCAAATGATTATCTTAAAAATTTTGATTATTTGTGCTTAAGCTCAAGTGGCAGGAAAGTCAAAGAAACTTGGCATCTTATGACACCTGCCATGAAATATTACTATGATCAATCATTTGATGATGCGAAATTTTATGTCGGATCCTTGGAACGGGGATATGTCAAACTTGTAACGGTCGATAAAAGTAGAGAAGATCTCACGATAGCCGGATGTTATGATCCCAATTTTTTGGTATGTTTGGCAAAACCGCTTAGCATCGGATTTTGGTTGAAGACCGGATCTCATGCACCGGAAGATCCGATTTACATTGGGGAAGACTTTCGCCGGGGCATTTCATTGCATTGGCTCAACCATAACAATACCGCGATGCTGGAGTTGAGGTATAATGAACAAAATGCATTAAAAACAGATGTTCTCAATGATAATCAATGGCATCATATTCTTTTTAGTCAACAAGGGGGCAACGTGGCGGATAAAGTTTGCTTGTTTGTTGACGGGGCATTGAAGGACTGTTTGATTCTATCAAAAGAAAAAAAAGAGATTGAAAAATTTTTTATTAATACAAAATTTTTCGGGAAACTTCAGGATATTCGAATTTATGATTTTGTGCTCTCGCAACACCAGATAAACGCCATCTATAATAACGGAAAGATACGCCTTGATAGAGAATTGTTTGATGGTAACAAAAAGTTTAATCCGATAACACACTTTATTATAAAAACCAAAAAATCAGATGGTTAAATGATTCTTAAGGTATTTTTTTATAGATTCTAATTTCCGGTGGGGCAAACTCCAGCGGAACATTGACCTCTCTTTTAAATGATTTGATGAGAACATAATTGCTTTTATTTTTTACCAGCAGATCATCGTAGAATTTAAAGATTCGCGGAGAAGGGGCTGAATACCTGTACCAGTCTTTATAATAGGCTTCTGGCAGAACATAATCCTTGATTAGTTTTTCTGAATTGATTGTATCCAAAATTTTTTCCCCATCATCCATGTTCAGTATGAACACTTCAGGGACATTCAAAAAATTAACTATTCGATATCTTTTAGGATCAATTTTCGGATATCTCCATGAATGTGTTCGCCAGTCATATTTTTCCGAAACGCCGGAAACCCCAATTGTTGTATCCTCTGGAATATAATTAATGATGAATTTTGCGACAGAAGGTCTTGTGTCGTTAAAGCGTAAAGATATTCCGGAAACGCACCAGTATAATCCATAGCCCAAAGCAATGGTTGCTAAAGCTATACCGATATTTTTTAATATTTTGTTTTTATGATAAAAAAACAGCAGGCATGCGTTTGCGGCAAAAATACATATGATTGGTGAAACCGCAATTATATACCGGGGTCCCAAAAACCAGCGCCAAAAACCATAATATAATATAACAAAAAGGAGCATCATTAATTTTAACCGTAAATTTTTTTTACCGGGCAGAACGTTGCCGATGAATGCAAAAAAAGGTACAAAAGGTCCAATTGATTTTATTGTGTTGCTCCCCCAGATATAAAATAATTGATCAATCGTGCCGCGACTCCGGTCCATCCAATCGTGCTTTTCTCTTAAATAAAAAGCGAGGTACTTATCGATATCCAGGAAAATATGCGGATGGAAAATTATAAAGACGCATCCGGCAATAAAAACATAGAAAAAAAGATATTTTATCCGGCGTACAAATTGTGTCCGATTTATTTCATAATTATTTTGGAAGGGAAAAAGATCCAGGGCATTCAATATGAAAGGAATACAAATAAAAATTCCCAAAACTGTTTTAGTGCCGACGAGAAATCCTGATGCGATTCCCAAAAGAATATAATCTCGCCATCTATTGGTTTCAATTGCTCGATAGCAAAGGAGAAAATTGAGCATCAGCATAAAACTGGATGAAACATCCAAGGTAATCAAAGGGCTGTTTAATGTATGGTAAAAAGCAACCGACAAAAACATGGCGCTGAGAAGGCCAACCTTTTCATCATATATTTTTTTTGAAATTAAATATGTTATATAAATACAAGCTGTTCCTAAAAAAATCGAGACGAACCGGGAAAAAATTGAGACAATAATGTAATATTCATAAAAAAGATCGGGTGATTTAAAGAAAAAATACTTCAGAGGAAATAGGAGGCTCCCTATGATGTATTGAACGACGGTTCCATATCCTGGAAATGGTTCAGTGGTCCAATAAATTTCCGGAAATTTTAGAATAGACAATAAGACTTTTCCTTCATCCGGATGATAACTCCAAATATACCTATTAACAGGAATGCCCCAAAGAACGGGGATTGCGCGAAGAACGAAACCCACACCTAAAATAATTAATAAGGCATTTTTATTGAATTGAGATGGTTTGACCTGTCCCAATAAAAGACTTAATTTTTTATTGGATTTAGGATTTGAAATATTTTTTGGAGATTGAGCGGTGGTTTGTTGTCTGGATTTCAAGTTATTCGATGGAAATGCTTTTCTGGTTGATTTCCGGCTTTCACAATTATGCTTGATTTTGATGAGTTTATTTATTTTTTTTTGGATTTCATAGAAAATTTAAATCATTTTATTGAAAACGGAAACCTGTTTGATAATAAGCAGCTGCAACTCATACACAATAGAAACCAATTTTAAAGTAATTTTTCTTTGATCAGATACGTCGGCTTTAATCGCGACTCATGGTAGGTTCGGGTCTGCATTTCAGCCAGAAGGCCCAACAGAAAGGTGTTGACCCCGATGAGCAGAAAAAGCACGCCGATGATAAACCAGGGGTTTTGGTGTACCCATACGGGGGTGGTGCCGATAATCATATGCCCGTATTTCTGCCAGGCAACGATCATCTCGCAGATGATGCCGAACATGAAAAACGCCATTCCCGTCCCGCCGAACACGTATATCGGTTTGGTGATGTAGCTGTTCATGAATTTTAACGTCAGCAGGTCCAGCACCACCTTGCCCGCACGCCATATGGTGTACTTGGACTTGCCCGCCCGCCGCGGATGATGATCCACCGAGATTTCGCCGATGCGAATTCCCTGCCATGCGGCCAGGGCGGGAATAAACCGGTGCATTTCTCCGTAAAGATTAAGATTATCCAGTACGGGGGCCTTGTACGCTTTGAGGGTGCAGCCGGTGTCGTGAAGTTTTGCGCCGGTTAGGAGGCTGATCATTTTGTTTGCGATTTTGCTGGATATTCGCCGGGAAAATTTGTCTTTTCGGTTTTTCCGCCATCCCGAAACAATATCATACCCTTCCTTCATCTTGTCGAGCAGCCTCGGGATATCTTCGGGATCATTCTGGAGATCCGCATCCAGGGTGACGATGATATCGCCGGTCGCATGGGAAAATCCCGCTGTCATGGCCGGAGTCTGACCGAAATTTCTTGTCAACCGAAGACACTTGAAGCGCTTGTCTCTATCATTAACGGACTTTAAGAGTCCCCAGGAGTGGTCTGTGGAGCCGTCGTCTACGATAATGGTTTCCACCTCGCCGTCGATTTTATCCATTACCTTAGCGAGCGCCCTTGTCAGGGCTTCAACATTTTCTTCTTCGTTGTAGAGAGGGATGACGATGGATAGTTTATGAGACATGCCCTGTTGTCCGGTTACATGATTTTTAAAATTTTATTTAACATACTGAGACAACATTTGCACGCAAAGAAACCAAATAGGTTCATTTTCATTTGGGTTTGAGAAAGAAATTGATTTGTGACAAGCTGTTGTTGTATTTGTATGGCAAAAAGAGGGGGCAAGAATACCGGCAATCAGATTGGCCGAGGATATTGAAAAAAAGACTGAAAACGTTGCTGGCTGGAAGAAGAGGGCAGGACAATGGCACGGAAGGAGAAACCTGTGCCGGTCCTCGCGAAAATACATATGCCCATGTTGCTTCCGATAAATTTGAAAAGGCTTTTTTTTGCATCTTCTTACCCTATGTTATGAATACCCACCCCTTGGCGGCGGCGGCGGCCAGGTAGTCTACGGGCTTTCCAAGCAACTCGTCGCAACCGGTAGCCGGGTCGATCTCGTGACCATGCGCTATAGAGACCTACCGCGGTTTGAGAAGAGGGGTAATTTATCAATCCGCCGCGTGCCCTGCATTCGTCATGGGCCAATCATCTGCCATCCCCATGAAATGATGAGTTATATTTGCATGGCCCTGCCAATAGTTATGAGGATGGCCAGGGAAAATTCGTACGATATTATTCATGCCCATTTTATTTTTCCCGACGGTATTCTGGCTCATATCGCCTCAATGCTTACGGGAACCCCTTATCTGATCACATCACACGGATCAGATGTGCCCGGATATAATCCGGATCGGTTTGTACTGTTGCACAGGATGTTTCGGCCCCTGTGGAAAAGAGTTGTCCGCCGCGCCAGCAGGATAATTTGCATCACTCGTTTTCTGGAAAATCTGGTAAAGCAGGCAATGCTCGAGGCAAAAACAGTGATCATTCCCAATGGATTCTTTCCGGGCCGTTTTCGAACGGGCAAACAGAAACGCAATAGAATTCTGATTGTCTCGCGTATGTTCAAGAGGAAAGGCATTCAGCATTTTTTAAAAGCGATTGAAGGATTGCCGCTGGATTACGAAATTCACATCGTGGGGGATGGCCCTTATCTCTGGGAATTGAAGCGCCTGGCGAAAGCATTGACAACCCCTGTTATTTTTCATGGCTTTTTAAAAAACAATTCTCAACAATTCTCAAATTTAATGGAGTCCTCTAAAATTTTTGTCTTTCCCTCGGAATCGGATAACTTCCCTATGGTCCTGCTGGAAGCCATGGATGCCGGAATGGGCATTATTACGACAAAAGGAACCGGATGTGAAGAAGTCGTTGGTAATGCCGCATTGCTGACCGCACCCGGGGATGTCGTCGAACTACGCAGCGCATTGGTCAAATATATAGAAGACCCCTTGATGCGCGCCCGGTTGGGCGAAAGGGCCCAGCGGCGACTGGATGAAAATTTCAGTTGGGAGGTTGTTGCCAAAAAATATGTAGGTATTTATCAAAATATTCTTGAATCCAGTTCATTCCCAAGGTAAGGAAGGTGAACTTTTTTGTAATGGTAGAAGAAATAAATACAAATTTTTCAATAAGTTGTTTAAGATAGCATCAGCCGGGTGTAAATCTCGATGTGTTTTTTTAGCGATAAATCCGTTTCAAATGTGTTTTGAACGTATTCACGTCCCTTTCTACCGCGCTCACGCCATCGGTTATTATCCAGAAGGAACTGAAGGCCCTCTTCGAAATCATCCATCCGGGCATGATAGCCGAAGCGGGATGCAAATCCGTCCGTATCAACATGGCTGAGAATGGCGCATCCGGCCGCTGCCGCCTCAAGGAATGAATTCGGGAGTCCCTCTCGAATGGCCGTATTGACCATGATCCAGCTTCGAGAAAGCAGTCGGCTGTATAGTGGACCCTATAGTGGACCCATCGTCAAGGACAAAAAATTTCAGATTTAAGGTGTACTCAAGAACACCTGGATCGAAAAAACGCGATAAACTCATCCTATGCAAAAACCTAACCGGAAATTACTGAGTATTTTTATACGCATGAATCAATGAGCCGATTTTATTTGGTCAAGATAATGCCGCTCGATCATCCGTGCGCTTTTGTCCCAGGTGAACTGTTGCGCCCGCTGCTGAATCATGGCTTTCAGCCTGGTTTTTTCGTCCGCAGGCATTTCAAGAAGGTTTTTTATAATTTCATAAAAATGCGAAACATCTTTTGCGATTAACAGGCCGGCGAGTTCATCGCCAAGGTAAAAACGCTGGGCATGGCCGTCAAAACAAACAGAAGGGACCCCCGCATACATATAGTTAAGAAGCTTTCCGCTGCTCTGGAGCGTATCGCCGCGCTTGGGATCACACGCGATATCCGCATGCTGAAGCAGCACTGAAAGATTATCATGGTCCAGTGGGCTGATTACCTGGATGACATGTTTGATGTCATTCGGTATAAAAAGTTGGTCCAGTGGGCCGCCGGCGATAATCCATCGGCAGGTCAAACCATTTTGCGATGCGTGTCGAATCACCTGATAAAGAAGGTCAATGCCTTTGTCGGGCGTAAACCCGCCCGTGTAGGCAACACACGGTAATTTATTATTCCGTTGGCAGGGATCAGAAGGGTTGGATGCCGGTGCGGGCGTCGTTTTTTCCAGATACGTCAGCGTGGGGGCATCGGATAAAACATGCCCATCCTTGGTTTGCCTGTCCGCGTCGATTTTAAATTTCAACCCCGGAGAACTTGCCAGGGCAATATCAGGAAGTCGATGGATAAAACTTTCCATACAGTTAAAAATTTTCTGGAGCAGTGCAAATCGCAGATACCCGTGAGAGCGCATTTCCCCCACCAGGGGCCCGTGAAAGTCCCCTGCTAAAATAATTTTTCGGAAAAAGAGCAGTTTTTTAACCATCCAGCCGATCAGGACGCCTTCATGTAGGTGGCCGTGCAATATTTCCGGCTTTTCCCGCAGGGTAAATCGCAGTGTTTTCAGGAAAAGAAGGATATCCAGAAGCAGTTTTTGCCAGTTAGGGCCGGAGGCCTGTTGTTTATACCAGAAAAGCAGTCGGCGAATGCGATGTAACCTGACGCCTGGATGCAGGTTTTCTGGATTATCACCGATATGGTAAGTGATGATGATGATTCGGTGTCCAAGCTTTGCCAGAGCGTTTGCTTCATGAAGAATTCTCATGTGTGTCCCCCTTCCCGCGTAAAACGGTGTCGGGGCAATCATCAGAACCGTCAAGTGTTTGCCAGCATACATGTTTGATCAATTCAGATTTGTTTTATTATTCTTTACTGCTTCGTAAACTTTTTGCAAATCTTCTACCATTTTTTCTATGGTATGATTCTCATTTACAAAATGATAAGCGGTTTCGATGTTTTTTTTTATATAAAAATCTTGGTTAAGGGACCTTATTATAGCCTTGGCAAGTTTTTTATGGTCTGCAACGGGAACAGTAATCCCGGTTTTATTATTTTGAACAACTTTTGGGATCCCCCCCGTATCCGTTGCCACAACAGGTACTTTTGATGCCATTGCTTCCAAAAGAACAATGCCAAACGCTTCTATGTAGGAAGGTAAAACGAAGACGCTGGAATTTTGAAAAATTTCAGACAATTCGTCATTTGGAATGTTACCCGGGAATTCCACATTAAGACCCTTGGAAAGAACTTTGAAAAATAGCAAAGAATGTTTGTATTCATGTCCCAGAACAAGAAGTTTTGAATCGGGAAAATCTTTTTTTATAATTTTCATGGCTTTTACGAGGGTTAAAAGCCCTTTTCTGAAAAAATCTTTTCCAATAAAAAGAATAACAGGCATCTTTGTTTTTTTTTTCGGCAATGGTAAAAATTTTTTTGTATTAATTCCTAATGTTACACAATATTTTTGGGGATGTTCGATTTGTGTCGTCATGAAATCATTATGCGTAATAACAGCATCAGCCTTCAGTAAAATTTTTTTATATTTTGATTTTCGAATTTTTTGGAAAAGATAACGAAGGGGAAAGTCTATGCAAAAAAAAGGATAGAATCTTATCCAGTAATAATCGTGAATATCAATTATAACAGGGCATTTTGTCTTAGAAAATATTTTCAGATCAAAATGTTTAATATCTAAAGCGTGAATAATATCCCAGTTTTGATGAATTTCGCTATTATAATCTTGAACATTGATCGTATGCCTTTTTCCCATATTTCTTATTATATGATCGGAATATGTTTCCGATCCGGTGCCAACCGAATTTTTTTTTAGATAAAGGATTTTCATTTTTTTTGTTTTCTTTTTGCAATTTGAATCATTGATTCGCAGTTGCAAAACCAAGTTTCGATTTCTTTAAGTGAAACTTTTTTATTATTCTGTATAATTTTTCTTTTCTTTAACATTTTAGGAAGGCTTTTTAATGCATCTCTTTTGGCTTTTATAGTATAAATTTTTTTTGATGTAAAAATGGAATTTGCTGAAATGATGAAATCTGTTAACGCAATTTCCGGAAGATATTTTATGAACAGGGGGGTTGGCAAATTCTTTATTAGCGTAAAAATTTTATTGCGATGTAAAAGATACTCCTTTTGAGGTGAAGAGGAACCGGAATGATAATGATAAACAATCGAGTGTGGTGTAAACTTGCATTTCCAACCAAAAATTCTTGCACGCCAGCCTATGTCTAGATCTTCATAGTATGCAAAAAAATCCTGATCAAATAATCCGATTTGATTTAACATTTTTTTTCTGTAAAGAGCGGCGCCGGCACAAGGGGCAAATGTTTCTTGTCGATTATCAAATTGCCCCTTATCAATTTCGCCATTACCGATATTTGTTCCAAGTCCGTTTTTATTTATGCGTAAACCGATATTATCAATTATATTAGTTGATTGATAATACATTTTTCCCGCAACCATACCGACCGAATCATCTTTTTCCGCGGATTCAACGAGATTTTCCAACCAGTTTTCAGGAACAATTGTATCATTATTCAACGTTGCAATATATTTCGTTTTTGTCCGGTTTATGGCGATATTATTGGCTGCTGAAAATCCAATATTTTTTCGCAATTCAATTATTTGATATTCATTGAAGTTTTTTTTGATAAATTGGGCGGAATCATCAATAGAGCCATTATCAACGACTATTACATCAAAGTTTGAAAAGTGTTGATTTTGTAGAGATGATAGGCAATTTTGTAAAAAATGTCTGCCGTTCCAATTTACAATTACAATTGTAACTAATTCAGAGATGCTCATTTTAAGCACAAACACTTTTTGAGCCGAATAACTGTTCGTATTCAGAGACTATTTTGTCGGGATCACCTTCATTAACAATCTTATATCGATCCAGAATCAGCGCGCGATCGCAAAATTCGGTAACCATCTTCATTGAGTGCGTCACCAGAATTATGGTTTTACCATTTTTTTTTAACGTTCGGAAAACATCAAAACATTTTTCCTGGAAAGGAATGTCGCCCACTGCCAGCACCTCATCCATGAGAAGAATTTCGCGGTTGGCGTGTATGGCCACGGAAAAGGCCAACCGTTGTTTCATCCCGGAGGAGTAGTTTTTAACCTGCTGATCAATAAATCGGCTAATTTCGGAAAAATCAACGATTGAATCAAAGCACTCGCGTAGTTCCCGATTGGAAAGGCCCAGCACGGTGCCGTTCAGATAAATGTTATCACGACCGGACAAGTCAAGATTAAAGCCTATGCCCAACTCCAGAAAAGGGGATATGCGCCCGTTGATGATCACCTCTCCGGAATCCGCTGTATAAACACCGGCAAGGATTTTCAGCAGTGTTGATTTCCCGGAACCGTTACGGCCGATAATTCCCAGAAACTCACCTTTTTTGACCTCCAGCGATACATTGTCCAGTGCCTTGAACTCCTCATACTGTTTCTGCCGGAAGGCGTTGATGAACGCACTTCGCATCGAGTCGATTTTATGGCGAGAAATCCGAAATGTTTTGGTGATATTTTTAACGGATATTACGGTTTCTGGTTTCATTTTAATCAAGATTACAAGCTTTCCGCCACATTGGGGATCAGTTTATTGTATGCCCATATACTGAAAAGAAAAAATAAAACGCTAAACGTACAGAATGCAATAAATTTCCAGTCATCGGTAAAATGATTATTAAACATGGCTTCCTTGGTGAAATGCACGATAAAAGCGACCGGATTCATGAGAAGAAAACGCTGAATCCATTCGGGAAGAATCTGCAGGGGATAAAAAATCGGTGATGCATAAAACATGGCATTTACTAATACTTCCCAGATCATCCCCAGATCGCGGAATTTCACCAGAAGCGGAGCCGTAATCAAACCGATCGATAATATAATGAAATACATTAATAATGAAAAAATCAGGAAAAGCAAAATCGAAATCAGAGACGGCAGAAATTGAAACCATGTGAAGAAAAGAATAACAACGACAAGGTCAAATATAAAAATCAGTGTGATATGGATGGTCGATGCTACGATGATGGTCCATCGGGGAATATATATTTTAGACACGAGTTCAGATTTCATTTTCAAAGATACCATGCTTGCTTTTGTGCCTTCATCGAAAAAATAAAATAAGATCAGTCCCACCAGCAAGCCTAATGTATAGTGCTCTCCACCGATATTTCGCGGGTTGAAAATTGATGAAAACACAAAATTTAAAACTGTAAACATGAAAAGAGGTTTTAAAAGCGCCCAGAGATAGCCAAGGACTGAATTTTGATATCTGATCTTAAAATCAGTTTTTGCCAGCATCCAAATGAGCTGGCAATAATTTTCATGATGGGTTTTGGACGTTTTATATATGAATGAATTCAATTTGAGTTTTCCATAAAATCATAAAAAATTAACTCTGTTATTAATTTTTTGATATCTCAAGCAGCATATGGTTGAGTTTTCCCTTTACCGAATCCAGGGAGCAATGATTCTGGCAGTAAATTATTCCCTCCTTGGATAATTTTTTCCACATGGCTTTATCAATGTATAGTTGATGAATTAATTGCGCCATCGCCTGGGGATCATCTTCAACAAGTATGTGTTGACCGTGAACGAGACCGGCGCCTTCGGTTGCCATGGATGTGGCAACACATGGAACACCATGGCTCAGGCTTGAAATCACTTTTCCCTTCATGCCGGCGCCATACCTGAGCGGCGCAACCGAAAGACGGCATGCACCGAAAAAATCCTCCAAATCAGGGACATAACCGCGTATAATAATTTTGTCAGTCCCCAGGGATGCAACTTCGGAAGGCATATCGCTCCCCGCGATAACGAAACGACCGGGAAACCCGGCGGAAAGAAGATAAGGCCAAACATTATTGACGAAAAATATAACCGCATCAATATTTGGAAAATGACTGTAGCCGCCGATAAATACGATATCCTCCCGATTCTCCCATGATACCTCCCTGATCCGCGGGATTTGCCGGACAACCGGGATGTGAAACAACGTGGACCTGATATTTAATTTTTGAATTAATTCCTTTTCATAGGCACTAAGCACAATAGTGGCATCCACTTGATTCATGATATCAAGTTCAATATTTTTCATGCGGTTTGCCGCTGAAAGTTTAGGGCCCGAACCAATGACCAGTGCCTCACGTTCTTCCCGAAGAAAATGAAGATCTACCGTGTTGAATATAATTTTTACCTCAGGCGACGCGTTGCGAACGATATCAACCAACGGATGAGCAACCGGTCCTCTGTAGAGGAACACATAATCGGATAATGGCGTGTAATGAATTATCGCTTTCTTCAAGGCGGTAAAAAATGGAAGATGGACGCACTCAACACCGATACGGCGCAAGTCATGGGTATAGTGCTGACAATATTGCAGGTTTTCCGGGATGAATGTGACGTGATATCCAAGATCTTTAAATATTTTCATATAATTATAGCAATCAATAGATCCGGAATCTTTATCCGGAGTTGGCGTGACGGCATCCACAATAAGGATTCGTCTACTGCATCGGCGATTCGCAGGCAGGGCTGACGGATCGCAGGCGCCGAACGATGGGAGAACATCTTGCCATTTGGATAAAAATTTTAATCTGTTGATGGGCTGGTTGTGTTTACCGCATTTACTTTCATCGGTCCCATGGCTGATGCCCTCAAAATGGACCACTTCTGACAGTGGATTATAGACAACGCGTTTTCCATTAGCCCGAACCTGAAATGCAAGATCCGTATCTTCATAATATGCCGGCGAAAAACGCGGGTCAAAGCCTCCCAGGGCCTGCCAGAGATCGGATGAAATCGCAATAGAAGCTCCTGAACAGTAATCCACGTCTTTCAGATAATTGTATTCGGGCTTACCCGGCACATCCAAACGGCCATAATTCCATCCTCTGGCATCAGAAAATATGATCCCCCCCGCTTCCTGAAGCCTGCCGTCCGGGTAGATAAGCTTGGAACCCACAAGCCCGATCCCGGGGTTTTCCTCAAGCGGCTTGATCAATTCATCGAGCCATCCGGGCAATACAATGATGTCATTATTTAAAAAAACCAGAAACCGGCTTTGGGACGATCCGGCCGCCTGATTGCAATTATTTAAAAACCCGAGATTATTTTTGTTTCGATGATACCGGATGTGGTGAATATTTTGGGAAAAGACATCAGGCGTTTCATCAGTGGACACATCATCGGCAATAATGATTTCAAAATCGTATCGGCCGGAATTGATGAAAATGGAGTGAATGCATGCCAGCGTGAACCGGATTTGATTATAAACCGGTATGATAATGGAGATGGTTGGGTGTTGCTCCGGAAAAGTGGTCGCCAACTGTTTCAGCTCATGAATCCACCGGGAAAGATCCTCGGGGGGAATTTTTTCCGGGATGTTTTTTCCCCGGCAGCGAGTCAGCCCGTAATGCAAGGATAGATCTTTTGCTCCGTCATGAGATACCTCAACTTGGTCGACATTTGGATTTTGGTATACTGTTTTATAATTACGTAAAATATGATTCGCGTCACCTTCGTTTTTCAATAAAAACCTGACGCTTTTTTTAAATAGGCGCGGGTTTAGCAATTTGATGGTTGTCCTGGGCTTCGACAGCGCAATGCACATCAGCTTGAACAGCGTTGTAATCCGAATCCAAATGGAGCTGCTTGGATATGGATTGGAATAAATTCCCCTATATTTATTAAGGATATGGAGCCCATCAACATCATTTGAAATTAAAAACTGGAAAAAGTTTTTGAAAAAACGAAAGTTGAGCATTCGCAACGTCAGGAGAGGATTGGACAGAGCAATACGAATCAATCGCATCAAAGCTGTTATGCGGCTGATATGCTGTTTTTCCGCCTCACAAATATTTTGAGCTTCCCGTTGGGGAACTTCAGCCGTCGTATTTTCGGTGGATTCGATTTCAGATTGGGATGGAGATGCAGTATCCGATGTTTTCAAATCGCCTACTATCATTCTTGTTCCTTTGAATTTCTATCACAAAACGGTCCCTCGGGAGGTTTTCCGTCAGGATAAAAAGAAACTGTATCCAGGCGGTGTTTTTTCCCCAGCAATCGGTTGAGAAAAACTATGCATCGAATCCACCATTTTCGGGAAAGGCTTAACTGATACGATTCGAGTTCGGCGATTTTTGATTCAAGCTGGTTATTACGCTTGTTAAGTTTGGTGATTTCTGATTCTATTTGAATAATGTGTTTACCAAGTTCGACGGCTTGATTCTTAAGGTCCTGATACGGAATATCAAGGCTGTCGCTTCGGGCAACAAAATCCGCCCGCGCGATGCCGACTCCTGATAATCGTTCCGTGAGATATTTTTTATAAAAGGCGGCTTCGTCAAAGAATTCCAGTTCCGATGGGGAGTATATGAAATCATGTTTTTCCTGAATCGTATCATAATGCGTGTGCCATCCTTTTGCTCTTTCATCAGGGTTCCATCTTCCCTTGCGCTCTTTTAAAACTTTTCTCTCACCCTGGGCTTGTGATCTTATTTGATAATGTCTTAGTAAAAATTTATATGGGTATACCTTCCGTCCTTCGAACCGGACCTCATGTCCGCCGGTTTCCGCCAAAGATATAGTTTGCCCGGTATTTTTCCACGCCTTGATTTGGATAAAATCCCCTGGCCGTTTCCCGAACTGAAAATATTTAAAGTATGATCTGAAATCCGATCCGGGTGTGAAATTGTCGTCCGTGGGTTTAAACTCGACCACCGTATGATTAATGCAGTTAAATCCTTTCTTATCAACAGCATAGATAGCATCTTTAAGTCGGATATCAGGCCAGGGCGATTCCCGGATCTCATCAACATCATGATGAATAAACCAGTCAGCCTGGATTTCGCGCGTCAGCTCTTCTTTCCGTTTCAGCAAAGATTCCCAATTATAAACCGTAACAGGTTTATCTTTGGGAAATTTTTCAATACCAATGAGTCCTTTGCCAAGTAAATGTTCCGCAAGGGCGAAGGTCGCGTCCGTGGACCAGTTATCAATGAGATATACATCTATTCCCTGTTCAATCAGGTACTGTATGGACGGGATGATGATGTCGGCTTCATTGTATGCGGACATTACGGCGACAACACGGAAATCCGCAGGCGCCTTATGTTGGATGACATCGGTGCTGCCGTTTTTTTCTATGATCGCAACGGAGGTTTTTTTCTCGAAGTCAAGAACGTTGCCGGCGATCGATCCCGTAAAGGCGATATTAAGTCCTTTTGAGCGAAGTATGGATTCAATATCCGAAAAATCGATCTTTTTTGCGGGACCCGATTCTCCTGCCTGTTTTGAATGGATTCGACCTATTGGCGGATCATCTCCGGGGACTGATAAAATACAGAGCGGCGCATGATTCATGAAGTATCTTACCTTCTCAAGCAAGGGAGAAAGATTTTCGATGTCTTCAATCACATTGACACAAACCACAATCGATCGTTTGAGAATGTTTTCTTCAATGGGTAGCTGGCCGGATTGCGCCGGATCCCATTGCACCCATGTTCCGAAGCCATATTGCCTTCTGCATTCTTCCAGATTTTTTTTAAGATCAATCCAGATTATTTCAAATTGTGGGTAAAGCTGCACCACTTGTTTTTTAGTCGTATGGCAGCCGATGGATATAATATGAGTGCAATCCAGGCCTTGTCCCGCATGCGCGGCAAATGGAAGAATATCCGGGCATACGGCCAGAGGCTCAAGTCCCGTGCGGACCGTAACGGCTGAAATGGTGTTTTCATGGGTCAGCGGCTTTCCGCGGGAAACATCCTGCAGGTAAAAGGTCATGCCGTTTGAAACCCATTGGCCGGTCTCCGCCCGTCCCCATTGTCCTGAACGGCTGAGCAGAGTCCCGTCCGGAGCGCCCACACGCACCTCAACGGCATCTGTTCCGCGGCATATCCATTGCAGGGTGGTTGAAACAAATCCCGACAAAGTGGTTAAGGGAATCGGATTGGGATGAGCAGTTATAACTCCTGTGATTCTTGTGGGTTTAAATGACTTTGTTTCAGCATGCATTCCGTGTAGTGCACCCAACATGAATTTTTGAATTAAATTTTCATGCACCAAAATTGATATAGTATGCCATTGCAGATATTTTTAGTCAATTGTTTGTTTGCATGCGAAATGATTGACAATAAATCCAGATACGGTTAATAAAATATCGATAACTGCATTAGAAAATACAGTCGCAGAGGCTTTCTTGAGGAGTTTTTTTGATTGAAAATATTTTGGTGGCGGAGAAAAAAAGCGTATTCTGGTGACCGGTGGTGCTGGCTTTACGGCTTCCGCTTGGTAGACGCCCATATCGCGGCGGGAGATGACACGGCCGACATGGTCAACCTGTCCGCGGGCCGGAGGGGGGACTTCAAAAACAAAAATTTTGTGCAGGTCCAGAAGATATTAATGGTATTGTGACAAGTCTAACATATTATAATGAAAGAAATTATCAATAGCAAACCGCTTGTCTCAGTCATAATAATTTTTCTTAATGCGGAAAGATTTATTGAAGAGGCGATCGAGAGCGTTTTCGCGCAAACTTATACCAACTGGGAACTTCTGCTCGTGGATGATGGTTCATCTGATATGAGTACTGATATTGCGCTTAGATATGCCAAACAATATTCTCGAATAACTGCTTATATTGAGCATAAAAATCATTCAAATCTTGGCATGAGTATTTCCCGAAATGTGGGATTAAAGCACGCAAAAGGAAAATATATCGCGATATTGGATTCAGATGATATCTGGATGCATAATAAATTAGAGGTACAAGTGAAAATATTAGAATCAAGACCAGACATAGGAATAGTCTATGGTCCTGTATTGTTTTGGCATAGCTGGGAGAAAGATAATAATAATGAGGATGACTTCATTTCCGATTTACCAGTTGAGCCAGAAAGCGTTGTAGAACCTCCATCTCTTATCGCGGCATATCATCCATTATCAGAAAGTCATCCACCCTGTTTGTCGAATATATTAGTTAGAAAAAATATTCTTGAAAAAATTGGCGGATTTGAAGAAATATTTGGCAAGCTCCCTTATGGATTATGCGATGACCTCCCGTTCTTTATAAAAATTCACTTAATTGCCAAAGTATTTATTACCTATCAATGCCTAACAAAATATCGCATCCATAAGCTATCAGCTCTTTCATTTGTAATGAAATCTAAAAAATATCATGAAGCTGAATTGTTTTTTTTAAATTGGCTTAAAAATTTTTTAATACAAAATAATATTAAAGACCAAACGGTTTGGAAATCCTACAAAAAGGCATATAAGCCCCACGACTATCCGGTTTTAACTTTATTAGAAAGGATTTATTTAAAAATTTATCGTAGTATTAAATGGAAAACAAGCAAACTATTAATCATTTTTAAAAGAACAATACTAGAGTTTTCAAATAGAGAGATTGGAGCACTGAAAGCTGATCCGAATCCAATTATGGTCAATTTATTAGAAAGATTTCCTGTCCTAACTGGAAAAACGACCTTAAGTTGGACCCTTGGATCAGCAAAAACTATTGAAGTTCATGTTGATAGTCCTAATGGTCCACTTTTTAGCCGTTCCAGTTTACCAGCAACCGAAAAAACTGGAAAATGGGTCCGCGATGGAATGACATTTTATCTTCAAGATGTTACAAACGAAAAATCTTTAAATATATTAAATACAATTGATGCCATAAAAATTAATGTTTTAAATCGAGACAACATCTAAAATTCAAAAGACAAAAATTTATATAAAAAATATGCCGATAGCGACCGTTATAGTTCCATTTTTCAATACGGGTAATTTTTTAAACGAGGCAATCGAAAGTGTTTTGCGCCAATCATTCGTGGACTGGGAATTGATTTTAGTTGATGACCAGTCAAATGATAATAGTGCTAAAATTGCCATTGATTACTCCATAAAATATCCGAACAAAATTTTTTATGTTAAGCCAAATAAATTGAAAAATCAAGGTCCAAGTTTTCCCAAAATCCGCGATTTATTTTACGCAGGCTCCTTTTTCCGG
>CAYPIW010000036.1:0-5859 GCA_964410925.1 uncultured Desulfobacteraceae bacterium
CTCCGGGTACCACTTTTTTCCCCCATGCTCTTGTAAATAACTTGAGAAGGTTTTCACAAGGAGAGATTCAGCCTTTTGAAAATCGTTTTCCTTTAAGGCCTCATCAACAAGCGGCCGACCGTATTGCCAGTTTTTGTCGAGGTATTTACGGCAGGATTCAAGGTAGTTGCCTGCATCAAACCGTTCTTCATAATTGTGGTTGATATGGTGCCAGGCCGAATAGGTATTGTCCAAATTTATATGATGATTGCCCTCTTTCAGAAACTCATAAATTTCCCGGCAGACATCGTCAGGAAGCCGGATAAAAAAACCAGTAAATTCATTTTTATCCAATGCGACCTTTTCAAAGGTATTTTCAATATAAAAAGCCTTTTCCGCAAAGGTTTGGCCGGGATTTCCTTCGCGATGCGAAGATAACCATAGCCACTTCAAAACGCATTGCGTCAGTTTTTCTTCCAAAACGCACGGTTCCCCATAGTCAGCGCCCATCCATTCGGGATATGAGCCGATTTGGTGATCAATTTCCCCCAGCGCCTTCAGAAACAGATCCGGATCATCCACTTCATCATAGACATCCTCCATCAGCGTCAACATATCTTCCGCGATAGGTTCCAAGTCCTCAGCAAGGCTCGAGCCATCAAAATACGGAGCTTCCCAGTGATGGTCCTGAACCGCATACTTACCTTCCTCGTCACCTACTTCACTTATGATGCCGTCATAGTTTCGCCATAGTGAAAACCAGTGCTCCATTGTTCGTTGAAGGGACGTCAATCGCCCGGTTTTACCTATGCCTGATGAATCCTGATCTGTATCCAGAATTTTTTTCACAGTCATCGCCATGTCCGGGTCGATTTTTTCAAATTTCTCCATATAAATATTCAAATCCGTTGAAGCTGACACAATCGTAAGCAAGTTTGCAATCTGCTCTGTTGTCAATGATTCCATCAAAATCTGTCCGATACTATATTTTCTTTTCGCCATTTTCTTTTAACCTAATTTAGCAAGCCTGCCATTTCTTTCACAAATTCTTCGCTTTCCTCAACGATTTCTCTGACCTGAACAGGATCAAACTTCACCAACGGTCGATAATCCGCCTTATGCCGGTTATCAAAAATCCAATCATAGTGTTTTCCCCATGAGATATCGATTTTCTTGGTTCGAATGAAGTCCCTGTGGAGCATTGATCGAACTTCTTTATGTTTTTTAAACGTTTTTCCCTCATTTAAAAGCACCGCAGAGAAAGCATGGAAACAGGCAAAATATGCATCTCGCACTGCATTCTGATACCTGCCTGATTTAAGGTTGTCCCGAGCTGACGCAAGGTCTTCCCCGGCCTTTTCTACCCAATAGTCGATAATAATCTGTTGGCTCATAACACTACAGCTCCATCTCGTGAGATTTCCTGGTAAACAGGAAACTCCGTGAATACGCCATTCTCCCACTCATCAACGGATGTGAATAAAGGACTAAAAATAACATTATATTCCATACCGATATCGAATAAAGCCCCAACAATGGCCTTTTCTTCTTTCCAATGCAGCAATTTTGAAGCGACCACAAGCAAATCAATGTCTGAATGCTCGTCATGGTCTCCACGGGCCTTTGATCCAAAGAGTATAACTTTAGATACAGAGAATTCGCTTTTTAGCATCCTGATAGCTGCCTCGATGGCCTCAGTTTCATTTTTCATTAATGAGATGCTTCCAAACGATTTCATAATAACTCCTTATGGTGGGTACTTGTTTTTGATGATAAAAGGCTTGCTCTCATTACCGTGCTTGTCAATGGCAACAACCTCAATGCTTTCCGTCAAACCGGTCATTTTAATCACACCGTCATAATCAACATCCACAAGCAGCATTGCAAGCCCGTCAAGTCCTTTTCATCGAATATTTCATATGACATGGGTCAATAATAGGCCCCATTTCACTTTCAGCGCAAATTCCATATGTTATATAATCCGTTTGCCCATTCTTTAAGAGACAGCTCTGCAAGTTCGGTATCGCTTAATTCCCTGTTCTTATGGGCAATATATTCATTTCGAAAAGTATATATCGAATCTATTGCCGAAAACAGATCGGTTTGTGATATATTGGCAAATTTAATGCGAGCAACTTCAAAAACACCGCTGACTTTCCGGCGCGTACTTTTCGCATAATCCAGTATCCAGCGCAAAAGTCCAATAGGCATTAATCCGTTCTTATCAACCAGGGTTCTCTCAAGATTTTTTGCCTGTCTCTGGTGAAAATTTGCTTCACCTGTCGGCAAATTACTCAGATCCGGATGAAAAAATTTATACTGTTTATCACGCTCGGCAGGGACGTCATCCTGCATATTTCTCAGAATAAAACCCCTGGCCGATTCATCCATAGGACCAAGCAGCGGAGTAAAAACAGGCGCAAAAGACACGTCCTCTTTCTTTTTTAAAAAATGAAATAAAGTTACAGCCTGGGCTATTGCTTTTTGATATCTGGAAGGAAGTTGTTTGAATTTTATATCGGAAAGAAATGCTGATACACCGGTATCCTCCTTTGGTTCCGGTTCTCCAAATGGAAGGCTCAACTGGGGATCTATGACCTCGGCAATAAGACTTTTTAATGACGGTTTACACATCCTTAAAAGAGTCTTCAGTTTATTATCGCTCAGTTCTTCAAAAATTTCTTGTGTAACATACAGGTAAATCCACTTTTCTTTTTCCTGTGATGCTGCTTCACACCATGCGACAGCAGCCCTTGCCTTAAGCGGAACGTCACGATCTTCGCGCCCTTTGGTCTCGATCAGGATATGCTCTTTTGCGCTTATCCGAACAATAAAATCCGGCGTATAGAAAGAGAGCCTTCCTTTTTCCGAAAGATAATCGATGCGAAGCGCCTGGGGCCCGGCATTTTTACAAAACGCTTTAACATCCGGTGCATGATCGAGGAACCTGCACATAAGCACTTCCAGTGCACGATTGCACGGAACAAGATTAAAAAGGGTATGCGCAGCAGAAATTGCAGGGTGATGTTCCGAATGCGTTGCCTGAAAAGGTTTCCAATTAGAAACCGGGAATCCCTTGCTCCGAGGTTTTCTATTTTCTTTAATAGTCGTGCGGGAAAGAATAAGCGGTACGAATACAGCCCGGATATGTTCCCTTACATCGCTGTCGGCAAGGCGGCTTACCAGCCGCTGGTCAAAAAGCGTTGCCTTTTCTTCAAACAGAATTTCTGTGATAAAAGTTTCTAAAAGAGGAGCCAGAATTTTGTGAGAACCGCGAAGTCCGGCAATCCTTTCAAGTTCTTCCCGATAATATGAAACAGCGCCGATTCCGCTTTCAAGAAGAGGAAGGTTTATTTTCATCTTTTCCACCACTTCATTGGTCAAAAGATGACGTCCTTCATACTTTATCTCGTCTTTTCCCTTGCTGCCGAGAGGCAAGGGATCATATCCGGAAAAAGCCTTTCGAACATCTTCGACAGTCAGGCTTTCCAGAACCGGAGTTCTCGTGAAACCAGGAGAGATATCGGGCAGAACAATATCAAGCCTGTTTAAATTCTTGTTCTCCCTGTCGGGAAATATTGTAACCGTGCTCTTTGGAACCTTATCAACATCAACCACTTCAATGGGAACGCCTTCCTGGCTGAGTTCGTGCTGATAAAGGCTTACAAATGCATTATGTTCAACAACAGTAACAAGTTCAGCAGCGCCGCCGGGAGGGGTCATACGCCTTAAACCGCGTCCAAGGGTCTGTTCCGGCAGGATATTCGCTTTTGCAGTATAGGGGCGAAGCGGAACAATGGTTGTAACATTGCGGACATCCCAGCCTTCCCTGAGCATAAGAACGGAAACAATACATTGGTATGGGCTTTTGCCTGAATCAAGATCGCGGGACAACTCCCTCAACGCTCTCAGGTCATCTTCGCTAATATCCTTTACGTCTTCAACAAAGGCCGGATAGGCTCTCTTTTTACCGCCGATCCACTTTATTTTACCTTTCAGGTTTGTATGCAGATTGACAGTCTTTCCATTTAATTGATCAAATAAAGGATCTGTATTTAAACGCTTTGCAATCTGGTCCGCAGCCGCAGTGTCATCCGCCATAACAAAAAGCAGGGGTTTTTTACCGCTCTTTTCCCACTCTTCTTTTGATTTAAGCCATCTCTGGTACCCCATCATCAAATGTTGTTCAAAGCGCTCCGATGCATCATTGCTCGTACGTTCGGACAGCCCTTCGCCGCGCCCGATAATGGGTATTTTTACAATTCCCGCGTCCACGGCTTCCCCAAGAGGCGTGTCGCAAACCACATGCTGAAAAATGCGGCCATAATTATCTTTTGGTGTTGCTGAAAAATCGAGCTGAGCAACAAGCCCTCTTCCTGTTTTTACATTGATTTCATTGTGCAAAAAGCCGATAGCTTCATTCCATGCCGACCCCGGATCCCAAAGATGATGCGCCTCGTCGTTTAATATCATTATACAGTCATGGCCGGTAATCCGCTTTCGAAGTTCCCTGCCCGTATCAAGGGCTTTTTGTCTGGAAACAGACGGCCCCATCCAGTCGTATGTTTCTTCTTCCTTTTTCTTACTTCGTTTTCCAATATCATACAGACGATGAATATTTGTAAGGTAAAGGGTGCCGCCGGTGGATGCACCGCTTGCCTCATCCTGTAATACTACGGAAAGGTTCCAGTCTCCGCGCCATGCCACAGGAATTAGGGGATCTTTAAAAAAGATCTCGGGTCCGCCGCCTTCAGGCCTGAAATCCTCTTTCAATCGTTCAAAAACCGTCAGATTCGGCGCAATTACAACAAAATGTTTTGCCATGGGAGAATCGCTCTCCCGCAAGGCATGAAAATAACTCCATACAACGGCAAGACTCATGATCTTTGTTTTGCCGGCGCCTGTCGCCACTTTGAATGCATATTTTGCCCATTGGTCATCATCCGGATTTACGCCGAGCGCCGTGGTTTCGCGGTCCTCTCCACCAAATTCAGCAATGACTGCGGACAGATTTGTCGTTCCCCTGACCTCAAAAAGATAAATCAGCGTTTCAATAGATTCCCGCTGGCAAAAATAGTAGCGAAACGGGAGACGTTCACCGTTTGGAGCTTCAACAATATGATCCTGTTCAAACCAGTGGTAAAGCAACTCCCGCGTTGTATCGGAAGCGCCAGCATAATCGCTTTCCCGCCAAGCTTTTAAAAAAGTTCGAAGGTTCTGCGCAATGGTGATGACGGAAGGTCTGCGTCCTGTGATAACTTTTGCAGGTTTGCCTTTTTCAGAGCGAACCCGGTGGAAATTCGGTTCTTCATGAGGTGCGTACAAAGGCTCAAGTGCGGCAAGGTTGATTACCGAAGTACTCATGGAATATTTCCTTTTCTAAACCACATAGTTTTTGTATCAACGACTATGTTCATTCTCTTTCCTCGCTTTATGGACTTCTTCGTTTATCTCCTCCATAGACATGAAGTCTTCATCCGGTTCGGAAGAAAAATCGAGCAAAGAATAAGTCTTTTTGATTATCAGGCTGTCACCTTCTATAATCGCAATGAATTTCCTTTGTCCGCCAAGCCATTTACGCAGGATCACATCTGTTTTTAACGTATCTCCATCTGAATAGATTACCGTTGTTTCCATGCTACCCCCTGACATGATTCTTGTTGACCGAGCAGCTCTTACCAATTGCCCGGAATGATTATATGTTTACCTCTACGGTTATGCTTGTATCACACCCGAAAACATCTATCACCTTGATACAGGTGGTATATTTGCCTTGTTTCGGATATCTGTCATATCCGAAATCACTGACAGTTTTAAGCGTTCGATCCTTGCGGGTACGAAAATCCTGCCAGTTATGCTCAAAAGGCTTTCCCTTGTGCC
>CAYPIW010000037.1:0-12158 GCA_964410925.1 uncultured Desulfobacteraceae bacterium
GTTTCAAAAAGCATCCGTGCAAGGATTGCTATTTTTGCCAGTCGTGCAGTGACGATAGATGCAGATTGTGTTTTATCCCAAAAAACTGCGAATGCCAAACATCCCCCGAGAAATAAACACCTTCTTTAAAAATCTCAAAAAACTAATTATTGTTTTGTTGCGCACCACTATACGAGTTATTGAATGATGCAATGTTGTGTTTTACTGATATAAAACGTATTTTTGTGCCTATGGCATGATCGCTGGACGACACAATATGGAATTATGACCGACCGCAAAATTTTTCATCGGTGATATCGTTTTTAAACCGGCTAAATCTATTTTTCTGAGGTTTTACCGTGTGCTTTCGGTAAGCATGGGTAAAGCGAAAAAATATCACAGGGCCTGAAAACCACACTGCTGGACCGGTCACCGTATACCCGTCTGGATTTTTTTTATCCATTTTCATTTTTTTCTTGCGTTCCTGTAACGATTGTGCCATAACACCGCCATGGAACAGATTATCAGATATCGAGGCAAAACCTATTCTCATAAGGACATTTCTTTTATCCGGCAACTCATCGCCGATAACCCTGATGCCAGCCGATGGGCGCTATCCAGAAAACTGTGCACAGCCTGGGACTGGACCCAAAAAAACGGGGCTTTGTGTGATCAGATTTGTCGAAGCTTTATGCTTGAGCTCGATCGTGCCGGCCATATCAGCCTGCCGCCTCGAAAAATGACACCATTTAACTATTTGGCCAACCGGAGAAAACCCCCAAAAGTTGACATCGACCAGGCACCCCTTGAAACGACATTGTCTGCGATTAAGCCGCTTGAGATTTGTGATGTCCGACGAGGAAAAAACGAAAATCTATGCAACAGTCTGATTGAGCAATACCATTATCTGGGGTATTGCCACCCGGTGGGGGAGCATGTGAAATATATGGTCTATGCAGGCCAAAAACCCATCGCCTGTATGACATGGTCATCGGTACCCCGTCACATTGGATGCCGGGATCGATTTATCGGATGGCCCAAAACAGTCAGAGAAAAAAACCTTCATTACATGGCCTATAACAGTCGGTTTTTGATACTTCCCTGGGTCCATATCAAGTGTCTTGCCAGTCACATATTGGCTCTTGTTATAAAGCGAATATCTGACGACTGGCAAAAGCGCTATGGCCATGGAGTGTATTATCTTGAGACATTCATCGATAAGGAGCGGTTTGCCGGGATATGTTACCAGGCTTCGAACTGGATCTACCTGGGTGATACCACCGGCCGGGGCAAAAACGATAATAGCCACAAGGCAAATCGATCCATTAAGGCCGTGTACGGGTATGCTTTGACAAAAGATTTTCGAGACAGATTATGCGGAAGAAAAAAAGACACTATCCCAACGTTAAAAAAATCAACCGGGAAGAGTTAACGCGTTTATTAGAACGGGCCAGAAGCAATACCCTTACGCAGGAAGATTGCAGCAGCATTCAAGACATGGCTGAGACCATAGAGTTTATCATCGAGATGCTCAATGAGAAGGATGTTCAGCTCAAGCGCCTGCTTAATCAAATTTTAGGAATTAAATCCAAAAAATCCAAAAAGATATTCGACCCCTCCAAAAACCCGGCGGACAAGCCGGAAAAACCGGCCAAAGCAAAGGATAACACCGACAAAGCCGATGCGTAAGGTCCGGCAACACATGATAAAACACGCAAAGGCCATGGTCGAAACGGTGTTGAGTGTTATACGGGCGCCGGGCGCATCAGGATTCCTCATCCCACGCTTTCAAACGGCAGCCCGTGCCCTGAATGCCCAAAGGGTAAGGTTTTACACAGAGAAGAAGCCGGGCATCTTCATTTATATTGAAGGTCAGCCGCCGATTGGGGCAACCGTTTATGAACTGGAAAAATTGCGCTGTAATCTTTGCGGAACAATCTTCCAGGCCCCATTGCCCGAACCCATCGCTGGTGAGGATCACGGAACAAAGCACTATGACGAAAGCGCCAAAAGTATGATGGCTGTTTTACGATATGGCTATGGTTTCCCCCTGAACCGGCTCTCCGATCTTCAAACCGATTTAGGGATTCCATTGGCCGCATCAACCGGCTGGGATAAGAGCGAAGAAGCCGCCGATAAGATCTACCCTGCATTTGAAGAGCTGAAACGCCAGGGCGCTCAAGGCGATATCCTCCACAACGATGACACGGGAATGAAAATTCTAAGGGTCATGCAGGAAATTGAATAAGAGGTCAAAGACGCGAACGGCAAAAACGTGCGAACCGGCATCTTTACAACCGGAATCGTTTCTATCTCGGGAAACCGGAAAATTGCTCTTTTTTTTACCGGCAGAAAACATGCCGGTTTCTTTACGTTCCGGGTGTGCCTTTAGACAACTACATTTGTTATGCCGATAGCGGCATAACAAATGCTGATATCTTACGACCAATTAACTTTTTGGAAATCATCGAGAGACTGCGTGTGCTTAACCCTGTTAGAAACATTAAACATAAATCCTGGCCTATCGTATCCTCGTATCGTTTGCCGTGCGGAATAACATGGGTTCTGAAGTCACCCTTGCGGTCTCTTGGAACCTGGATATCAACCTCACCGATTCCTTTTAATGTGAAATTTCGATCATAGGAACCATTGCGATGATTTACCTCCCCTTGTCGGCGCTCATAGTGCTTTCTGCCAAGAAAATGCGTAAGCTCCACATCCATCAAACCAGAAAGATATTGACCAATTGTCTCTCTGATATCAAATCTGATCATTTCGTAAAGTTTCTCGGGTTGCTCTTGAATTTCCTCGAAAATACTTACTGCTTCGGGTATACTAATTTCCAGTTTCATGGCGCTTCTTCTTTCTTTTTGAGTTTTGGCAAAAAACCCTTCTAAAGGAAAAGCGCTTTTTTTTTCAACCTATTTTAAAATTTACACAATAAATTATACACTACCCAAAATATGCTGTGCTCACCCAATTTTTCTCGAGTGGGAAATACTGGCTGATTCTCGAGACACACAAGCAGAAACCTTTTCATCACTTAACACTTGTTTTGAATCCGCAATAAATACCAATAAATAAGGTATTGACATATTTTTGATTATTGATATATTGCTTTCAAAATAAATCATTATCAGATTATAAATTCGGATCATAAACAGCAGCTGATCGTCTCTTCTATTAACATCGAACCTTTATTGATCTTATTTTAAATATTTCGACCTGTCTTTTTTCTGATTGTTGTTTCCATAAGCAGTTATCGACACAGGAATTGTTAAAGTCGTTTTTATAAATACAAGAATCACCTTAAAGGGAAACAACCCATTCTAACATATAAAAAATTTTAAATATATACATGCAATTTTTGGATGTATATTTAAGAGCCTTTCGTTTGCAGATTTCATTAATCATTTCGATGATGCCATCCATGACACCATCAGTTCCAGCTTAATTATTAATTGGCAAAGAAATTTTTTGCTTGCACTATATGCATCGGAATGGCAGAATGAAGAAAAGTTTACCTACTATCGCCAAATTAACTCGTCCCATTCCCACAGGGGTTTATCCCAGAAAACGGCTGTTTGATTTATTGGACCATAAACAAAAGTATCCGGTTATCTGGATTTCAGGACTTCCCGGCTGTGGCAAGACCACACTGGTTACAAATTACTTGGAATTTAAAGAGTCTCCTTGTCTGTGGTATCAGGCAGATGAAGGAGACGCTGACCCTGCTACCTTTTTCTATTACTTGGGACTTGCGGCAAAAAAAGCCACTCCGCGAAAACGAAAACCGCTTCCGCTTCTTACTCCGGAATATCTATCCGGTCTGCCAACTTTTACGCTGCGTTATTTTGAAAACCTTTTTCATCGCCTCAAGGCGCCATCTTTTCTTGTTTTTGACAATTACCAGGAAGTGCCGCTCGAGTCACCTTTCCATGAAGTGATTCGCTACGGGCTTTCCATTATCCCTGAAGGCATCAATGTGATTTTGATCAGCCGGAGTGAACCTCCCTCAGTTTTAATTCACATGCAGGCCAATAATCTTATGGAAATGATCGGGTGGAAAGATCTTCGTTTAACTCTTGAAGAGTCCAACGACATCATAAAGCTCCAGGCACGGCAAGAGGTTTCGCTGGAAGCAATAGCATATTTACACAGCATCACCGATGGGTGGCTGGCCGGTCTGATGCTGATGCTAAAGACCGCAGAGATAGAAAAAATAGATCCGCGTGAGCTTGTCAAGGTTTCAGTAGAACGAATATTTGATTATTTTACGGGTGAGATTTTTGACAGGACCGATGCGGAGAGTCAGAATTTTTTGCTCAAAACGGCTTTTTTGCCCAAAATGACAGCAAGCATGGCTGAGGCACTCACCGGTTTTGAATCTGCAAATCGCATTCTTTCTCAATTGAATCGCAATCATTGCTTCACTGAAAGGCGTTTTCGAAGCAGTCCAGCTTATGAGTATCATCCTCTATTCCGGAACTTTCTGTTATCCCGTGCAAAAGAAACATTTTCTTCGAAAACTCTTTCGGATTTATACCGACGGGCAGCTGTGCTTCTTGAGGCAGCTGGTCAGACAGAGGCGGCAATTGGCCTTCTGCGTGATGCCGACGACGGGGAAAGGATGGTCCAATTGATATTGAAACATGCTCCGGTGATGCTGACACAAGGCCGAAATCGTCCCCTGGAGGAGTGGCTGTCCAGTCTCCCAAAAGATATTTTTGAGAGCACCCCCTGGGTTTTCTACTGGATGGGTGTATGCCGACTATCCTTTAACCCCTTATCCAGCACCAAATATTTTGAACAGGCCTTTGAAAGATTCAACGATCAAAATGACGCCGCAGGAATATTTCTGGCATGGGCAGGAATAGTAGATTCCATAATGTATGCCTCAGAAAATTTTAAACCTCTTGACGAGTGGATACGCGTAATCGAAAGAATCGTGGAACGTTTCGGGAGTTTTCCTTCAGAAGATATTGAAGCACGGGTAGCATCAAGTATGTTCTTGGCTTTAACACTGAGACAGCCTCAACATCCCGAAGTTGAAGCATGGGCCGAGAGGGCTCTTTCTATTGGAGAAGGGCCTGAAACCTTAAATGCAAAAGTGCAAACTTTGATCCATCGAATTCGCCATCAAATATATGCCGTCGGCAATCTTGAAAAAGCGACTCTTGCATTAGAGTCATTAAAGCGGTTGCTTCTTTCCCGAGATGCTTCACATCTGTCAAGGATATTAGCAAATCTTGCAGAAGCATCATATTTGTATTGTACGTGCTCCTTGGAGAAATGCCAAAGCACTGTGTCCGAAGGGCTGGATCTGTCCCAAAAAACCGGTATCCATGTATTTGATTTTATGTTGACTGGACAAGGTGTTTTATCCGCTCTTGATAAAAAGAATTTGTCAGTTGCCGGGAATTTACTTGAGCAAATGCATTCATCTTTGGATAACCGCACACCATGGGATATTACCTTTTACCACCTCTTGAGAGCCCGAGAAGCCCTGATTCAAAAAAATCCTAAAAGAGCTTACTATCATGCTGAATTGAGTTTTAAATACAACAGCAAAATAGGTGATTTAAACACCGCGGGTCTTCATCAGTTATTGATGGCTTATGTAATGATCGAGCTTGGGGAGTACCATCAAGCAGCCGAATATATAAAAGATGTCTTTTTTACGGCATCTCAGTTTAAAAGCACTTTATTTAAATCATATGGATTTTTTCTGGAAGCGCAGTCTGCGTTTGACCAGCGAAACGAAACCTTTGGATTGGAAGCATTAAGGAAGGCTCTGGCCTATGGGAAAAATTGTGGATTTTTCTATAGCTTTTGGGATATACCCTCTAAAACTGGTGAATTGTATGCAAAGGCAATAGAGGCAGGCATTGAGGTGGAGTATGTAAAGGGTATCATTAGAAAACGAAACCTGGCTCCGGATGAGCCGCCGGTGCATTTGGATAACTGGCCCTGGGCCATACAAATATTTACTCTGGGACGGTTTGAATTGGTTATAGATGGAAACCCTTTTAAATCTTCGAAAAAAGCTCAAAAAAAACCTTTGGAAATGCTCAAGGTCCTCATTTCGTTTGGGGAAGGAAAGGAAGTCGGCAAGCCCCAGTTGTGCGATATCCTCTGGCCCGAAGCGGACGGGGACCGGGCACAGCGCTCTTTTGACACCACACTTCACCGTCTTCGTCAGCTCCTCGGCCATGAGAAAGCCGTCAACCTCCGAAAGGGAAGACTATCCTTGGACCTCAGATACTGCTGGGTGGACAGCATGGCTTTTGAACGCATTCTGAAACAGGCTGAAAATTACGATAAAAAAGAAGACAGAAATTGTGTTATTCGATCACTTGAAAAAGCCGTATCACTATACAAAGGCCCTTTTCTTGCTGGAGACTTAGATGAGCCATGGACCATCTCCTATAACGAGCGTTTAAGAAGCAATTTTTTTCGCGCTATAGAAAAACTCGGAACCTATCTGGAAGAAGTGGATGAATTGAATAGGGCCGTTGACTGTTTCCAGAAAGCGATCGAGGTTGATGACATTGCCGAGGTGTTCTATCAGCGTCTGATGATCTGTTTAAAAAAACTTGGCCGCAGAACCGATGCTCTGTCGGTGTATCGGCGTTGCAAAAAAAACCTGTCAGCCGGTCTGGGACTCGAACCTTCTCCAGAAACAAAAACAATAAAGGAGTCTCTGTTCAAATATTAAAGAAAGAACACGTTGTTATTAGATTGTCTTCCGTTTTGTCCATCACCCATTCTTCATTTTTTCTCAATCTGTAAGGTATCTGTAAGTTTCTGAGTGTTATTCATTAATCAAATTTTAAGCACTATTTTTTGGGCGTTTGATATTTTTTTCTGAGGTGACATTTGGAAAACTACATCGTTCGTATCTACCGGCGGGATTCTGGTAATCCGTTTGAAATTGCCGGTATTGTGGAATCTGTTGAAGATGAAAAGAAGCAGGCATTTAAAAATATGAATGAACTTTCCCAGATTCTCCGCAGCCCTGAGGAAAAAAGACCTTCAAGAAAAAAAAAGCGCGCCAAAAAAGAATAATGTGACCTTGAATGGAGATACGACAGCTCATGCCCCTTGGCACTGCCAATTGCCTCCTCCATGAGGAAGGGGTAGCTGTACCCGCGGCTGCCCCTTCAAAATATTTTTTGATGAATTTGATTGTACACTAATTCAATACTTAAATAAAATGAGAATAGGCAGTTCATGATCAGATTTGGGCCGATGCCCGTGAATGTGAGGGAAATGTCGTCTGATGAATTTTTTTTATCACGATTAAAACTACTGATCATTATGGTCAAAGCTTATTTAATTGGTTATCCGCTCGGGAAATATCGAAAACATGCCATCTTAGAAAATGCACATTATCTTTTCTATTGCGCTATGCAGATGAATACAGAATGCCATCAAAGAAAAAACCAAATCTTTGTTACCCAAACAAATGTTATTTACACAGGAGAAACTTCTGAATGGCATCTTTTTCATCAGAGAGTTCAGCTTCTTGCTGTAATGGCCAAAGCTCTGGCCGAAGGCTGTCCTACGGGTAAATTCAGAATCAGGGCAATTAAAGAAAACTTGGATGAGATCTGTGAAACATTAATATTTGATTCCCAAATGAAAAACATAAACTTTCTGAAAGTGGCTTGAGACAGACTATGAGTAAAACATATTTTAAAATGCATTTTAGGCCAATAACATATCGGTTATAGGAATGAAATATATTGGAGAAGCTTTATTATGCGACATCTAAAATCAGTACAATCTCATTTCGATACAAATATTTTTATTCGAAAACCGGAGAATAAAGAAGATCTAACACGTCTCTTTGATGTTAGATGGAAAGGATATTCAAAATATTTTAACAGTCGGGTAGATATGGTGGATAAATTCGATTCTGCACCCAATGTTACTTTTCTTCTCGCTGAAGACGCGCAAAAAAACGCTGTTGGGACATTAAGAATTTTAGACCGTAGATATGGAAGTATTGAGCTTGATGAGTTTGTTAATGTTGATTTTTTGCTCCCAAAAGATGATAAAAGATGCGCAGAAGCAACACGCTTTTCTATTCCAACTCATTCCCAGGCAAGATCAATCAAATACTTACTGTGGAAAGCCTTCCTACTTTATTGTATGAAGAATAAAATAAATATTATGCTTATATCAGGCCGTCCTGTAGTGGCACGTGTTTATAAAATCTTGCTTTTTGAAGATGCTGGCCCCCCTGGTATATATTATCATCGCAATTTGGGAAATTTAGAACATCGCTGCTTTATTTGTGATATTTCAAAACAGAGTCAAAAATTAAAAGAAAAGAACCGGCCACTTTATCATTTTTTCTTTAAGGAAGATCATCCAAATATAAATAAAAATTGTTATCAGATTTCCAAGAAAGAAATCCATCTTGCGATTACCTCACCTGAATTTTTAACACCGTATTTTTCAACACCGGTATAAGGAGTCGACCATGAAAAGATATTTAGCAGAAATGCCTGTTGAAGTTGATTCGGCTTTTTTATTTAACCATTAATAAAGGAGGTTAAGATGAAAAAACTGCTAAAAGGATTTGGAAGAGGAAAAATGAAGCAAAAGTATCAAGCAATAAAACATGTGGTCTGGTTTTTTTCTTTAACTGCCATAATTTTTTGTTATTTTGCAACAAGTACAGCTGAAGCCTTCATACTATTTGAAGACAATTTTGACGGAAGTATGGCAGATAGCTGGCAAGATCTGTCAGAACCAGGCCCGGATCAGAATTATATCACGTTAGGCACCGACACTTACCTTCGCATGACCAGCATCATGTCGGATAATGAATGGCGGGGCATTGAAACCAAAACCAGATTCAATTTTTCCCAAGGTCAGATAATCGTTGACTTCAGGACTATGCCCTTGAGTGACCCCAGCGTTCCAGCAGTTAACAAAGAAAACATTGACGGTCTCTTGAAATTTCGGCTGTTCAGCCATACTGCGCCCGCAATAGAATTGGTCGTTAATGCTGGGAATTTTGGAGAGTGGCGGGATGTCGTGATTCTTCTTGGGGGTGAAATTTACAAGCAATCATCTATTGATATATGGAACTACGAACAAAATTATCGTATTGTCATAACATCCCAAGATGAAAGCACCCGGGTGTCATTTCAAAATTCCGGCGAGCAGGAACTTTTTGGCCATACCTTCGGGTTCAATCTGGGCACGCTGGGGGATTTCAATATTCATATGATACAATCAATGGGGACTCCGGACGGCCAATATTACAGCGACATCGCCATGAACATCCTTTCGGTCTCGTCGGATCAGGGATATACGACCTTACGGCAAACCAACTACGGACAAGTCTCAGGAAAAGAAGACACTGCAAATACCTGGACCTGGATGGGAATTCCCTATGCCAAACCACCGGTGGAATCCCTTCGCTGGAAGGAGTCCCAAAATCCCGACACCTGGGAAGGGGTGAAGGAGACCAAGGCATTCTGCAGTCTATGTCCCCAGTATGCCGGGGACGCGACGATCATCGGCAATGAGGATTGCCTTTATCTGAATATCTGGCGTCCTCGGACTCAAGATGCGGATTTGCCCGTCTATTTCTGGATACACGGAGGGGGCAACAGCAAAGGAACTGCCGGCATGGAAGCATACAAGGGGGCGAATCTCGCCGACAAGACCAACATGGTGGTGGTGACCACCAACTACAGGCTCGGTCCCCTGGGATGGTTCACCCATCCGGCACTCAGGACCGGTCTTTTCGGCGACGAGAAGAGTGATTCCGGCAACTTCGGCACACTGGATATGATAAAAGCGCTCCAATGGGTCAATGAGAACATCCACCACTTCGGAGGAGATCCCGACAATGTTACCATTGCCGGAGAATCGGCGGGTGCTTATGATGTTCTGTCTCTCTTGATTTCTCCCCTTTCAACCGGGCTTTTTCATAAGGCCATCATGCAAAGCGGCCTGCAAAATACCAACTCCGTGGCCCAGGGAGAAGCACACGCCAATGATGTTATTATCCGGCTCATGATAAACGATGGAACTGCTAAGGACGAAACCGAGGCTCAGAAAATTCTTAACAGATGGACAGATATAAAGATCAAAACATATTTAACAGGAAAAACAGCTTATCAGCTTCTGGAGACGTATATTCCTTCCAGTATGAATCTGATCGAATTTTCCAAACTGTTCACCGACGGAACGGTCTTGCCTGCCAGCGGTATCGGCACACTGGATGATGGAACCTACCCGAACAAGGTTCCCATCATTCTGGGCAGCAATTTGGAAGAGCTCAAACTTTTTCTCAGAAATCATCCCTGTTTTATCACAATGATTAACGATGGGTCTTTTTGGGCTCCGGAACATCAGCAGGATCGGGCTTTATATGCTTCATCCGCATATTATGGCAGCGATTTCTGGAAGGTAAATGGAGTTGATGAGGTGGCAAGAAAACTAAAAACGCATGGGGATCAGCCAGATGTATATGCGTATCGGTTTGACTGGGGAAGCGGACCCGAAGTCGGCGCTTCGGCGCCATGGTGGTACACCCAATTATATGGCGCATGCCATGGGTTGGAGATTCCTTTTTTCTTTGGAAATGAAACAGGGGGTTTGGCCGGTATCATTTTTAATGAGGACAATCGACCGGGTAGAGAGGCGCTATCCACTGCCATGATGTCGTATGTTGCAAATTTTGCGCGCACAGGAAACCCGAATGGTACGGGCCTACCGGTTTGGACCCCATGGTCCAATAGTGACGGAGAGCCTAAGCACATTATACTCGACGTTGATGATGTTACACAGGTCCCTACCCTTTCAATGACAACCGCTGAATTGACAAAGTCAGGTGTGGAATCAGAAATGTCCGGGTCCCCGCTATGCCAGGAAATCCAAAATCTCTTTGAAAACTGGTTCTTTTTCTTGAGTTGGAATATGCCCTGCATACCCACCTGCGATATAGATACCATTCTAATGTTCTTCGATCGTTCTGTTGAAGAAGAGCTTCTTGAAGGCAGAGGCAGAGGATCGCTTTGCAAAATTAGACTCTTTTTAATGAGAGAAATGCTGGTAATTGCTGGTGAGCTTATTGAAAATGATATGATGAACGCTGCCTGTTTTACACTTGAGCGCGCATATATGCGTTGTGACGGTGTTTCCAACCCATTGCCGGACTTTGTTGTTGGAGAAGCAACTGAAAATCTGGCACAAATGATTCAGGCTTTAAGCACAAGTCTCGGGTGCGAGTAACTAAAAGTTATCCTATAATTGATGATAACGAAATGTTAAAGGCAGAGTTTTTAATAGGCTCTGCCTTTTTTATAGCAAAATATTGTTGCTTTATCTTTTCGCACATTGCATATAACTGCAATAAACCGCAAACGAATCAGCCGGGAAGTCTCAATTCCGTCAATTTTTTCATACAAACCCATATCCAGCGACACTACATCAGGTTTCACCTTTCCAATTTCCGATAAAAGGTTTTCCTGTGTCGATACGTATGAATCACTTTTGAACCATCCATTGATCGCCCGGCACCGGATAATATTTTCAGGTCCTTCTTTAAACAACATCATCGTCAATTCCGCCATAACATAACCCCCTAAAGTATATTCAAACGAAAATAACTCAAAAAGCATTCTAAAACCGGGATGTTGGGATTATTATAAAGGTTTAGGGCAAAATCGAATCGACGATTTATGTTTGTATTAATTTGTATTAATTCCGGAAAACGAAGTTTCCTGATTTTCCATTATGATTCATGACCTCGGTACGATATCCTTTACAAAACATTTACAATTTTGCCCTGGAATCAACATAAATTCTTTACATTTACCCCTTATCTTAAAACCAACACCGAGGAAATATTCCTTGAAAATAAACAATCTCAAAAAAGGAGGTCCATCATGAATTCGAATCTTAGGCAAAAATTCTTTACCGCCGCAATGGTTCTTTTGGTCACGGTATTTATCATCCCGGGTTTTTCGGGAGCGTTTACGCAGGGCCAGCCCAAGCATGAAAGGGAATTTGGCATGAAAAAGCATCATATGTCGCCTTTGGGAATCTGGCGAAATCCGAAAATGGTTCAGGAACTGAAGCTTACCGACGAACAGGTCAAGGGACTCCGGGAAGCGGATTTTGCCCATCGTGAAAAGCGTCTGCAATTG
>CAYPIW010000038.1:0-18124 GCA_964410925.1 uncultured Desulfobacteraceae bacterium
TCTGCCCCGGCAAACTGCCCCAGCGCTTCGATATTAACGATGACACGCCCTTTTCCCCCGTAGCGGACAAAAGTTCCGATCACACCGGTAAAGGGGCCATAAACCACTACCACCCGGTCCCCTTTTTTAAAACGGGTGCCGGTGATCACCGTATTGCCTTCTCCGACCATGATCTCCAAAGACTTTATGGTATCGGATGGGACGGGAATCGGACCGTCTTTGTTTCCTATTAAACGGACCGCACCGGCGGTCTTTACGATTTCAAGATGTTCATAAGGGTTAAGATCGCTTTTTACAAACAGGTATCCGGGGAAAAGTGGTACTCTGATCATAGCCTTTCGATCACGGCGTTTACTTTTAACCTGAATTTTTGGAAGAAAAACCTCTATGGATTTTTTGACCAGACCTTCAGTTACCACGTTTTCGAATCTGCTTTTGGTGTGCAGAACATACCAGGAATATATTCGCATTGATAGGGTCATAAGCCTAATTCATATATCCTTTTTGGTTGAATATGTCCAGCGAGATTATTTATCCAATTTCCCCTATTCCGGAAAGCCTGATCATAAATTGATACCTGTAACCATTCTCATCTTCTATCAACTGAAAATCCAACGCCCAGCATTGCGATTCGTACAAAAAACCCAGTCCGTACTCTATCACTTCACCATTATAAATGTCCCGTTCATATTCTGAGTATGCCGAAAGCCGGTCTGATAGTTTTAAAAGAAGATCCGTTCGGATCGATTCGCTGGTATCCCTGGTATACCGGTATTCCACAAACAGTTTGTCGCCGCGATTATCCCAAAAGCTTAATTCAATATTGTGGGATCGAAATTCGTTGTCGTAATGGGACCATTCGGCATCGGCATCTATTGCAAAATATCTGGCCGGATTCAGTTCAAGTTCAGCGTAAATCGGGGAAAGCGGCTCAGGATCATTGTCTTTTTCCTTATTTATATCGTAACTTTGTTCTATCTTGAATCGGCAGAACCGATTATAACCATAGCTTGACGGCGGATCAGTTTCATGACCGTTGGGTTCATCTAATATATGAGCCTGTTTTTTTTGTCTGTTTTCTTTGAATTTTGATGTCAACGTGTTGGTAATGGAATAGGTTATCAGGTTTTGTTTTTCGACCCGATCTATACCGTCAAATAATGAATAGTCATTCTGGTTTGGTTTTTCAATCCCATCCGGGTTTTCAAAAAACGGATATCTATCCTGGTCTTTTTCAGGCACATAATCCCAGACAATCTGAGGCCTTATGGTATGCCTGATCTTCTCGATGCTTTTGCCTTTTACATTAAATGTTTGATAAATTTCAGAAAAAAGATCCAATTTGGTGTCGTATATTTGTCTGTTGAATCTTTTTTTATCAGAAGAGCTGTATTCCTGTTCATCAAGATGCCAGGTCGTCTCCCGAACCCCTGCGGAGGGCTCAATGGTAAAATAATTTTTATACCGATAGGGAAGATAAAACCGGGGATGCGCATCCATTCGATGGCCCTTTGCACCGTCTTCCCTGTAAAAGTACGTGTATTCGGAATCGAAATCAAAATAAAAAGAGGAACTAAAAATCCTCTGTTTTGATCCGTCGAACTCTATAAACGGCAGTCTCTGCAAGGTGGTGTCCGTTTCCTCCCACCGCCTGCTGATGACATTATCATACCAGAGGATCTCGGCATTGAGGCTGTATGCAGACCAAATCCTGTTTAAATTGAGACTGTTGGTTCTTACCGGGTCATCATAATCATCCAGGTCTCGGCCAAAGGTTTTGAGAAAATAATCATCGGTTTCATTAAAGCCGGTTAATCCATCTTTGAATTCATGAAGGTAGTCCTGATCGCTTACAATGTCTATGTCAAGCCTTGAGGTAAAGCCAAAGGGCAGCTCCTGATCATTTTTCATCCTGAACCAGTAGCGGCTGGAATTGGGCCTAAGCACATCGTCATCTTCATACCCCCATTTATCGCTTGAATCCAACGAGCCGTCATCTACCTCCTTGTCATTCAAAAAATCATACATCAGGGTTCCCTTTGAACTTTCATCCAGAACATAACGGTACTCCAGCCCTAATTTTTCTCCACGATGTGCCATGTGGTCCACATAGAAGGTTGCATCCGAGCTTTGGTTTATGGCCCAGTAAAATGGCTGAATATATTCGGTCCCTTTGCGATCCGAATACCCGAATTGGGGTGCCAGCAAACCCGTCTGGCGTTTTAACTTTGCCGGAAAAAAAAGAAAAGGGGTATACAGTACCGGCATGTTTTGAACCCAAAGCGCTGAATGCTTCACAAAGCCGTATCCTTCTATTGTAATTTTTAAATTTCTACCTGTAATTTTCCATGCCGGCCGGTCACCGTCACAGGTTGTGATACTGGCTTTATCGGCAGTATATGAGTCCTTACCGACCTTTTTAAGTGTATCTCCTTTGATATAAAAATTGTTTTCCTGAAGGAATATCGTTCCATTATATACCGTTCCCGTTTCAGCATTCAGATCCAGTTCCATACGACTTCCGGTCAGGATATCTTGTCCCGCGGTCATGATAACATGGCCGTTTGCAAAAGCTTTCATATTTTCCTGGTCAAAACGAACATGATCAGCGCTCAAATTTTTGTCTTGTTTGCTTATGGTTACATTGCCTTTGGCAATATATTGATTTATAGTATCGTCATAATGAATTTCGTCGGCGACAATATGCCATGGCAGCTTGGGATCATCCTTAAACAGTGGGGATTTCCCTTGTGCCGACGTATGAATAGACGTTACAATCAAAAAAAATAAGGTGAATACAAGGCAGGCAATAGTTTTGTGTATTCGCGCTGATTCTAAAACTCTGTATTTTTTTTTTGAGTAATCGGCAAAAGCTAAGAAAAATGTTTTGTATTCGAAGCAGCAAGAACCTTGGCCGCAACGACCAAAGCAGTCTTGGAGCAAGAAACGGGAGTTTTGCAAACGGCTCATATAAAATATTCCGGGCAACTGAATCCGAATGGGACGAAAAATTCAGGTTAGCTTTTGATCCGTATCAATAACATCTTGAATAAGAAAAAAATATCAAGTATAAATGATATTTTGATCAAAAAATCAAGGGGTAGTTGCCAGATAATAATTTAAAATGAATATTTTATTAACAAACGATGACGGTATTTACGCAGAAGGGCTCTGGGCGCTTTATGAAAAGTTTGCGGGCCAGCACAGGGTTACCGTAGTGGCTCCGGATCGCGAACGAAGTGCTGTAGGACATGGAATTACCCTGTATCAACCGCTTCGTACACATATGGTTAATAATAATAACGGGTTCACGGGATATGCGGTGAACGGAACACCGGCGGACTGTGTTAAAATGGGCCTTATGGAGATTCTGGACACCAGACCGGATATGGTGATCTCAGGAATCAACCCCGGTGCAAATGTGGGGGTGAATATCAACTATTCCGGGACCGTTGCTGCGGCCAAAGAGGCTGCATTATACAACGTACCGGCAATTGCTATTTCCATACAGGGAGGTCAGGCTGCCGACTATGCTCACGCTGCTCATTTTACGGCGAAACTGGCAGAAAATATTTATAAAAAAAGGCTCCCTTTCGGAACCTTTCTCAATGTAAATATCCCCGATATACCCGCTGATAAAATAAAAGGAATTCGAATAAGCAAGCAGGGAACCGCCCTTTATTCCGAATACCTTGAAAAGAGGATTGATCCCCGCAACCGCACTTATTATTGGCATGGACACGACTCCAGTATCGCTTTTAAAGACGCTGAAATTGATGGCGCCGCACTTGACGATAATTTTATTTCCATAACACCGATTAAATGCGATATGACGGATTACCACATGATCGAAGAACTTAAGCGCTGGAATATCACTTAAAATCCTTATCACTAATTTGACGTCTCGGAAATTCTACAATTGTTTGAAATTAAAGGTCTTTTAATGGCAACCTCTTTGTGCCATCGGAATGGAATACTGGAACATTGGAATGATGGAATATTGGGGATAAAAGCGGAACTATACCATTTTAATTGTAAAAAAACTCCTTCAAACCCATTATTCCATTACTCCAGCATTCCAATATTCCAATTGTGAGCGAAGCGAACTAACTTGAAATTATATGATTTTTTTTGGACACAGATGAACACAGATGAACACAGATTATCAAGATTTTTAAAATAAGAAATAATACTATTATCTGTGTATATCTGCGAAAATCTGCGTCCTATTTAACTTGAAGGGTTGCGGAATGAAAAAATATTTTATCACTGATATCAAGGCCGGCGATTTTATTGATGATATTTTTGTATTATCCGAAAAAATTCTGGCCCGGAAAAAGGATGGGAATAATTTTCTAAATGTGACGCTATCTGATAAAACAGGAACAATAAAGGGTGTGGTATGGGATAATGTGGATCAAATAACGGCCGGTGTAAATTCCGGCGATTTTGTACATATTAAGGGAAATGTCAATGAGTATAAGGAGTCGTTGCAGCTGGTTATCAAAAATATGGAGACATCTTCCGCCCATGAAATAAATCCTGCTGATTTTTTGCCCATGACGTCCAGAAATATCGAGAGCATGTTCGAACGCCTCGTAAAAATAACCGCTTCCGTTAAACCCGTTTATTTAAACCAGCTTATTCAAGCATTTTGGAATGATAAAGAGTTTGTTCGCGAGTTTAAAACTGCGCCGGCAGCAAAAAAAATGCACCACGCTTATATCGGAGGTCTTTTGGAACACACCCTGTCAATGGTGAGCCTGGCTGAAAAGGTTGCCGGACATTACGGCGGAATCGACAGAGACCTTCTTATCGCGGGCGCACTGCTGCATGATATCGGAAAAACAAAAGAGCTCGAATACCAATTCAGGATAGACTACACCGATCGGGGTCGGTTGTTGAACCACATTGTGATAGGAATCGAGATGATCGATGAAAAGCTGTCGGGAATTAAGGACTTCCCGGAAGATCAGCTGGTATTGCTCAAGCATATGGTTGTAAGCCATCATGGCACCCGGGAATTCGGCTCACCCGAACCGCCCAAAACCATTGAAGCGGTCATACTGAATTATATTGATGAGATAGACTCAAAGATTAATGGCATCCGTGAGTTTATGGCCAAGGAAGACCCCAATGAACGCTGGACCTCTTATCATAGACCACTTGAGCGGCATTTTTATAAAGGAAAAAAGAATCACTAGTTAGATATATTGGTTGAATTTCTGAGGCGCTATGTTTATCTCATTTGAAGGAATAGAAGGCTCGGGCAAGACGACCCAGATAACTCATATGGCTAAGTTTTTTCAAAACAATGGACATGATTGTGTCATCACAAGGGAACCGGGAGGAACCCGAATCGGAGAAAAGATTCGGGCAATTCTTTTAGACCCTGTAAGTAAGGATATGGATCCTTTGACGGAACTTCTTTTATACACTGCTGATCGGGCCCAGCACATCAAGGAATTTGTGTCCCCATTTTTATCGGCAGGCAAAACCGTTCTGTGTGACCGTTTCTATGACGCTACAGTGGTTTATCAGGGTTTTGCAAGGGGGTTAGATATCGGATTAATAAACAAACTTCACAAATTGATGTTTAAAGACTTAAAGCCGGACATTACGATTCTTCTTGATCTTCCCCCTGAAAAGGGACTTTCGCGAGCCTGGAAACAGATACAAACCGGCGACAGGGAAAATGCAGAAACCCGATTTGAAGAAGAAAAACTTTCATTCCACAACAAGGTGCGCTCCGGGTATCTGGACCTTGCACGCCTTGAACCGGGACGGTTTAGGGTAATCGATGCGTCTATGGATGAGAATCAGGTTCGCAATAAAATCATAAAAATATTGTCTGGCGCAATGAATCCAAATACATAACCAATCGTTGCCCCAACCCCGGCAATGAAGGAAGACCGTTAAATGACCCATTCAATTCTTGACACCATCGGCAATACGCCCCTTGTTGAGATAAAGAATCTTAATCCAAATCCCAAGGTAAAAATCCTGGCAAAGATTGAGTATTTTAACCCGGGCGGTTCCATCAAGGACAGAGCTGCTCTTTTTATGGTTGAAACCGGCGAGAAATCCGGCAAACTAACCCCGGATAAAACAGTAATCGAGGCCACAAGCGGAAACACGGGCATCGGGTTGGCCCTTGTATGTTCGGTAAAAGGATATAAGCTTCTATTAACCATGTCCGAGGCTGCCAGCGTTGAACGGCAAAAAATCTTAAAAGCCCGTGGCGCGGAAATTTTGCTGACCCCCGGGCATTTGGGGACAGACGGCGCCATTGAGGAGGTCTATCGCCTGGCCAGGGAAAATCCCGAATTATATTTTATGGCGGATCAATTCAACAACCCCGCGAACTGGCAGGCCCACTATTTTGGAACCGCCGTTGAGATCTGGGAGCAGACCGGCGGAAAGGTTTCTGCGGTTGTTGCCACCCTGGGTACAAGTGGAACCCTTATGGGGCTTTCAAGACGGTTGAAAGAATATAACCCCGATATACGGATCATCGGCGTTGAGCCTTATCTCGGCCATAAAATTCAGGGCCTTAAAAATATGAAAGAGGCTTATCGTCCTGAAATTTTTGATAAGAGACGTATTGATGAGATTGTATATATCGATGACGAAGACGCTTTTGAAATGACGAGGCGCCTTGCAAAGCAGGAAGGTCTGTTTGTGGGCATGAGCAGCGGAGCCGCCATGGTCATTGCTGAAAAGCAAGCTGAAAAAATGGCAGAGGGTATGGTCGTGGTGATATTCCCGGACAGTGGTGAACGTTATTTAAGCACACCGCTTTTTACGGTACGGGAAAAAATAGGTCTGAAACTGTTCAACACCATGGGCCGGATCAAAGAACCCTTTGAACCTCTTTTGCCGGGCAAGGTCTCCCTCTATTCCTGTGGTCCCACGGCATACGCAAGAATGCATGTGGGTGAATGCAGGCGTTTTGTTTTTTCAGATCTTTTGTACCGCTATCTGGAATACAGGGGGTATGATGTCACACACATCATGAACATAACAGACCTGGATGACAAGACCCTAAACGGATCAGAAAAAGCAGGTTTAAACTTATCCGAATTTACCGGAAGACATATCGATTCCTTTAAAAAGGATTTGGATTTCCTTGAAATTAAACCTGCCTCCAAATACCCTAAAACAACCGAACATATTAACGATATGGTTGTGCTGGCTGAAGAACTGGTGAAAAAAGGATATGCCTATGAGAAACTGAAATCTTTGTACTTCGATATCTCCCGCTTTTCCGATTATGGCAGACTGTCCGGCATCGATATCAACAAGATAAAACTGGGCGCCACCGTAGATCTTGATGAATATGAAAAGGACAACCCCAGAGACTTTACGCTGTTTAAAAGATCCAGGCTCTCTGAACTGAAAAGAGGAATATTCACCAAAACCGACTGGGGCAACGTACGTCCGTCATGGCACATTCAGTGCGTTGCCATGGCAATGAAGTATCTCGGGGAAACCTATGATATCCACACCAGCGGCCGCGAGTTGGTTTTTCCCCACCACGAAAATGAAATCGCAATTGCCAGTGCTTTGACCGGCAAACCGCTTGCAAGGTACTGGGTGCACTGTGACCGGGTCCTGGTGGATGGTAAAAAGATTGATGAACAGGGTGAAGAGCTGACTTCCCTTTCGGATCTGGCAGACATGGGATATTCCGGCAGGCAAATCAGGTACTGGCTGCTTTCCGTGCATTACAGAAAACCTGTTGTTTTCTCAAAAAAACGGCTTGAAGATGCCAAACGTTCTTTAAAAAGGCTGGATGCCTGTATCTATTCCCTGGTTCATGTAAAATCGGACGCTTCTCCTTATCCTGAATTGGACCAGCTGTTGTACGACATAAAGCACGGTTTTGCCAGTGCCATGGATGATGACCTGAATATATCCGCCGTCATGGCCTCGATATTTAAAATTGTAAAAACGGTTAACATCCTGACCCTGGAAAACAGGATAGATCCGGAAGGCGCGTTAAAAATTGTAGAGGCCTTTCGTAATGTAGATTCGGTATTAAAGATATTCGATTTTCAAGATGAAATTTACGACCCCGAGATTGAGCGCCTGATTAAACAAAGAGATAATGCCAGGCTGGAGAAAAACTGGGATCTTGCCGATAAAATCCGGGATCAGTTAACAGCCATGGGAATGACTATAAAAGACAAGAAGCTATCAAATTAGTAACACAGTTAAGGGGTTAAAAAATGTCTAAAGTTGAGGGATTCTGACAAGTTAAAAATGATCTCGCTGAAAGCGCTTTCCTCAATTTTAGTTCACTTTAGCTCACTTCACACTTTAGCTCACTTTTTTTCGAGAAACCACGTCTCATTAGATATCAATAACATGTGGATTTGACTAATACAGAGAGAGGAACAATGAAACCAGTTTATTTTCCATTTACATTTATTACAAAACCTGTTTGCCAAACGCTTGCCGCATGTTTCAGGCAGACCGCCGTATATCAAATTTCAAGCACAAAAATACCGGATGAGATGCAACAATGGGAAAAGAGCGGCATTCTCGACATTCGGATACCCGTGGAATATGACGAAGACAAACTTGATGCCATTCTCAAACAATACCGGTCTTGGGCAAATTCCCACCAGGGGAGCGAAATGGCTTTTTTAAAAGCCAGAGCCCATGAGATTCCGTTTTTTGATGAAACCTCAACCAGACAGATAGCGGCTGATATCAAAAGCAAAGGGGGGCGTCAAAACCGGTCGCAAGAAAAACCCGACCCTTTGCTTAATGCCGGATTGTTTCTTCATCTTGCCCGGGAATATGACATGCAGAACCTGACATTAACCGAGGATCTTCAGGCCATAGAAGCAATGGAACAGGATTTTATGAAGAACCTTAAGGGCGACAACCATGCGCTTGATGAAGAAATTGCTCTTGAAAAAACATTGGAAGTCCATGATCCGGGGTATTACATGACAAAAGAGCGGGTACACGCATGGACCCGGATTATGCAACGGGATCAGGAAGGGTCCGGACTTTATGTCACCACCAGCAGGTCTGTTTTTGAATTCCTCATCGACAGTACGCCTGAAGCCGAACTTGTGGATGTTTTAGACGCCATGCCCGTGGTTGACAATGAGGTTGAAGGGTTGGAAACATGGCAGGATGAATTAATGAAACACCTTGAAATGCTTGCGACTGTTGTCTGGATTGCAAAAACCGACCCTATTATTACTGCTCCCGAAATCCCCGGGTGCGAGACAACCGTTTCATTAACACTCTACATTGTGCCCGGCAAAACACCGCACGAATTCTTTAATCGTTATGTGGAGCACGATGTATTTAACTACAAAGAGAAATACCAGAAAGTAAAATTAAAAAATACTCTGTTAGGATTTATCGAAAAGAGTAGTTGATCGGAAGTGTTTTATTTCTACACTACACATCAATCAGGGCATCAATCTGGCTACGAACGGCCCTGCTTCCTTTGTTTAGAACATGTGTGTGCCTGATTTTGGAAACAAACGCAATTCTCACGTCAAGTTTATAACTAATTGATATTGTAGAATTTAACAAAAATATTTGGGTGTCAGGTGTAAGAAACGAATTCGCTGGCACCCCGGATTCAAGGCAGATCCAGAGGACTTTTGGCTTCTTTGATTGTCCGGCTCTTAATCGTATGGGTATATATCATGGTTGTTCGGACATCGCTGTGTCCCATAAGTTCCTGGATGGTTCGGATATCATAATTAGCCTGTAACAAATGACTGGCAAAACTGTGCCGAAACGTATGAGCGGACGCACGCTTGGGAATTCGAGCGCGCTTGACCGCATTTCTAATCGCCTTTTGCACATGGGTTTTATGTAGATGATACCGCCTGTATTCTCCGGCATCAGGGATAAAGGTCAGCATCTTTGCAGGGAAAAACCATTGCCAGACCAATTCCTTTGCAGCATGCTTATACTTTCTCTCCAGCAAATCGGGCAGAAACGTCCCGGCATAACCGTTCGCAAGGTCTTCTTGATGAAGGTTAATCACGGATTCAAGGTGGTTTTTTAATTCCAGCACAATTCGATCCGGCAATAGAACCGTCCTGTCTTTTTTTCCTTTTCCGTCATGGACGGTCAATATGAGGGTATCAAAATTAAAATCACTGACACGCAGCTGCATACATTCAAATAACCGGAGCCCGCAGCCATACATTAGCTTAACAATTAAACTGTAAGGGTATTTGAGAAATGAAATGATGGTATCAACGTCTTTACGAGATAATACCACGGGGATGTATGTTTTTCTTTTTGCTCTCGGAACATCTTTTATATCCCCAAATTCACTTTTTAGCACATGCCTGTAAAAGAACAGAAGGGCATTAAACGCCTGATTTTGTGTGGATGCAGCAACTTTTTTCTCAACAGCGAGATGGGTAAGAAATTCTTTTACATCTGAAGTGGATAGCAGCTTCGGGGCTTTGCTCTTGGTAAAGCCCTGAAATTGCCGAACCCATGTTGTATAGGTTCTTAATGTGCTTTTGGAGTAGTGTCTGATTTTTATTTCAGCATTCAAATCATTATATTCCGGTACCCAACTCGCGTTCGTTGGTTTCAAGTTGTTTTTTTTACTTGATTTTATCTCTTTATTCTTCTTAAATAAGACGTTCTTGTCTTCAGGTATGGTTTCTTCACCATAATATATGTATATGGCATCAGCCGCTTGTTTTTGTTGCAGATCGGTTTGTTTTTTCTCTTTCAGTTTCTTTATAAAATGCGGCAGGCTTTTTGTGTCTGATTGTATAGAACCTTATTTTTGGCAAAAATCCAGGTAATATCGCAGCCACCTTCGATAATAAGGATGGTATTTATCCGGAACTGCTTTTTGAATAAGCAGTGCGCTATAGAGAGTGTTTATATTTTGGGGAATGGGTATCATTGTGATATAATAGCCTTCTATATAACATCTTTATTGTGGAGTTATGTAGTTAGAAAATACACACAATGCCCTTTTTTTCTTGTCAATAGATATTTTTTTCGAATATTATGAAGAAAACAATAGAATAACTGGTTGGGGGTTTTAAATCCACGGATGCCCCACTTTTACAAGCGGGGTAATCTTTCCGATCAAGTTAGTATCGAATAGGTCGATATAAACAATATGTCGATCCAAATTATATGGTTCGGTTACAGGGTGATACCGCCTGTGAAATTCGATATTAAATTAAAAAATGGAGTCACCAATGATAAACGACGATCTGAAAAGCAGGGAAAATTCAAAGCCGGGCAGCGGCATATCACGCCGTGACTTTATAAAAGCCACCGCTGGCACCGTCGCATGTATTTCTTTGAGTTCATGGATGTTTGGATGCGGCGACCATGATAGCGGGTCGGCCGAGGTCCCGGGTTACCCGATTGATTCCGATGTTTATACGACCCTCGAGAGAACCATCGAGCCCGAATCAACATCAGGGGCTATTTTACCTCAATATCTCAGCCGGATTTCAGAATACGATCAAAACGGATATGGTGCCTGGAATTATGGCGCACCGCTCGTTTGCGAACAACGCGTCGATATCATGGGGGCCTATACCCCTCTGGCAAGCAACCGCCCTGCAACACTGTTACGATTTTTTACCATTACCGACATCCATATCACGGATAAAGAATCGCCTTCCCAGTTGATCTATTTGCAACTGCTGAATCAATATGGTTTTGAAGCCGGCGTCACATCGGTCTATTCGCCCGTCATGATGTACACAACCCATGTGCTCGACGCGGCGATCCAGACGGTAAATGCCCTGCACCAAATGAATCCCATCGACTTCGGCATCTCTCTGGGGGACACCTGCAACAGCACCCAGTACAACGAACTGCGGTGGTATATCGATGTCATTGACGGCCAAGTCATCCACCCCAGTTCTGGTGCTCATGCGGGCGAGGACAGCATCGATTATCAGAAACCTTTCAAAGCCGCAGGGCTCGACCCGTCGATTCCCTGGTATCAAGCCATCGGCAATCACGATCATTTCTGGCTTGGCTCCGTCCCGCCGGACGGCAAAGACGGCAATGACCCGAGCTTGCGGCAATCCTGCACCAGCGACCAAGTCATTGCCATGTCGAATCTCCTCTTCAGAGCCAACGACATATACGTCTACAAAGACCCTGTAGAGACCAAGTACTATATGGGCGTCATTGACGGCGCCACCCCGAACGGGGAGATCATTAAGTATGGTCAAGTCGAAAACTTCAGCACGCCGCCCAGAGTTGTCGCCGACCAAGACCGCTATTCACTGACCAAAGCGGAGTGGGTTGAAGAGTATTTTAACACCTCCACCGAACCGTTCGGTCATGGCTTCGGTCTGGTACCCGCCGGGCAGGAATCCGGTTTCGCCTGTTACAGCTTCGTGCCCAAAGCAGATATCCCCATCAAGGTGATTGTTCTGGATGACACCCAAAGGGAAGACGACCAATCTACCGGCATCCATGGGCATGGCTTTCTTGACGAAGCCCGTTGGCAGTGGCTTAAGGCGGAGCTTGCGGACGGTGATGATCAGGATCAACTCATGATCATCGCGGCGCACGTGCCCATTGGCGTCCAAAAAGCAGGTACCTTTATGGAGTGGTTTGATAATTCCGCCAATCCCGATGCGCCCCAAAATGCGGTAGACCTGCCGGAATTGCTTGAAGAACTTCACCGCCACCCCAATCTGCTGATGTGGATTGCCGGTCATCGTCATTTCAATGCCGTCAAGGCATTTGAATCACCTGATCCGGTCAACGCGCCTGAAAATGGTTTCTGGCAGGTTGAGACCTCATCGCTGCATGATTTCCCGCAGCAGTTACGCATGTTTGATATCAAGCTCAACAGCGACTACACCATTTCCATCGTTACGACCAACGTCGATCCGGCAGCCAAAGAAGGAACGCCTGCCTGGACCTCCCGCAAGTATGCCGTCGCAGCCCAGCAGATTGTCAACACAAAGGGTATATATCAAGCGGATAATACGACCAATTACCTTGTCGATCCCGTCACTCAAAACGAAGTTCGCGTCGATGGCGAGGTTGTTATGGATCCGAGCATTCGGCCGATGCCGACGGGTTCGTATAACGCCGAACTGCTCAAACAACTGAGCCCGGTAATGACGGCGAAGATGCAGGTGATGTTCCCCGCGCTGTAAGCAGATAAGTGTCAAAAAATAATCCCGCCCATGTGAGCAAAAAGGGGACCGGGCATAAGGCGAGCGGAAATAGTAATCCGGAAGCATCACCTTTAAATGATGCAGGGGGTAGTCTTGGATGAATCCATGAACACGAAAGCAGTTTATGTCATGAAAATAAGTGTTTTTGCAGTGATTCTGTTCTGGGGCCTGAGTGTCGTGCCGCCCGCCTTTGCCTGCACGACAATGATTGTCGGCAAGGACGCCTCTGCTGACGGATCGGTAATGGTCTCTCATTCCGATGACGGATTGGGGGACGGAAGTGCTATTTATGTACCGGCCATGGATCACAACCCCGGTTCAAAGCGGGCGGTTTATTATTCACATTGCGCCCTAGATTATAAACCGCAGTGGGGCGCGACAGTCAGCCACCGGATCGTGACCGAAGACCGCGGCCCGGGTTATAATAAAAAAGGCGTGGCGCCCAGCGTGCCGCTGGGGTTAATTCCTCAAGTCGACCATACATATGCCTATTTTGATGCCAACTATGGCCTGATGAATGAGCATCAGCTCTCCATCGGAGAATGCACCGACAAGGCAAAAGTGCACCCCGAACCCGAGCCGGGTAAACGGATATTTTACTCAGCCGAACTGTCACGCGTCGCACTGGAGCGAACCAGAACCGCGCGGGAAGCCATCAAACTGATGGGCGAACTGATCGAGACATATGGCTATTACGGGACGGGAGAAACCCGTCTGTGGGGCCGCTGGATTTTGCCCGTGTCTATGGGGATGGCGAATTTCATCATCCTTACTATTCGCTGCGTCGCGTCTGGCGCGCCCAATCCTTGGTGGCCTCCTCTTTGAATCTTCCAGCATGGGTCGAAGGTCCCTTCGCGCGAGTGTATCCGTTTGCCGTCAAGCCCGATAAAAAAATGACCGTATCCGCTTTATTTGCCATTCATCGGGACAACTACGAAGGAACGGAATTTGACCTGACGAAAGGTCTGGCGGCCGGCCCGTTCGGCAATCCCCATCGATTCGAAGGCAATGCCGAATCTGTTGCCGATAAGGAAGGAAAGCTGGCCCCTCTGGCCGGTGAATTCGAACGTCCGTTGAATATTTATCGCTGCGTTTATTCCTATGTGATCCAGGCGCGCAAATGGCTGCCTTCCGCCATCGGCGGCGTGATCTGGTTCGGACCGGACCGCCCGGCGACAAGTGTCCTGATGCCTTTTTACGCCGGCGCGCTGGATCTTCCGCCATCGGTTCAGCGGGCGGATATTCTCAAACTCGACAAACTCAGCATGTGGACAGCCTTCAATTATGTAGCCAACTATTCCATGCTGAAATATGCGTTTATGATCCAGGATATCCGCGCCGTTCGAGAACGCCTTGAAGGCAATGCCTTTGGCAAACAAAAGGAAATAGAAGATAAGGCGCTGGCGCGCTGGAATCAGGGAGACAAAATAGGCGCCCGCAAGCTGCTGACAAGTTACAGCGATTCAAATGCCGCCGAGGTGCTCAACGAATGGTGGAAACTGTCCGAATTGCTCTATGTCAAATACAACGACGGCTACATCAATACCGACTTGGAGATCGGCCATCCCGTTTTTTATCCGGCCTGGTGGCTCAAACAGGTCGGGTATGAAGACGGCCCCACAAGCTACGAGAAGAAAACGAAACAATAATGAATGCACACATCCTGCCCCCGCGCCTTTCCTCTTATAAGAGGCGCGGGGCATCCTAAATTCGCATGCTTCACAAAACTGCGCGCATACATTGTTTCCACAAATTCCCGGTGCGCTTTCCGGGCTAGCCCTTTCGCCTTTCCGAACCACTTGGGCACACCATCGACCGCCTGCCATCGCTGGCCTCTTTTGCCCATGAACGCCGCATGCCCGCACCGAGGGCACCGCTCCAGTTCACCCATTGCCTCCACGATCCCGGTACGAAGAGGATAGACCGGACCAACTCGTTGAAACGAAAGTTCCCTTATCCAAGGCCTCACATATGGCGTATAAGCGATAGATATTAAACGTTTTTCCGTCTGATCGGCAGTTTTCCTTTCCTTTATCCTTTATCCTTTGGACGCGCCGTTCGATCTCTCCAACGTCATGTTCATCGCCACGGCCAACGCCGTCGATCTGATTCCCGGGCCCCTGCTGGACCGGCTGGAAGTGATCACCCTCTCCGGTTATTCCGACATGGAAAAAGAAAAAATCGCCGACACGGTAGCGTCGCATGCGATAAAACCCGGTGGCGGTATCCAGCATCAGCACTTTGAGTTCATGGGTATTGTCGTTGTCGTGCATTTCGAACTTCTCCTAAACGCGCCGTGCCTGTGCATGCACGTGATCAGCAGGCAAGGCCGATCCTCGTTATCCATACGTTACGGCCGGCCCCAAAATAGTGCCCGTTTAATATAACCATGCAGAGTGAGGTCGCGATAATGAGGGTCACCAGAAATGCCGAAAGCCAGCGCCGGTCAATCAGAAGAACAATCCACTCCAACACCATCATCAAAAGCAGCACCCGTGCAAGGATGCGGTGGACGCGATTGAGCCTGAGAATGGGAGCCTCCGGGATGGGTGAGGAATCTTGCTGTTTGTCAATTTCTTTCAAAGTTTGGTTCCTTTTTTCATGGCATTTTTCTCCTCATAGAAGTTGTTGTTATTCCGGGTACGACTTAAAAGTTACGCCGGCCGCGCTTGCCCGACATCGTGTCCAGGCGACCCAAGGCATTATCGTTTTCCTGCGGACAAAACTGGGCGCCTTTATTCGCCCCCCTGTTCAGATCTTAAAAATTTTCATCAACAAGGTTTCCGGCATGTCGTCATGCGATTCATCCTCTATCAAAATCATTCTCTCGTCTTTTTCAACCATCCCGGCCCTGGCCAGAAAGCGCATAGCCATATCGGAAAAGGCATTTGTTTCATCCTCCAGGCAAACAGGATAAACCCCGTAAGACAGGGAGGACATTTGGGGACGCCCCACATATTTACAGTTTACAGGATTTAATGCGCGTGACATGTGGAAAATATGCCACGAAAATCCGGAATAGATACTCCCGTGGCGCTCCATCACATTATCGTCCGAGGAATTGAGCGCCGAAAGCTTTTTACCGATGATCCGGATCGCAACAACTTTTTGGATAGAATTGGGGGTATCCTAACCGAAACACATACAAGCTGTTATGCCTGGGCACTCATCCCCAACCACTTCCACCTGTTGTTAAGAACTAGCAAGGTACCCATTGCTGCCGTGATGAGGCGTTTGTTAACTGGACACGCAGGGTATTTCAACAAACGACACCGCCGCAGCGGGCACCTTATTCAGAACCGGTATAAATCGATCTTGTGCCAAGAAGATACCTATCTGTTGGAACTGGTCAGGTATATTCATCTTAATCCGCTGCGGGCGGGACTTATTAAAGAATTTGATCGATTAAGACAATATCCCTATTCCGGGCACAGTACTCTAATGGGTAAGGTGAAAAGAGACTGGCAGGATATCGAATGGGTAATAAGGTTGTTTGATGAGCGGCAGCGAGTGGGCAGACGACGGTATGAAGAGTTTGTCGAAAAGGGCATTTCAATGAGACGAAGAAAGGATCTGACCGGAGGCGGGCTGATACGAAGCATGGGGGGTTGGGCAGCGGTTAAATCGATGAGAAAGGCAAAGATGTTTGCAAAGTCAGATGAGCGGATTCTTGGGGATGGCGATTTTGTGGAACAGGTGTTGTCAGAGGCCAATGAACAGATGGAACGGAAAAACATATTGAAATCCAAAGGATACAATCTTAAAATGATCACGGATCTGGTGAGTACTGTGATGGAACTTGAGGCATCTGAGATATGGAAGACCGGCAAATCTCGCAGGCGCGTAGCCGCGCGAAGTTTAATGTGCTTTTGGGTGGTCAGAGAGCTTGGCATAAGCATGACTGAGCTGTCAAGGAGATTAAATCTTTCATTAACCGGTGTAAGTCAGTCGGTAGACTGCGGAGAAAAAATTGCAGAGTTAAAAGGATTTAAGCTATAAGACAATAAACTGTAAATGTGTGGGGCGTCCCCAAAGTCCCTCCCTATCCCGATTGTGCCTCAAAATAATACGGCCTTACATTAAATGGAGGCCGAAAAAATAAAACCTTTAAAGCAGATAAAAAAAGCATCAATTATGAGCAACCCTGTCCAATTCCTCACGGATTACCTGCCGAATAACCGTCTCGTCAAGTGGTTTCCCGTTTTTCGCAAGATACTCCCGAAGGGCCTCATTGATCATTGTCTGGTATCCATATCCTGCTTTTTCTGCTCGTATACGAAAATCATCGAGGATGTCAGTATCAAGATACATGGTAATTCTGGTTTTTCCTTTTGTTGGAACGACCTGGCCTCTTTTGGCATTTTCAAAATTATATTCCTTTTTCATCTTGCTTCCTTTCCGTTGATGTCGCTTTCCTTGCCGAAATCAGACGGATGGTATCGGCACGGTATGAATAAACAATTGCAATTATTCGCCCAACCACATCGGAACCAACGCTCACATATCGTTTTTCACTGGCTACGTCATGATCTTCCAGAGTCATGGCAAATGGATCAAAAAGCATCGGAGAATCGTATCCTATGTTTTTTAAAGTTGATTTCAGCTTTATTTGGATCCCATGTTATGCGCATATTTGACAATATACATATACTGTATGCATATGTCAACAATATTTTATTGTTTTACAATTAACCACATGAATACAAACAAAAAAGGCACAACTCGAATTGGCACTTGAAGTTGCTGGGCCACAACTTCGAAATACAACTAAGGCAATTGTATTGTGATCACTTGCCCAATCGGGTAAGGGGGAGTCTTTCTCTCCCCCTCCCCACACCACTCGGCAAGCGTTGCGACATGAAGTCGCTGATTTTATAGCTGAACTCTGATTCAGCCTACTGTATCGCCAGTAGTTTTATACCTCGGCATGCACTGCCGGTAACGGC
>CAYPIW010000039.1:0-13173 GCA_964410925.1 uncultured Desulfobacteraceae bacterium
GTGTACGAAAATCGCATAAAATCGCATAAATTGAAAGAGCAACCCCATTAAAATACTGGAATTGCTCTAAAAATTAAGCATTTGGTGCCGAAGGCCGGACTTGAACCGGCACGGGGTTACCCACTACCCCCTCAAGATAGCGTGTCTACCAAATTCCACCACTTCGGCACATGTGTATAGCGTCAAACTGGCTATCTGCCGAACACTGTCCGGCATTATATAAGCCATTCAAAACTTATTGGGCCTGAACCGGTTTTGCAGGCGGTGAGGTTTCCGGCTCAGGTTGAGTGCTTTTTTCAGGTTCCCCTGGTGCAGCTTTTTGTTCTATGGGTGCTATGTTGTCCGTCATAATTGAATTTTTCATACTATGACCGGATAGATACGCCAATCCCAAAGAAGTTAACATAAAGACGACAGCCGCTACGGTTGTCATTTTGCCTAAAAATGTTGAGCTGCCTGTACTCCCAAAAAGAGTCTGACTTGATCCCCCTCCGAATGCAGCACCCATGTCAGCACCTTTCCCGGTTTGCAAAAGGACGATCATAATAAGGGCGATACAGACGATTGCATGCATTATTATTAGAAATATTGTCATAATTATTTATTCAGAATTATTTTTTAAATCGAACGATTTTGCTGAATGTCTCAGGATCAAGGCTAGCGCCCCCGACAAGTGCTCCGTCAACATCAGGCATTGCCATAAGCTCTTCAATATTATTTGGTTTAACACTTCCCCCATACAGCATTCTAATAGACTTGGCAATCATATTCCCGAAACTGTCTTCAATCTTGGAGCGTAAAAACTGATGAACCTCCTGAGCCTGGCCGGACGTCGCGGTTCTACCGGTTCCGATGGCCCAGATCGGCTCATATGCGATAACCAGCCTTTTCAAATCGTTTGAAGAGAACCCCTCTAACCCTTTTTTTACCTGTTTGTCAAGTACGGAAAACGTGTCTTTTGATTCCCGCTCTTTTTCAGTTTCTCCAACGCACATAACCGGGATCAGATCATTATTAAGGGCGGCCCGTATTTTTTTGTTGACGGTTTCGTCGGTTTCGTTGAAATGTTGGCGGCGTTCGGAATGTCCGATAATAACATATGTGCATCCTGCCGAAACCAGCATGGCAGGCGATATTTCGCCGGTAAAGGCTCCCTGGGGTTCCCAAAATAGATTTTGAGCGCCCAGGGAAACAGAACTTCCCCTGACAACATCGGATACCGATGCGAGAGCGGTAAACGGCGGCGCAATCATGACATCCGTATCCGTGGTTCCGGCTACGAGTTTTACAAGTTTTGCGGCAGTTTCAACAGCCTCGGGACAGGTTTTAAACATCTTCCAGTTTCCGGCAATAAGTGGTCTGCGGTTATTCATTAATTAATCCCCTTTGGAGACTTTTTGTATTTATAGCTGTGAAGCAATCATAGCTGCAAGATCGACCATCCGGTTTGAGTATCCGGATTCATTGTCGTACCAGGATAGTACTTTGACCATGTTGCCCACGGTATAGGTGGTCAGTCCATCGACGATAGAGGATAATGTCGATCCATTATAATCAGAGGATACCAGTGGAAGATCGCTGTATCCAAGTATGCCCGCAAGTGATTTTTCTGAAGCCTCTTTAAGGGCGGCGTTTACATCTGTGACCGCGACACCTGACTTTCCCAGAGTTGCCACAAAATCGACAATCGATACATTGGGTGTGGGGACACGAATGGCAAGACCGTTTAATTTTCCGGAAAGTTCCGGCAGCACCAGAGCTACTGCCTTTGCTGCGCCGGTGGTTGTAGGAATCATTGACATTGCGGCCGCCCTGGCCCTTCGCAGATCCTTGTGAGGAAAATCCAGCAGACGCTGGTCCCCTGTGTATGAATGTATGGTTGTCATCAGGCCGCTCTGGATTCCGAAATTTTCAAGAAGTACTTTGGCTATGGGAGCAAGACAGTTGGTGGTGCAGGATGCATTGGATATGATGTGGTGGTTTCTGGGATCGTACTGGTTTGAGTTGACCCCCATAACAATGGTAATATCAGGCTCTTGAGCAGGTGCGGATATTATGACTTTTCGTGCGCCTGCGGAAAGATGTTTTGATGCGCTTTCATGGTCTCTGAAAAGCCCGGTGCATTCTGCAACAATATCAACGCCCAGATCTTTCCAGCCAAGTGTGGCGGGATCTTTAACCGAGCTGACCGCAATGGATTTCCCATTCACTTCAATAGAACCGTCTTTGCCGGTTATTTCCATATCAAGCTTGCCGTGTACGGAATCATATTTAAGAAGATGAGCCATTGTGGCTGAATCCATGAGATCATTAATCCCGGCGACTTCCAGGTCAGCATGACCGATCAATGCCCTGAAAACAAGGCGTCCTATCCTTCCAAAACCGTTTATACCTATTTTTATGCTCATAATGCCTCCTTTAAGTATATGATCGTACCCGGCTAATTCCGTTTATTCCCTTTTAAAATTCCACTTGCCAGCGAAATACTCTTTTTGCCAAAAGCTTCAAGGTGTTGAGCAAGTTCGTTGAGACCCATGTCTTTTTGAAGATCCGCAGCCTTAATTAAAATAGGAAGATTCACACCGGATATGACTTCTACCTGTCCTTCCTCAAGAAATGAATAACTTAAATTTGAAGGTGTGCCACCGAACATATCCGTAAAAATAATCACCCCTTTTTTATTGTCCACCGTTTTAATTGCTTCGGCAATTTTCTTTCGTAATTTGTCAACGTTTTCTTTCAAATCTATGGAAACCGATACCATGGTATCGGGGCGATCCCCTAAAATAAATTCAGCCGCGTCAAGGAGTGCATCTCCAAGCTGACTGTGTGTTACAATTACGATACCTATCATAATGCTCCTTCTAAAGATCGATGTCACGATGGGTGACGGCGATCTGTCTCCCGGGTTTTTTGATATGTCCGAATAACGCTTCGGCAATGGTTACCGAGCGATGCCGGCCTCCGGTACAGCCGACGGCAATAGTTAAATAAGCTTTGCCCTCTTTTTCATACAATGGAATTAAATAGTCAAGCAAGTCCAGATATTTTTTCATAAACCTGCGGGCTTCGTCGTTGTTTAAGACAAAGCTTTTAATCTCCCGGCTTTTTCCGTTAAAATTTTTGAGTTCAGTCACAAAATACGGATTTGCAAGAAAACGAACATCCATAATCAGGCTGGCATCGTGAGGCGTGCCGTATTTGAAGCCGAAGGACAGAATATTTATTCTCATGGGCGCAAAATTTTTATTTTGTTGCGCGATATTATTGATTACGGACTTTAAATCGTGAACCGTGTAACGGGAAGTATTGATGATTTTGTCGGCAATAATTTTCAGTTCTTTTAACTGATCCTGTTCGATGCGTATGCCCTCAAGGAGACTTTTGTCCTGAGACAGGGGATGATGTCTCCGTGTCTGGCTGTATCGCTTAAGCAAAGTTTCTTCGTCGGCCTCTAAAAAAAGGATTTCAAATTGATATCCTTTTTTCTTTAGAGAATCAAAAATCGATGAGTACCCGTAAAGAAAATTTTTTTCACGCAGATCCATTACAAATGCCAGTCCCGTGATTTCAGAATTGCTTTCAATGGGCAGTTCCAAAAATTTGGGAAGAAGCGCTACCGGCATGTTGTCGACACAATAAAAACCGGCGTCTTCAAATGCTGATATGGCGGTACTCTTACCGGAACCCGAAAGCCCTGTAATAATAATAATTATTTTTATTTTTTTCACTTTTGATCAACGTTCGGGTTTATAATTCCTCCTCCTCCTCTTCTTTAATAATAGCATAAATTTCATCTCTGGTAACCGCATGCAACAGCTTTTGTTTGAACGGCTCATTTTTTAGAATCCTTGAAATTCTGGCGAGCAATCTCAGATGAAGACCTGTGGAATTTTCGGGCGTCATAAGAAGAAAAAAGATATGGGTTGGAAGCCCATCCATGGATTCAAAGTCGACTCCCTTCCGGCTCAGTCCGAAACTGAGCACCAGTGATTCAAGATCTTTGACCTTGCCATGAGGAATTCCGATTCCTTCACCAATGCCGGTACTGCCGAGTTGTTCCCGTTCCATCAGCACTTTTACAAGATAGTCATGATGGAGTCCGGCAATACGGGCTACAGGGGTTACAAGTTCTTCAAGAACACCCTTTTTATCAAGTGATTTCAAGTCAGTATTAATTGCTTCTTTTAGTAGAACATCAAGAATTTTCATGTTATATTCACTATATTATGGATCAGGTGCTCGGCTGGATTAAGCCATAGTCGCCGTCCTTGCGCCGATAAAGGACGTTTACCTGATCAGTCCTGGCATTGGTAAATACCAGAAAATTGTTATTTACCAGGTCCATCTGCATGATGGCTTCTTCCACATCCATGGGTTTATACTCGATATCCCTGACCCTGATTTTTGTGGTAGCATCTTCGTCTACATTCAATGTGTCTTCAGCGATAATATTTTTTGTTCTGGATTTGGACCCGCTTCGGCGTTTTCTGACTTTTTGTTTGTTTTTCTTTATCTGTTTTTCTATCTTGTCAAGAACCATGTCAATGGCGGAATACATGTCTTCGGTTACTTCTTTGCCGTATATGTTGAGCCTGTCGCCGGTTATGTTGATTTCAGCCATATGGCGGAATTTTTCAACCGAAAGCACAACGTTTGCTTCTGCCGGGTTATATAGATATTTATCAAAACGATCAAGTTTGGCTCCAACATAAGATTTTAAATGTTCAGAAGAATCGAGATTCTTAAAAGTTACAGATGTCTGCATACCTAAGACCTCCCTAGAATTGTTTGCGTTTGTTCGATGGAAGCACTCTCATTATCTCACGATATTTTGCTACGGTTCTACGAGCGATACTGATGTTTTCCTCCTTTAAAAGTTGTGATATTTTATCATCGCTATACGGCCTTTTGGGATTTTCATTTTCAACGATCTGTTTTATCTTGTCCTGAACACTCGCGGAGGCCATGGCCTCGCCATGGAATCGTTGAATAGAGCTGTTAAAAAAATATTTCAACTCAAAAATACCACGCGGTGTATGAGCGTATTTATTGGTTGTTACCCTGCTGATTGTCGATTCATGCATCCCAATATCTTCTGCAATATCTTTTAACACCAGTGGTTTTAAGTATGAGATTCCTTTTTCAAAGAAACCCCGCTGGAATTTCAATATGCTTTCCATTACTCTGTAGATGGTTTTTTGACGTTGATGAATACTCCGGATCAACCATGTTGCAGAGCGTATTTTTTCCTGTATGTATTCCTTTGCTTCACTTGAAAAATTTTTGCCGTCCGAAATTGCATTTTTATAAAAATTATTGACATGCAGTCTCGGCATCCCTTCGTCGTTGACCCATATGATGAACTCATCTTCGACTTTATATACAAAAACATCGGGATTTATATATTGGGCTTCTTCATTCATGAATTGCCGTCCCGGCCTCGGCTCTAAGCTTTTGATAATATTAATGGCGGTGATAACATCTTCAATGGTTATTTTTAGAGATTTGGCGATAGCCTTATAATTTTTATTTTCAAGATGGTTGAGATGTTTTTTAATGATTTGGGTTACTATGGTATCGTCAAGCTCAAAATGTCTTGCCTGTATCAGCAGGCATTCACTGAGATCCCTTGCACACACTCCTACAGGATCAAAGGTTTGCAATAGCCTTAAAACCTCTTCAACTTTTTCGGTATTAACCCCGCTCATCCGGACAATGTCTTCAACAGAGGCATCAAGATAGCCGTCTTTATTAAGGTTGCCGGCAATAATGCTTCCGATTTTTTCTTCGTCTTCGGTGGGTGATATCATAAGAAGCTGCCAAAGCAGATGGTCGAGCAAAGATTCCTTGCGTGCCAGGAACGATTCGAAATTCGGTGACTCCTTTTTTTCGATTTCAGAATGTATTCTGCCCGATGAATTGTATTCGTCAATATAATTGCTCCAGTCCGTATCATCGCGAATTTTTTCTTCTATGGTGACCTCTTTTGTGTCCGGCACTTCAGAAGAGTTGCTCTCATCCTGTTTGTCAAGCTTTTCTTCAATAGTAATTTCAAGGAGTTCTTCTTCCAGCGTGGGGTTTTCTTCGAGTTCCTGGTTGATGGTGTTTAAAAGCTCAAGTCGTGTTAATTGCAAAAGCTTGATAGCCATTTGCAGTTGAGGGGTCATGATAAGCTGCTGAGTTAATTTTAGCTGTTGTCGTAATTCAAGCGCCATTTTATAATTTAAACTCGGTTCCCAAATAGATCCGGCGGGCGATTTCGCTTGAAGCTATTTTTTGCGGTGAGCCGGATTCGATTATTTTGCCATCATTTAATATATATGCTTTATCACAGACTTCAAGTGTTTCTCTTACATTATGATCTGATATGAGAATGCCTATTCCCCTTTTTTTAAGATGCCGGATAATTTTTTTTATGTCGATTACCGCCAAAGGGTCTATACCTGCAAAGGGTTCATCAAGAAGAATAAAGGACGGATTCGTGGCCAGTGATCGTGTGATTTCAAGGCGGCGCCGCTCTCCGCCGGAGAGGAGGTTTGCCTTTTGATTTCCAAGGTGTTTTATTCCGAGTTCGTCAAGGAGCACACCTGCTCGCTCTTTCTGTTCCGATCTGGGGATGGGAAGCATTTCAAGAATCGCCATGATATTTTGCTTTACGGTCAGCTTTCTAAATATCGAAGTTTCCTGCGGGAGATAGCCCACCCCCCTGCGTGCCCTCAAATATATGGGATAATTCGTGATATCTTCATCATCGAGAAAGACCTGGCCCGTATTGGGCTTTATTATTCCAATTGTCATATAGAAAGTAGTGGTTTTGCCGGCGCCGTTCGGACCGAGAAGGCCCACAACGCTGCTGTCATCGATATTCAGGCTCACGGAATTCACCGCCGGTCTTCCATTAAATATCTTGACCAGGTTTTTCAGAGACAGTGTTGCCAATTATTTTAAACCTTTTTCACCGGAATACAGCACGGCTTCCACCCGCTTTTCTTTGCCGCTTTCAACAGTAATGCGTCCGGTAGTTCTATGAAGCGTTATTTTTTCACCGGAAATAGAATCCTTTCCACTAATAATCCTCGAATTGTCACCCGACAGAACAAGAACCCCGGTTTCTGTATTGTATACAGCCTGTCGGGTTACTGCAACCCTGTTGTCGAAATTTATTTTTACGTTGCCGCTGGCTATTATTTTGTTAATCGAGTCCGTTCCGCCATCGGGGGTGCCCTTATTGTCCGGATTTTTTTTTACGAAAATCTTGAGACTGTCGGCGGTTATAACCGTGTCCTCTTGAGTCGCCCTTACATTGCCGATAAATTCAGCGTAGTCGACTTTATTATCGGAGATCAGTTTATCTGCTGTAATATGGATCTTTTGATCTTTTGCAAGATTGCCCGTATCCGTATCCCCCGGTTTTTCGTCGGTAAACCCTGAAGGAGGTACAACAAGGCCGGCCGCGAGCATAACCGCTGCGGCAAAGAATAGAAAAATTCGGTGCATCTTTTTATTAAAGTTTAATGATTTCAAAAAAGGTCCCTTCCACTTTTCCTTCAAGCATGGTCTTGTTTGTGTTTAAATTCAAAGACATAGAACTGGCAACAAGATCGAATGCGGGTCCGGTGATTTTAACAGGAACTTTTGAGAAAATAATCCGGCGGTTGTGCCTGTAAAATAAGTTTTCGGTCTTCAAACGGTATGTTGCGTTTTTTATGACAACATTTCCAAAAATTTCCATGTCATTTGAATCTGTGTTTAAAATTCCTTTATTCGCTGTCAGGTAAACCTCACTTTTATCTTTAAGGTAAAAGGTAATGAACAAATCCTGAAAAATCGCCTGGTTCTTTTCGACCTTATAATATACTGAGGCTGCCTCCAGATTCCACTCCTTTATTCCATTTCGGGTTGCCGTTTGATGGGGTTTGCCTATTGAAATGTTTGCGTCGTTCCGTATGTCTGAAACAATATTCTCCTCTTTTTCTAAACTATTTCGATTGGTTACAAAAGCAGCCCACGTGACGCCGAATGCACCGAGAATGACTGCGAGCAAAATCAGTTTTAGTTTTTTGTGATTATGGTTTTTTAAAAACGGCATTATAAAAAATGTTCCAGAATGTTTTCCCAAAGTCCCTGAGCGGTTAATATGGCTTCACAGACTTCTCTCACCGCTCCGTTTCCACCTGTTGCCGATGTTATCATATCGGCATGTTTAAGTACAGTTTTATGAGCATCGGCTACGGCAATGGAAAGTCCCACCTTTTTCATCAATCCAAGGTCAGGGAGATCATCCCCCATAAATGCAACCTGTTCGGCCGATACACCGGTCCGGTCTAACATTAAATCCAGCATGGTGGCTTTATCGCTAAGACCATCGAAAATATGTTCGATACCAAGATTTTTACAGCGGTTATACAGAGCGTTTGAGCGCCTGCCGGTTGCGATGCACAGGGTGATTCCCGCTTTCATAAGGAGTTTTATCCCGAGTCCATCCTTTACATTAAATATCTTGGTTTCTAGACCGTTATCATTATAAATAATGCCACCGTCGGTGAGAACACCATCAACGTCAAGAATCACAAGTTTTATATTTTTCAGCTTATTCAAAAGCATTCAAGACCTTGGCTCGTTCTGATATTAATCGTATAATTTCCGAGACATTCAATTAACAATAGCCTTCCGAATCGCCCTGAAACGGGATAAAAGCTCATACAGTGAATCAAGCCGCAGGGAGTTGGGTCCGTCACAAAGCGCCTTGTCCGGATCAGGATGAACTTCCATAAATATTCCGTCTGCTCCCGCAGCAACTGCAGCACAGGCTAGACCCGGTGCGAATTTACGATCTCCTCCGGAACTTGTTCCCGCTCCTCCGGGCAGCTGGATACTGTGCGTGGCATCAAATATCACGGGCCAGCCCGTATCTTTTATGATTTTTATACTCCGGAAATCCACCACCAGATTATTGTATCCGAACATGGTTCCCCGTTCCGTGATCATAACCCGGCGGTTTCCGGTGGAGGTTATTTTTTCAACGACGTTTTCGATATCCCACGGAGCGAGAAACTGTCCTTTTTTTATATTCAACGGCATTCCGGTTCCGGCGGCTTCAACGATAAAATCGGTTTGCCTGCACAAAAAAGCAGGTATCTGGATCACATCCAATACCCGGGCCGCGCGGGCAATTTCATTTATTCTGTGAACATCCGAAATAATTTGAATATCAAGCTCTTCCTTGATACGTTTTAAAATATCAAGCCCATCCGTTATACCGGGCCCCCTGAACGAATTTATGGATGTGCGGTTGGCCTTGTCATAGGACGCTTTGAATATAAAAGGGATATCAAGTTTATGCGTCAGTTCCTTGAGAAATGACGCAATGCCATATGTCGTCTCATAGTTTTCAATGACGCAGGGTCCCGAAATTAATACCAGAGGGGATCCGTGTCCGATTGAGATATTACCTGTTTTAACGATAGTATTCATAATCTTATTGTATCATAAGGCAAAATTGATACAATAAATTTTATATTGCACAAGGTTAAAAGTCAAGAAACGAAAAAAGGAAAAACAGTCCTTGATTACCAATATTTTTGCTGTTAATATCACTTATTTGAAAAAACCGGAAAGGCGAATTATAACCCATTGAAAACTAATAAGAAAAACATAAAATCGCGGCTGATCGTTCTGATTTGTTTTATCATTATATTACCCATTGTCTGGATACTGGTGGTAAGATTCGAAGGTGAAAAACCGTCTATTACACTGGAACTCCCGTCTTTATCTTTAGGCAAGACCCAGGAGCTTTCCTTTTCCGTATTGGATGCAAAGAGCGGGGTTCGAAGGATATGGATCGGGCTGGTTAAAGACGGTAAGGAGGTTGATTTATTTAAAAAGGATTTGCCGTTTGCAGGCTTCATTCGCGGTGGCATTATCCACCAGGAGTCATTTAAAATCGTGGTTGAACCGGTGAAAATGGGAATAACCGACGGAAAAGCGATGTTACGTATGATTGCAAAGGACTATTCGTGGCGGGGATGGTTTAAGGGAAACACAACTTACCTGGAAAAGGATGTGATCATAGATACCCATGCTCCAGAAGTTGTCATTCTCAGCAAGGCCCACAATGTTAACCAGGGAGGGGCAGGTCTTGTTATCTTCAGGGTGTCGGAAACGTGCCCCAAAAGCGGGGTTGTCGTGGGGGAAAACTTCTTTCCGGGATATCCGGGAGTTTTCAAAGACAATAATATATTAACGGCTTTTTTCGCGCTTAATCATGAACAGGGACCCGGGACTAAAATTTTTGCCAGTGCAACGGATTTAGCCGGTAATAATTCCAAAGCGGGGTTTCCTCATTATATTAAAAAAAAGGTTTTTAAAGAGGATGTGCTCGAAATTTCAGACAGATTTCTGAACTGGAAGATGACGGAATTTGATGTGGATATTTCTCCGGATTCCCAGACGCCCATGATGGACAAATTTCTTAAAGTTAACCGTCAAGTTCGTATTGATAACTTTAAACAAATACTGAATATTGTTCAGAACACTGATAAAAAGTTATACTGGAAAGGTGTATTCCTAAGGCTTCCAAACTCAGCCAGAAGAGCCGGCTTTGCCGATCATCGCATCTATAAATACAATGGGCATATCATTGACCGGCAGACACACATGGGAATTGATCTGGCTTCCGTGGCGCAATCACCGGTTTTCGCATCCAACACCGGAAAGGTTATTTTTGCCGAAGGCCTGGGTATTTACGGTAAAACGGTCATCATTGATCATGGCTTTGGGCTGTTTAGTATGTATTCACATTTAAGCTCGTTTACGGTTAAAAAAGACCAAATGGTATCCAAGGGTGAGATCATCGGTCGTACCGGAGTTACGGGACTTGCGGGAGGAGATCATCTCCACTTTGGAATTCTTGTTCATAACACTTTTGTCAATCCCATTGAATGGTGGGATGAATCCTGGATAAAAAACAATATTTCAGACAAGATTAAAGCTGTAAGTTTGAACGACAGGTAAAAGGCATACATTAGCAATGAAAAATTATAAAATTAACAAGACCTACCAGGAGATAAATGAAAGGATCAAGTCCGGAGATGTTGTTGTGGTCACCGCCGAAGAGATCATCGATATCGTCAGGGATGAAGGACCTGTTGAGGCTGCAAGGCGTGTAGACGTCGTTACGACAGGCACTTTTGCTCCCATGTGTTCATCCGGAGCGTTTATCAATTTCGGACATTCGGTTCCCACAATAAAAGCTTCCAGGGTGTGGTTGAACAATGTTTGTGCATATGCGGGAATGGCCGCGGTGGATTGCTATATCGGCGCTACAGAGCCGTGTGAGGATGACCCGTTAAACAAGGTCTATCCCGGTGAGTTCAACTATGGCGGCGGCCATGTGATTCAGGACCTGGTTGCGGGGGAAAAAGTGCATTTAAAGGCAACCGGTTATGGGACGGACTGTTATCCAAACCGGGTGGTCGAAAAGGAGATTTTACTTCGTAAACTTCCCCATGCCACGTTATGCAACCCGAGAAACGGGTATCAAAACTATAACTGTGCGATAAATTTGAGCAAAAAGACAATTTATACATACATGGGAACATTAAAACCCAAAGCAGCCAATGCAAATTACTGTTCGAGTGGACAACTCAGCCCGCTTTTTAATGATCCGTATTATAAGACAATCGGTCTGGGTACCCGTATTTTTCTGGGTGGGGCAACAGGATATGTTGCCTGGTACGGCACCCAGCACAACCCTTCGGTAAAAAGAACGGAAAAGGGCGTTCCCGTGGGACCGGCAGGCACCCTGTGGGTCATGGGAGATCTTAAACAGATGAGCCCCAAATGGCTGATGGGGGTGAGTATTCAGGGCTATGGATGTTCTCTTGCCGTGGGCCTGGGTATTCCAATACCCATATTGAACGAAGAGATTGTTCAGTATACGGCGGTTTCGGATGAAGAGCTGTTTACCCAGATCATCGATTATGGGCAGGATTACCCCAACGGCATTTCAAAGAGCCATGGCCAGGTCAGTTATGCAGAGCTGAAAAGCGGTCATATCAAATTCAGGGGAGAAGAAATACCCGCGGTTCCGCTATCGAGCATGGTAAGAGCGCGGGAGATTGCCAACCTGTTGAAAAACTGGATTTCCAATGGGAAATTTTTTATCGGGGAACCGCAGTTTACACTGCCGATTTAGTTGCGAACTTCGTATTTTTTGGGCAAAAATATTTTCAGTTTTTTTTTCAAACTTTATTTGATTGAAGATTTTCAGATGAAAATTGAAGAGTTAAGGAATTTTTATGTAACATCTCAACCATTCAGACCTTTTATATTTTATTACCAGTAGACTCAATAAATCAGAGAGAATTCAGATTGTTACAATTTAAAATCAAAACTGATAGATGATGTAATATTTGACAGTTGATTGTAAATACACATATTTTTATGTCAAATGCCATACGAACATTTATAGCCATTGAACTGCCGGAAAAAATAATTTACGCGATTCGCAAGGTTCAGGAAGAAATAAAATCTTATGGGCTTAAGATCCGATGGGTGCATCCGGATAATATTCATCTTACCTTAAAATTTTTAGGAGACATCAAAGAGGCAGATACGGAAAAAGTGGCGAAGGCCGTTTCTGAATCGGTTACGGGCTATCCTCCCATGTCGCTTGCGGTAAAAGGAATCGGTGTTTTTCCGGGCATAAAAAACCCCCGTGTGTTATGGCTGGGTATTTCCAAGCAACTCGACCTGCTCACTGCATTACAAAGGACGCTGGACGAGAAATTAGAGGCCATGGGTTTCCCCAAAGAAAAGAGGCCGTTCAGAGGTCACCTTACCCTGGGAAGGATAAAGTCTATAATCGATCCAAAAACATTACATGATGTATTAAAAGAATTTATCCGGTTTGAATCCGAATCTTTTTTTGCCGACAGGATTATTGTATATAAAAGCGACTTGAAATCCAGTGGACCTGTATATACGAAACTTGTAGAGACATATTTGACGGTTTCGTAAAAAGTCCAACATCTGCGTTGTGCGGCATTTCGCAATCATTCAACGTACGATAAGTACGCCTCATGATTACAAAATTTGCACGCCTTGAATTTGAACTTTTTACGAAACCGTCTAAATCGGACTTTTTACGGGTTCTTCATATTCGACGGG
>CAYPIW010000040.1:0-22335 GCA_964410925.1 uncultured Desulfobacteraceae bacterium
AAACGATGAGACTGTAAAAACATGTTGCTGAGAATACAAAGTAAAGGAAATAAAGTTGTTATGAATAGTATTGAGCTTGAGGAATATATGTCAGCAAAGCTCAATGAACTCAACGGACTGATTTCAAATATGCTTCTCGCATTGACGATGACCAGTCTGGTGGTTGTTTTTACTTTTTTTAAGGCAGGATTAATTTATTACTGCGCTCTCATTCTACTTCCACTTGCAGGACGTTGGTACTTGGGGGGTATGGTCAATAAATGGCTGAGAAAAAAATTTAAAGAGCTTTTGGATGTGTAACATTTTCTAATCCTGCTTTATCCCTGTTTTAATACCTCGATGCTTGCTCAAAAGACAGATGTTGACACGGGAGCGAGAAACCGCAGGAGATCATCGTGCGAATTGCCGTACTTTCAGATATTCATTCCAATATCGAAGCTTTTCAAGCGGTTATCCATGACCTTGAACATCGATCAGACCGAATTCTGAATCTTGGTGACCTGGTCGGGTATAATGCAAGTCCTAACGAATGCGTAAATCTGGCCAGAGATATCGGGATGTATTCTATTTTGGGTAATCATGATCAGGCAGCATACGATTTGAGTGTTGCCGAGAACTTTAATATTTTTGCTCGAAATGCCATCCTTTGGACAAGAAGCGTCCTTACCAAAAATAATATACTCTTTTTGAATAGTCTTCCGGAATACTGCCGTTTTACCTATGCCCTGGCGTGCCACGGCTCCCCCGAAAGTTCCCACAGCTATATCGCACTCCCTTTTCAGGCCAGAGACATCTTAAAAAAGATGAACAAGGGATTCTGGGGCAAGGCTAGAATCTGTCTTTTCGGTCACACCCACAAAAGGAAGATCTGGCAGATGGATGTTCGGAAAAAGGTGGCGCCCGTTGAAATCCCCCTGGACGGAACTGTCAGGCTGGATAAAGATAATTTTTACCTTCTGAATCCCGGGAGTGTGGGTCAGCCGCGAAACGGTGATCCCAGATCCTCCTATTTCATCTTTGATACAGAAGAGAATACCATAACATTCAGGCGAGTAGAGTATAATCTATCAAAAACTATAAAAAAAATAATGAATGCAAATCTTCCCGAGTTCTTCGCACAAAGGCTTATGCATGGAACATGAGAGGGAGATATGCAGATGTCAGGGGGTGATGATATGGAAAAACTGCAAGATTTAACAAAAACGGGAAAGCTTAAAGACGGAACAGAAATTATTTTAAGGCCAATGACCCGGAATGACCGCGAGTCGGTTGGAGATTTTTTTGGCCGGATGACCCCATCGGTACTCCAGTATGTAAGAAACGAGGTCTCCGATCCAAAAGTGCTTGACCAGTGGTTCGAAGACCTGAACCATGATCGAGTGTTTCCTCTTTTGGCTTTTAAAGACAACAAAGTTGTGGCCAACGCGACCCTTCACCGTGTCAGTTTCGGTTGGCGAAAGCATCTGGGCACCCTCAGGATCGTTGTAGATCCCGAACTCCATGGAAAGGGGCTGGGGACTCTGATGATCAATGAGCTTATCGAACTGGCCCAGGAGTTCGGACTGGAGAAACTCATGGTGGAGTTGCCCCTTAGAGCTCAAGGTGCACTGGCGATTTTCAAGAAAGCGGGATTCAGCCCAAGGGCGGTAATAGAAGGCCTCATGAAAGACCGGCACGGTCAAAATCTCGACATTGTGATCATGGTGATGGATGTGGCGGTCTATGCCAATAAAGCGAGATAAATTCCTCGAAAGACATGCGGATTAGTGGAGCGGCAATAGTGTTTTTCCATAACCGGGAAGATCTGCGGTTAATGCTTCTTTGAGAGATTTTGCGTGAGGGTATCGGTTTTCCGGGCTCTTTTCCAGGCATTTCATAATGATCCGCTCAATTTTAATATCTAACTCCTCGTTATATTTAGTGGGTGGCACAGGAGGACTTTCGAGAATCATGTCCATGAGAATTTTTTCCACTTCATGGTAAAACGGAAACATACCGGTGTAGAGAACGTACATTACAACGCCGATGGCCCAGACATCCGATTGCTTTTGGCTTTTTCCCATAATCTGTTCCGGGGACATGTAAGGTCTCGATCCGGTTATCGTTTCAGAAAATTCCTTTCCTATAAGTTCCTTGGCTACCCCAAAATCAAGAAGCTTTATCGTGCCGTCCGGCACAACCATAATATTTTCAGGCTTAATATCCCGGTGGATGATTCCCAGGTCATGAGCATGGGCCACCACATCCACAAGCTGCATGATGATGGGCTCCACTTCCTTATTTTCAAGTTCTCTTTCGATGATCTCAATCAGTGCCTTTCCATATACAAATTCCTGGATGAGGATGGTTTTATTTTTTTCTTCAACGATCTCTCGAAATTTCGGTACACCGGAATGATCCGAAAGATGCTTTAAAATACGGGCTTCTTTTTCGATTTTAGCGTTAAACTTTTTGCTCAGAGGAATCTTGGCAACATATGCAGCGGACGAATGCTCCGAGATGTGCCTGACCTTCCAAACCTCTCCGAAACTCCCTATACCTAAGCGGCCCAATTTTTCATAGCGTCCTCCAATAATTTTCTCCTGGGTACCGGACGTTGGAAATACCTTACCTCTTAACCTTGTCAGAAGCCTGGTCAGGAACCCCTCTCCATTAGACCTGGCCCGCGTAGAAAACATGCGGATATGAACTTGAATCCTCTTTATCAACTCCCGGGACAGCACGGGAAAGGTCAAAAAATCGACGGCACCTGCCCTCAATGCCGACGCTACCGTCTCTTCCACAAAGTGTTCCAGAATTATGATGATTGGAATCTTGGCGCCATCTTTGTTCTTTTTCAGTGCGGTGATGAGCCGTTTCGGGTCATCGCCGTGCTGTCGGATGACCAACAGGGCCACATCTATCTTTTCCCTGGCTGTAAACTCATGGGATTTTTTCAAAGTATTGGCTGTAAAGACCCGAAAATTAGCCTCATCAAGAAGCTGTTTTAAGGTTGCGGCTCCGGCAGGGTCCCTGTCCATAATTAAGACAGACGGTGTGTTCTCAATTGTCGTTGGATCCATCTTGTGTGATTTTTCCGAAAATTGTCTTTCAGGTTTTTTCTTTGACATGCACGCCGCATTTCTTTATAGTCAGTTACTTTAAGCGGGGACTTTTCAAAAAGCGGCCCTTATTTATGATAAAATAAACCGTTACCCATAAAAAATAAATAAAAAATCGTACGCGTTCACGGTTTCAAAGGTTCAGGGGTTCAAGGTTCCATTCTTGTCCCCGAACTGCATTTGGGATGCGTATTTGCGAGAAAAGCGTCAGTTTCGTCAATCCTAATTCAAAGTTTGAAGCTGAATTGGCAATTACTTGGAAATCGGAGGACTGGACTTGCCCATAACACACCTGAATGCGGAAGAAATGCTCTTCTACTGCGTGGCCATCCTTGTCATTGTTGTTTTCAGCTCGGGTTTTACCCGATTATTTGCCACGAGCTTTGCCCACCCGCCTCGCGATGAAGGGTTCGACTTCAATCCCATCACCAATCTTGATATTGTCGGCACCATTGTTTTCTTTTTGGGTGGTTTCGGCTGGGGAAGACAATTGGACGACCAAAACATAAGGTTCAAAAATCAGAAAATGGGATGGTGTTTGATCTCTCTTATCGCCCCCTTTGCCAGCCTGGCGATTGCGATGTCTATGGCGTTTATCAAGCAGTTTCTCTGGTCCGATCGTGTCATCGAGGTCATGCTCAATTTGAGTGTTGCTGTTACCGCATACCACGTCCTGCCCATTCCTCCGCTGGCCGGTTCAAGACTGATCTTTCTGATACTCCCTCAGGAACGGATCTGGAGGCTGTTTTCAAAACTCGGACCGTTTATCATTCTGGGTCTGGTAATTGCGGACCGTTTTTCCGGAACACCTTTTCTAAGAGAAGCCATTGGACCGGTCCTTAACGCGGTATCCGGTTTTGCGTCATACTAAAAAGGAAAGGCGGAAAGGGGTTACCCCTCCCCGCCTTTTTTGATTGGCGTATTGCTGTTTTAATTTTCCGGGCCTTATTCGCCTTCTTTCATAGGCCTCTTGCAAACAAACGCAACCGCCACAGCGACCAGGAGAAGGATACCTGCGAGATAAAATGCCTGGTCATAAGTACCGGTGATGTCCTTGATATAACCCGCCAGCTTGGGCATGAAAGCGCCCAGACCCCAGCCGATGAAGACCAGGCCGTAGTTGAAGCCCAGATTCTTGGGGCCGTAAAAGTCGGCCGTATAGGAGGGGATCAGAGAAAGACCGCCGCCGTAAACCCAGTAGGCGATCAAACAGGCCGTAAACGCCCAGAACATGGACTTGGCCGCAATAATTCCGGGCAGTGCAAACATACAGACAGCAGCGACAGTCGCATTGAGCATAAATGCCTTGTCCCTGCCGAGGATATCCGAATATTTTCCGGTTCCCACCCGCCCTGCGGCATTCATAAATCCGCCAGCAGCCACCAGAATATATCCACTCGCAAGGAAAGGTGCAACAATCTTGGCGGCGTGACCGATGATGAGAAGACCGGCTTGGGTGTTAAGGACGAACAGTAACACCAGCGCATAAAACTGCCATGTCTTGACCATTTCTCCGGCGGTCCAGTCGATAATGGTTCTCGACGGTGCTGCTTTTGCCCCGGCTTTCGCCGCAGGCGGTTGCGGCGGCACGTATCCCGGTTCAGGCCATCCCAGGACCTGGGCGGCAAGGCCGATGACGATCAGGTACGCAATTCCCAGCACTATGAATGATGTAGCAAGAGAATAGCTGGTGATGAGCCACTGGATGAGCGGGGCTACGTAAAAGGCCGCGCCGCCATAGCCTGCGACCGTAATGCCGATCATGAGACCGACCTGATGGGGACCGACCCATTTCCGTGTGGCAGGGGTCGGAGCCGCATACCCAACGCCCATGCCGATTCCGCCGCCCACGCCAAATCCCCACAGGATTCCGGCATAGGAGTTAGCTAATCCAGCAACAAGAAGACCCGCCCCCATGAAAACGGCAGAGATGCTGGCGGCGACTGTGGGGCCGTATTTATCCTGGATCTTCCCGCCGGGAATCATTAACAAGGCAAAGATTAAAATACACAATGACGCCGGGTTGGAAGCCTGCTCTGCCGTCAGAGCGCCGGCCCAGCCGTGGGCTTTTAAGTAGGCGTCGTCTGTGAGATACTTGACCCATACGGACCACGCATACAAACATCCCAGGCATAAATTGACGGTCGTACCTGCGAGGATAACGGCCCATCCCCGTCCCGGAATACTGTCTACCGGTTGATTATATCCTTTGCAATACTTTGGCATTACTACACCTCCTTAAAATTAAAAACCTTGGGTAAATTACATGTCATAGAGCATTCTTAAGATTTCCGGTTTAAATAAACCATAGCCGGTGGAAGAGGGGGAATGTTGGCGAACGTGCTACAAAACACAGTGTCCCATCTCCTCTCATAGCCGATCTGTTCTATCACCCCCTTTCAGATTAAGGGTTAAAAAAAGCCGCATTCTATTGCACCTTAGTCATTATAAACAAAATCTTTGAGTGTCTGCTCGGAATTTATAGAGCCGGGAGATGTTCTTATGCCCCGGCTAAAAATTTCAAATGCAATGTCAAGGGTCGATTTTAAGAAGTCCTTTTGGCTGTCGATCAGCCGTTTACTTTCTTCCCACAGAACAACCCCTGAAAACAATGCCCAAACAATGTCAGCCAGCGCCACCGGATGCCTGTCGATAAAATCTCCTTTTTTTATTCCTTCTTCGAATATTTTGGCCATGGAGCGGAATGAACTTCGAGACAGGTCTTTAATCTCGGAAAGTAGATGGGGGGATAAATTTCTCAGGGTTTCACTTGACTGAAGATGGAACATGTTAATAAGAACAATGGGATCAAATTCATAAACTTCGTACAGGGCTTGCTTCAACGCGTTTATTTTTTCTCCGGTCTCTTGAAAGTTTTCGTTATGCACCTGCTCCAGCCGAATGCTCATATAATGGAGAATTCTCAGGGAAAGAGAAGCAAACAACTCTTCTTTGTTTTTGAAATAAAGATAAATAGTGCCGGGGCTGAGTTCCGCTTCCTTGGCGATATCTTCCATTGTCGCTCTATTGAAGTCTTTTACAGAAAAAACCCGTTTTGCAGCAACCATTATCTGCTGCCTTCTTCTTTCTTTCTCTCTCTCTTTCCTTTCTTTTATTCCCATATTTACTGAACCATATTTATTTAATTAAACACTATATAAATGGTGCTTTTTATTTAGTCAAGCAAATTCATTCATTTTTTTTATTTCAAACGTCAGTTTTCTGATACTGTCGGGAGTAGATAGCAAAACCAATTGAATATACTTTACATATATAAACATGCCTTTTTTATTAACGGACCACTTTTTTACTAAAATAACACCGTTGACAACTTTATTTTACAACATATTGTAATTTATAATAGATAGGGCACTATATAAGGTAAAATCTTCGAAGGTCAAATTTTAAAAACAGGGTATCAATTGAGTCTGTCGAGAATTTTTCTAAGGGAGGGGTTCTTGATCAGTTCATCAATGCTTGCCTGACGATCCTTAAGTTCATTTAAATTTCTAAAGAATAATTTTAGGATATAGGTGCTGCCTTCGAAATTGTCCGGAGGAATAAGTTTTGTTCCGCTTCCGAGTTCAAGTTTTTTTAACAGGTTTTCAAATTCATTTTCAGCGGCCGTTATCGCGGGAAACCGCCTCTGTTTTAAATAGATTCTTATCTTTCGGATTTTCTGATTTCTATCCAGATCTTCGTTCGTTAAGATCTTTTGAACCCTGTCAGTTTTTATCATTTTCAGGACAGGGATATCTTCGCGAAGGGAAATTTCTTTAACCAGGGTCAATATTTCCTTTTGTTTATTCAGGCTCAATTTAAGTGTTTCAAAAAGTTTTGCAAAACCTTCTCCCACGTCCCGCTGGAACTTCCCGAGTTCCAAAGCCATGGGCAGGGAAATAGTATTTGAAAGAATCCCGTGTTGAACAGATTCGGGAAGGTGACAAAGTTCTTTAATTTTTTTTATAATTGAAGGATTGTCAGGCAACCCCATGGCCGAAAGTTCTTTGCCCGGGACGCTAACATCATTGAAAAATGGGTAAAGCAGGTTAATGGATCTGGATTGTTCAATCAGATTCAGCGGTCTTTGAAGAGAGTTGTCCGAAATCGCATATATTACGCAGTCAAGCTGTTTTGTATCAGGTTCGAGTATCCTGACTTCCACATCATCCCGGTTAAGTTGCCGGCAGGCTTCAATTCTGCGAAAACCGCTCACAATTTTATATCCTTTCTCTTTTTCTACGAGTAACGGAAGGTTTAACATCCCCACATGATGAATGGAGTCCATGAGATGATCCACGTTTATCCGGGTGGTAATGCGAAAGGAATCGTCTTTAGAATCGATCAAAGAAAGGTTTGCGATCTTTTGTTTACAGCGAATAACTTGCATCGGTAAGTTGAGTTAAGGCTTCCAGGTATTTGGTTCGTGTATTACGGATAACCGTTTCGGGAAGCGGCGGCCCCGGCGGCTTTCGATCCCAGTTTATGGAAATCAGGTAGTCTCTGAGGTATTGCTTGTCAAAACTCTTTTGCGAACCATCTGGTTTATACGACCCTCCAGGCCAGAACCTTGATGAATCCGGAGTCAACACTTCATCAATAAGGATCAGGTTATTTTCGAAAATGCCGAATTCAAATTTTGTATCCGCAATGATTATGCCGTGTTTATAAGCCAAATTGGCACCCTTTTCGTAAATTGCGAGGCTGAGTTCTCTGATCTTTTCTGCAAGGGTCCTTCCAATTTTAGCTGTGACGGTATCAAAATCAATATTGACATCATGAAGGCCTATCTCTTCCTTGGTGGAAGGTGTAAACAGGGGTTCAGGCAATTTGTCGGATTCTTTCAGACCCTTAGGCAGTTTTATTCCGCAGATGCTTCCGGTGGTCTGGTAATCTTTCCAGCCGGAACCGGATATGTACCCCCTGACAACACACTCAATGGGAAGCGGTTTTGCTTTTTTAACCAGCATGCTTCGGTCTCGTAGAATTTCTGTATAGGGGCTACAAATCTCGGGAAAATCATCAACGTTGCCGGAAATCACATGATTGGGCAAAAGAGACTTCATTATTTCAAACCAGAACAGGGAAATTTGAGTCAGGATTTTTCCCTTCCCCGGAATAGGATCTGGCATGATAACGTCAAACGCGGAAATTCGATCTGTGGTCACCATTAACAGTTTGTCGCCAAGATCGTATATATCCCTGACCTTTCCCCTTTTCAGTAAATTTAAATTTTTAAAATCGGTTTGACTGACTGTTTGCACCATGGATTTTTATCCTTCGGTATGTATCATTACTCGTGCTTCCTGAATGCTTTGATGTATTCTTTTAAAACGTCAAGCGTTGCCTCATCGGTTTCAATGAACTCGATCCCGGCTTGAAATCGATCTTCACCCCTTGCCATGGAAAAAGCAACCCTTCCGTTGATATTGAGCAATTCATCTTGCAGACCTATTGTCAACGCCACCGTATATTTCGGGTCGATGGGAACATGCGTTTCAAGGAGAATCCCGTTTTGACACACATTCAAAGTTCTCCCCATTCCCTGTGCTACAACCTGAGCAGCTCCATTAATACAACTATACGATATAAGATTAAGGGCGCTGAATCTCGCATTTTTTCTTCTGTCTTTTGTGGTCATGGTTTTCATCCAATAATTAAACGTTTCGGAAGTTCTATAATTTACTGTGAATAAGACAATATATTGAGATTGGATCTTTTGCTTCACATATGGAATGATGGAATAGAAGTAAACTCATTTGGATTTTCCCGGTTTTTTAAGGGCGATGTTTTTTCCAAACTCACAAGCCAGCATGGATGTTACGAGTATACAGTTTGCAAGGTGTTCTATAAAATTTTTAAATGTGGACGAAAGCTGTTTATATTCCTGCTCCATAATTTCAAAATCCATCTCACTGATCTTGAGATCTTTTGATCCGAAAACCGAAGCGGAGTAAGGTTCCTGGCCAATATCAAGGAATGGAAGATGGCCAAAGAAATCACCCTGATAAAGATTCGCCAGGGGCACATACCCATTTTCGGTATTCCGGACAATATGCGCTTCTCCTTCTGTAATGGTGAATATTTTTTCCACATTTTCGCCCTGTGTGAACACCTGAGCTTTGCCATGGATAAATTTTTCTGCTTCAATATTTTCTAATTTTATATCAACCGCCATATTGGTCACCTGTTTTAACCGTTTGTCGAGACTGATTAAAAGGCTTCTGAATTGATTGGACATTCGCAAAAAGTCGGCGGAGAGTCGTCGCAAATCGAGGACACCGAGCAGAACATTGTTAATCGCCGTGATCGCAGCACTTCGGACACTCCCCTCTAACACTAAAAATGAGGCAATACTTCCGATAAATGCGCCTTCACCGATTCTGAGTAATTTTAAAGGGCCCTGGGGGGTTTCTCTAATAATTTCCGCAGTGCCTTCAAGGATGACCCATAACCAGCCACCATGTTTTCCTTCTCCCACGATTTTGTTCCCGGCACGGACTTCTTCTTCATCAACAACGTACGTGTAATCGATAAGCGGTCCTTTGATTATCGGCCGATTTGATAAACTGTCCGAAGGATGGGATGACTTTTTTGTAAATGTTACCGGTCCCAGTTGCTCAATCTGTCCATCGTCCAGCATTCTTAAGCAGTCAAGAATAATCTGCATGCGGCTTTTTTTGATGACATTTTTACCATCAACTTTTTCTTCAATGAATTCAAATTCTCCATCGAGCCATCCAAAAAGTGAATTTACGGCATCAAGACCGGCCAGTGATCCGACTGAAGCATTAACAGGGTTTCCGTTGTGAAAATATATTAACCCCAAATCCTGGGCATACCTGCTGGTAATGCGCAAAACTCCGGTGCTGGCATTTGAACCGAGGAGTTGCAAAATATCCCCCAGGCTTAAAAACTTGAGATTACCCGCCAGAACAAAATCACCCATGGATCTTCTATACCGATTTGATTTGTTTTTTAAATAACAATAATGTCAACTTAAGGCATTCTTTTAAAGTTGCACCCACACCATCACCGGTAACAGCACTGGCTGAAAAAGAGGGGACCTTGAGCTGTCTGTTTAAATCTCTTTCCATCTGTTCTATGGACATTATCGGAACGCCCTGCCCTGCAAGATCCCTTTTGTTATGCTGCATAACAAGTGGAATCTTTAAGATGCTAATGCCGTATTCTTTCAAATTATGCTGGAGATCCTTTAGGGAGAGCATGTTTTTCTCACGCCTGACCGCCAGTGAATCGGCAACAAAAATTATGCCGTCCACGCCCTTTAAAACCAGTTTTCTGGTGGATCCGTATTGAACCTGACCGGGAACCGTATAAACCTGAAGTCTGATATCAAAACCTCTTATTTGTCCCAACCCCATAGGAAGAAAATCGAAAAAAAGCGTTCGGTCACCCTCTGTGTCCACCGAGATCATCTCGCCGATGACCTGTTTTCTATATGTTTTGTAAATATATTCCATGTTAGTGGTTTTCCCGGATCTTCCAGGTCCGTAATACACGATTTTACATTCTATTTCTCTTTTTTTTAATTTAAAAATAGCCATATATAATCAGCCCCAGGCAAAAAATTAAGACAGGTTAAATTTCTCGAATAAAATCATAAAAAAAATTCAAATATTTCTCAAATTATTCAAGGCCTTTCCTGTTTCATGGTACGCAAATGCGATGTTGAACAAAGAACCGGTACAATGTTAGGGCTGGTCTGATACAATTTTAATGTCCACGCAATAATCTCCCCTCAAGGGACCGATTTTAATCTTTTTTACCGATGTAACCAGTCCGGCGGCATTAAATAGAGCAGCGGTTGAATAATATTGAATATCACTAATCAGTTCCCCAGCTTTAAAAATACCAATTAACTCTTTGTCCCTGAAAGAAACAAGCAGGCTGACCATGTTTCCTGATTGAAATTTTACCTTAAATTCAACGACCTGCCCCTTTTGGGGTTCCCTGTAGATAGTTATACCGATGGAGTTGATATCGAGGGTGTCATCAGTTTCGAGTTGAGGTCCTTTAACCCAAACCACGCCGGTGTTGCCTTTAGGTGGGTTTCGCTTTATGAGTTTTTTTTCAATGCCCTCTTTTTTTAGAATATTTACAAGAAAAACATGTAAATTATCCATCTGAATCGTTGAAAATCTATCGTCTGAAATCCATTGCTCATACTGAGCAACAGCCTCATCCGGTGATGAAAGCGCCATATGACACCTTAGCATGTTCTTGGCAGCAACAACACGCAATGAGCCTTTTTTTATGAGTTCGTTAAATTCTGATATGGCCCTTTTGAACTGTCCGAACTTTGCCAGGGCTATGGCGCCGTCAAGAGCTTTTAAATCTTCGTTCCTGTCCGGTGAAAACGAATACATTTTTTTTATCAGGTCCTGAACCTTTGCAGAAACTTCAGGTTTTTTCGGTGCCATTTCAATCTTGATGATATCGTCTTTCAAGGCGAGAATTTTTTTTGAAATTCCCATGATCAGGTTTTGTTTGTCCTTTAGCCATTCATCGTTCCGGATCAGTTTTGTTGCGGTGCCATATTTTTCAATTGCCTCGTTCAACAGGCCCTGGGCATGATAAAGTTCTGCTTCCTGCAATAGTATTTTAACCTTTTTTGTTATATCCATGAAAACCTTCAACTCTTATTTTTCATTTTAAATTTTTATACTGCTTAACCACTCATGTCAACAACAAGAAATATTTGTTATAAATATATTGACAATAGTCGGTTTTATGCTAACAGAATCTACAACTTTATATTTTTTTATCTTCTTAAAACCACTATTAATAACAATCCATTAATAAAAGGAGTTTAATATGGACAAAAAAGTCAGCGTAATCGGTGCCGGCAATGTGGGGGCAACCGCGGCTCAAAGACTGGCGGAAAAAGAGTTATGCGATGTGGCCTTGATTGATATCATTGAAGGACTTCCTCAGGGCAAAGCCCTCGATCTTGCAGAGGCTGCACCTATTGAAACGCATGATGCCCGTCTAACCGGTTCAAACGATTATGCAGCTTCAGCGAACTCAGATATCGTTATCATTACCGCCGGAATACCCAGAAAGCCCGGGATGAGCCGGGACGACCTTCTGAATATCAATGCAGGAATCATGAATACTGTTACCAGGGAGGTCGCGAAGCTATCCCCTGACGCCATACTTATCATTGTTAGCAACCCCCTTGATGCGATGTGCCACGTTGCATATGAGACCAGCGGATTCCCAAAAAACAGAGTTGTCGGCATGGCCGGGGTACTGGACTCTGCACGATTCAGGTCTTTTATTGCCATGGAACTTAATGTTTCCGTAGAAAATACCACTGCATTTGTTCTTGGCGGACATGGCGACACCATGGTGCCGTTACCTCGCTATTCCACGGTAGCCGGCATACCGATTACGGAACTGCTACCCAAAGAACGGATTGACGCTTTAGTGGAAAGAACCGCTAATGGAGGTGCCGAAATTGTCGGACTTCTTAAAACAGGAAGTGCTTTTTATGCGCCGGCGTCGGCTGCGGTGGAAATGGCCGAATCTATTCTCAAAGACAAGAAGAAAATCCTGCCATGTGCCGCATACCTTGAGGGTGAATATGGATTTAACGAACTTTTTATCGGCGTGCCGGTAAAACTTGGCACAAACGGTGTGGAAGAGATCATTGAAATTACCCTCACTGCTCAAGAGAAGGCCGCCCTTGAGAAATCCGCCGGCGCAGTCAGAGAACTCAAGGAAGCATTGAAAAAGCTGGCATAGAGCAAATACCGGCGGGTGTAAATCAAGGCAGTTGGTAAACGCTGGTCCTTGTCCAATGACAAACCATGGCTTCGAAGCCATTTTTTCAGGTTTCAGGGTTCAGGTGTCAGGTGGGGTGATTGAAATTTCCCATAGTATGGCTTTAAAAAATATCCCATATTTATTCCTTTCCGTATACCTGGTGTCAGGTTTCAGGTGTCAGGTTTCAGCGCCTCTGTTCATCATTCCTGACACCTGACACCTGAAACCAAACAGCCATGGCAATATTAGCAAACAACAGTCTTGAATTACACCCGATAGCGGTATACTCCGGTTAGGAATTCGGGTTAAGTGTTTTTTTCACAGACTCTGCAACATTACGACTAATTCCGGGCAGTGCGCCAAGTTCCTCGACGGTTGCTGCCCGGATTTTTTTGATGCTTTTAAAATGGGTTAACAGTATCGCTTTTCTTTTTTTGCCAATGCCCGGAATCGAATCGAGCGCGGAACGGATAAATCGCTTTCTGCGACGCTGACGGTGAAATGATATAGCGAATTCATGGGATTTATCCCTTATTCTTTGTAGAAGAAGAAGAGGTTCCCCTCCCCTTTCCATATTTACCGGATTAACCTGTCCGGGTTTATAGATCTTATCTTGGGTTTCCCCCCTGCACTCATTCTTCTTCGCAATGCTGACGATTTGAAATGTCTGCTCCAGTTTCAGCGATGCTATTACCGATACCGCAATATTGAGCTGTCCTTTACCACCGTCCACCATCAGAATATCCGGATACGGCCTTGATTTTTCGCCGTTACCATACCGTCTTTTCAGGACTTCAGCCATGCAGGAATAATCGTCTTTGGCACCAACAGATTTTATTCTGTACTTTCTGAATAACGATTTGTTCGGCTTACCCTTTTCAAATACAACCATTCCGGAGACAGCCTCTGTGCCGGAAATACTGGAAATATCAAAACACTCGATTCGCTGGGGTAATTTATCCATTTTCAGCCGTTTCCTGAGCTGAACAAGAATCTCCATGTCCGTGGCAGCCGAAGCCCTGAATTCCTTTAGACGGTTTTCCGCATTCTGGCAGGCCAGCTTAACCAGACGGAATTTTTCACCTTTTTTCGGTCCCAGAATACTTGCTTTTGTTCCCCTGATGCTGCTCAGAAATTCTTCCGTCAAAGCTGCGTCTTCAAGTTGAGTGGGGATAAGAATCTGTTTGGGAACAAAAAGGGCTTTTTCATAATATTGCCGGATAAATGCTTCGATCATTTCCTCCCTGGTGGACATGATCTCTGAAAAATTGAAATGCCTTGTCCCCAGCAAAAATCCACTGCGAACAAAAAGAACCGTAATCATGGAATGTTCATGAGAGCCGGCAATGCCGATGACATCCCGATCCTTAAAATCATTTGTGACCGCCACTTGCTTTTCAATGACCTGTTCAAGTGCAAACATCTTATCCCTGAGGACCGCCGCCTTTTCATAGTCTTGCTTATTTGCGGCGGATATCATCCTTTTTTTTATTTTTTGAATAAGATCGGGGGTTCTTCCATTCAAAAAGAGGATGACCTCTTTTATGATTTCATGGTATCTGTTTTTGTCCACATCAAGACAGCAGGGTGCCAGACATGCTCCCATCTGATAATTAATGCATGGCCGGGAACGGTTTTTAAAATCTTTTGTTTTACACTTTCGAAGCCTGAACGTCTTATGGATTATTTTGAGCGTTTCTCGAACCGCAGCAGAAGACGCAAAAGGACCGAAATAGAGATCCCCGTCTTTTTTTATTTTTCTGACAACGGTGAGGTTGGGATAGGGATGGGTTAAGTTCAGGCGCAAACAAGGATACCGCTTGTCATCTTTTAATATAACATTATAGCGGGGCCGGTGCCGTTTAATAAGGTTGGACTCAAGAATCAGAGCTTCTTTCTCGGTATCGGTAATAATGGTCTCAAAATTTGATATTTTCCTGGCCAGAATTCCTGTCTTTATATCCGGGTGCAAAAGGCCGGTCCTGGATCTTGAAAAGTATGACGCCACACGCTTTTTCAGATTCCGGGCTTTACCCACATAAATCACCCGGTCATCGATATCTTTCATGACATAGACACCGGGCCCCGAGGGAACCGCAGCCAGTTTGTCTTTTAAACTGCATGCGGATAGGTGTAAATTAAGGTTGTTGTTTGCTAAGATTTCCATGGCTGTTTGGTTTCGGGTATCAGGTTTCAGGTCAGCTGGTATTGGATTATTTTTGCTCACAGCTCAAACACAATCATGTTTTCCAGCGCTTTAATCTGATCTCGAAGTTCCGACGCTTTTTCAAAAGCAAGCTCTTTAGCCGCCTGTTTCATTCGTTCCTCCAGATTTTTAATGATGTCATCTATATTTTCTAAAGAATCATATGGGGCTAAGGCTTCCGACACCCTGTCCGCCGGTTCGTCTTTCTGTTCATACATCCGGGCAAATATTGATGTGATATCTTTTTGTATGCTTTCCGGGATAATTGAATTCTTTTTATTATAAGATTGCTGGATTTTCCTTCGCCGGTCAGTTTCATCCATGGCCTGTTTCATGGATCGTGTCACAACATCGGCATACATGATGACCTGGCCCCGGACATTTCTGGAAGCACGCCCGCAGGTTTGTATCAACGACCGCTTAGATCGCAGAAAGCCTTCCTTGTCTGCATCGAGTATGGCTACAAGGGACACCTCAGGAATATCAAGCCCTTCTCGAAGAAGATTAATACCGATAAGCACGTCAAATTCGCCCTTTCTGAGATCGTAGATAATATCCATCCGTTCCATAGTACCGATATCGGCATGAAGATACCGCACCCTTACTCCCAAATCAGAATAATATTCCGTAAGATCTTCCGCCATGCGTTTTGTAAGGGTGGTTACCAGGACCCTTTCATTCCTTTCTCGGCGTATCGAAATTTCTTCAAAAAGATCATCAACCTGGTTTCCAGCGCTTCTGACATCTATTTGAGGATCAACAAGGCCGGTCGGCCTTACGATTTGCTCCACAAGTTCGTTGTTTGCCTGTTCAATCTCGTAGTCGGCAGGGGTTGCCGATACATAAACCGCCTGTGGTGTTTTTGACTCAAACTCATGGAAGGTCAAGGGCCTGTTATCCAGAGCCGACGGCAACCTGAATCCATACTCAACAAGTGTCTCCTTGCGAGATCTGTCCCCTTTATACATTGCTCGAATCTGGGGCACGGCAATATGACTTTCATCGATGAACACCAAAAAATCGTCGGGAAAATAATCCAGGAGGGTCGGCGGAGGGTCACCGGGCGCCCTCTGTGTTAAATGGCGTGAATAGTTCTCGATACCGTTGCAGTATCCCAGTTCCTGCATCATCTCAAGGTCAAAATCCGTCCGTTCCTGGATTCGCTGGGCTTCAATCAGCTTATTTCCAGCCCTGAAATAATCAGTTCGTTCCTTTAATTCGGCAATAATCGTCTCCGTTGCTCTTTGAAGAACATTTTTTTCAGTAACATAGTGACTTGCAGGATATATGGTCATTCGTGTCAAACGTTTTGTAACCCTGCCTCTGAGTGGGTCAATCTCCGAAATTCCTTCAATCTCATCCCCGAAAAAATCAATGCGGAACGCCCTGTCTTCTTCGCAGGCCGGAAAGATCTCAACCCGGTCGCCCCGCACTCGGAAGACGCCTCTGTGAAAATCCATATCATTCCGCTCGTAATGAATGGCAACCAGATCTGCGATGAGTTTGTCGCGAACCAGTTCCATATCTTTTTCAATATCAACACGCATATCCATATAATCTTCAGGAGCGCCAAGTCCGAATATACATGATACACTGGCCACAACAATCACATCCCTTCGGGACAATACCGACCGTGTTGCAGAATGGCGAAGTTTGTCGATCATCTCATTGATTGAGGAATCTTTCTGAATATAGGTATCGCTTGACGGAATATATGCTTCAGGCTGGTAGTAGTCATAATAGCTGACGAAATATTCAACCGCATTTTCCGGAAACAGCATTCTGAACTCATGGTAAAGCTGGGCGGCGAGGGTTTTGTTCGGAGCGATGACAAGGGTAGGTTTCTCAACCTTTGCAATGACATGTGCCATGGTAAAGGTTTTCCCGGATCCGGTAACGCCCAGGAGAACATGGTGCTTTTTGCCTGCCAGAATTCTTTTGCTCAGGGCTTTGATTGCACCGGACTGATCACCTTTGGGTATAAAATCTGAAACTAACTTAAAGGAAGGCATGAAATTAGATATGATATGATATGTATTTGATTTATAAATTAATAAGTACCATTTTATCTTGCAAAATATTTCTTCAGCATACCCAATCTTACAAGTTAAAAGTGCCTAAAGTGATCTAAAGTGCCTAAAGTTATCGAAGATCCCGCATTGCGGGTAAGGACCAGGTTTTTCAGGGCAAAATAAAAACATACGATCAAAATTTAACCATAAATGTGTTTTTTTAAATGCTCATTTGTGTTTATTTGCGTCCATTTGCGGTAAAATAAAATTTATATATCCTTAATTTTCCAAATGGTTCCTTCGGCTCGATCTTCTAATATTATGTTCATGTCGGAAAGCTGATTTCTGATCTGATCAGCCCTTGCCCAGTTTTTCGTTTTTCTGGCCTGGTTCCGCTCCTTAATCATTTGATCAATAGCCTCCGGATCAATTGATTTTTGTTCGAGACCCCGGGTCTGTTTTTTTTGAAAATAGACCTGGGGGGAGTCCATAAGTATTCCCAATATGCTGCCTATCCTCAGAATGTCGGCATGATCGGATTGGGCGGTTTTCTTTATTTCAGGAGACACGTGATTTTTTTCCTGATCCAGCAGGCGATTCATGCTTCGAACCGTGTCGAAAAGGATGCCGATGCCACGAGCGGAATTAAAATCATCATCCATCGCCTCTGAAAACCGTTGCCAGCAGTCCCCGGGCTCAATATTTTGTTCCGGTGGTACATCTGTTTCTTTTTCAATGCGTTCAAGAAGCGCATAGATTTTATCAAGCCCGGTTTTTGCTTCATCCAAGGCCTTGTCCGTGAAATCAATGGGGCTGCGGTAGTGATTGGACAGAAGAAAAAGACGCACGGTTTCAGGATGATAAATTTTTAAAACATCTTTTATCATCAAAAAATTACCCAGTGATTTCGACATCTTTTCCTGATTAATATTTACAAAGCCGTTATGAATCCAGTATTTTACAAACGGTTTTCCTGAAACGCTTTCTGACTGGGCGATTTCGTTTTCATGATGCGGAAAACACAGATCTTTGCCTCCGCCGTGGATATCGAGGGTTTCACCCAGATATTCATTGCTCATGGCCGAGCATTCAATATGCCAGCCGGGTCTTCCCATGCCCCATGGGCTTTCCCAGGCAGGTTCTCCGGGTTTTGCGGATTTCCATAAAACAAAATCAAAAGGGTTTTGTTTCCTTTCATCAATATCGACTCTTGCTCCGGCCTCCATATCTTCAAGCCGGCGACCGGATAGTTTTCCATATTCGTTGAATTTTTCAACGGAATAATAGACATCTCCATTTATTCGGTATGCAAAACCTTTTTGTATCAGCTTTTCAACAAACTGTACGATCTGGGTAATGTGCTCGGTGGCTTTTGGCTCGACGGTGGCCCGTTCAACGTTCAGGGCATCCATGTCGGTGTAGAATTCCCTGATATATTTTTCGGCAACCCCCATGGAATCAATTCCGAGCCGATTGGCTTTATCAATAATTTTATCGTCAACATCGGTAAAATTTCTGACATATGTGACTTCAAATCCTTTTGCCTTGAGATATCGTGCGATAACATCAAACACCACCACGGACCTTGCGTGCCCGATATGACAGGCATCATATACTGTAGGACCGCACACATACATGCGGACCCTGCCCGGTTCTAATGGTTCAAACCGTTCCTTTTTTCCGCCCAATGTATTGAAAACGCGAAGTGTCATAATCCTTTCCTGCTTTAAAAATTTACTCCGGATAATTATTCGTTTTTTTCCGAGACTGAATGAGAATAACACACATGGCACCGATCCCCTCCCCTTTTCCGATCATTCCGAGACCTTCGAAGGTTGTTGCTTTTATATTAACACACTCGGGCTCGATTTCAATTGTTCGGGCAATGTTTTTTTGCATTGCCTCCCTGTATGGGGAGAGTTTCGGAGCATCGGCAAAAATTGTGGAATCCAAATTCATGATTTTAAAATTCCTGCTGCTGACCAGTTCATAGGTTTTGGCAAGGAGTTTAATGCTGGAAATGTCTTTATAGTCCGGGTCGGTATCCGGAAAATGCATGCCGATATCCCCCAGACCTGCGGCTCCCAGCAGTGCGTCACACACCGCATGAACCAGCACATCAGCATCCGAATGTCCGAGCAGTCCCTTCTCGAAAGGGATGGCAACCCCGCCCAGAACAAGCTTACGCCCTTGAATAAGCCGGTGAACATCATATCCTATACCCATGCGCATGGCAATCTCCGTATTCTAACATCTCAGATTTTATATACCCCATATAATTTCTTGACGCAATACCGATCCGCAGCTATATCGGGGTTATAGACACCTCATTGAATTTTGTATTATTTTTTTTTAAAGAGTTGCTGGGAAAAAGTTATGTCTATCCAAATGCTTGCCCGAGAACTTTACCGGCTTTTGCAGGAAGTCGAAAAAATCGAAACGCAGCTCGAGAATGCTCCTCCGGGAAAAAAAGAAGAAATCAAAGATAAACTTTGCAAAATAAGGGCCGAAAGAAATCGAATCCGTGCCGCCCTTGATGGCAGAAAAGACCGTCGGTCACGACATCGCATCAGGTGATTCTTTCGGTCAACCGGTGGGAGTAGATCAAGACCGTTGTAAACGCTGATCCTTATCTATTGACAAACCAAAAAGTCTTGGACAGCAAATAATAAACTGGTAATGCACCTCTGATGACTGTCTATGTCTTGGTTAAAACCTTCATCGTGCCCATGATTTTCGGGTGGCAATGTCCCTGATTAACTGCCGAATAAGCGGAAAGACAATCCATGTATTTTTTGCCTTCCACATCCCAGACCCAAACGCCTTGACCTCGGTGTAACACCACATCAAGAGGCTTATAATTGTGAGCCCCGAATTTGTCTTCCAATCTTATGTAATATTGAGGATCCATTTTTGACGGTTTCGTAAAAAATCCAACTTCTGCGTTGTGCTGCATTTCGCAATCATTCAACGTACGATAAGTATGCCTCATGATTATAAAATTTGCACGCCTTGAATTTAAACTTTTTACGAAACCGTCTAAATCGGACTTTTTGCGAGTTCATCATTTTTATGCCTCTCACATTTCTATGGATTTTTGGATGAGCTTAAGAAATCGAATACTCTTTTTTTTATCTGAATCTTATGTAAGGTTTTTTAAGAATCTTTCCGTAACTTGACTAAAGTGGATTTATGAAAATGGGAAAGAGGGCTCTTATTGGGCTATAAAGCAATCCCCGACCCGGGGCGCTTCAAATATCACGACCCGGGTCCGGGGGAAAGAGTTATTTCTGCATGGCCTTGTTGAAAATGGCTTCTGTTTTATTTGCCATATCTTCCGCCATCTGCGCGGAGGCTGCCGCATCATCGGCCGATTTTTCGGCCCGGTCTGCAGCGTCTTCAGCACGCTGAGCAGCTGCATCAACCTTCTGTTCACAATCCTGGGCTAACGCCTTGGCGGCCTGTGCCTCTTGAAGGGCTTGCTGAACCTGATCTTCCAGCGTTTTTACCTGCTGGGTAGTCGCACAGCTCATGAAGGTAATCGCCAAAACCATTGAGAATACCAGACACAACAAAACACGTCCATATTTACCTATATTCATTAACTTTTCTCCTCCGATTTTTCTCTTCGTGTATTAAATAAACAGCATGTCGTCAAATATTCGACGCTTCCCTAGTGACCGAGTCATCACCTCCCTTCATCAGACAGCCCACACGAACCGGGATTCCGTTTTGTTTTTGAAGGGCGTTTTTAAACGCTTCATGTGAGATGCTGTTCCAAAGGCCCATCTCTTTTAACCGGAGCCTGATATGCGCTGCCATATCCGGTATCCTCCTGTAGATATCCGGATGAACCTCAATGAATATGTTTCCGTCCTGAACCCCGATCTTTACCGGCTCATAAATAATTTCAAAGGGTGTGCCCACACAAACCTCTTCAAAAAAAAGTGCAATATGTTCAGGATACAGGCGGATGCATCCATGACTGACAAGCCGACCGATTGCCCAGGGAATATGGGTTCCATGAATACCATATCCGTCAAGTGACAGTCCCACCCAGTATTTACCCAAAGGGTTATTCGGTCCCGGAGGAACCGATATGAATCCGTACTTTGACCTGAGTGACTCCGGTACCACCCATACAGGGTCAACCTTGCGATCCGTAATCTTCCCGTTGGCCACAGGTGTTTCCCATCCATGGTTTCCGATGCCGATAGGGAATGTTGTCACCATACCAACTTTCGGAAAAAAGTGATACAGCCTCAATTCCGGCAGATTAATTACAACTCCCTGGTGCCGGGTCGGGGGTAAGATCCATCGGGTGGGGATGTCAATGCGATGTCCGGAATCGGGAATCCAGGGGTCCATTTCCGGATATAGCAACTGGATTTCATTGAATCCCAGACCGAAACTCCTCGCAATATCCAAAATTGTTTCTTTGGGAGCGATGGTGTGGTGTCGGATACACCCCACAACCGTTTTGTCCGGGCCATATGAATAACCGCCGCCAATTGCCGTTGGGAAACCCATGGACATGAAAATACTTAACGCTAAAATAATGATTTTGAGCATATGGATAAACACTATCAATAATTTTCGATTCAACCATTATTGATGCATTCATAAAAAGTCCGATTTAGACGGTTTCGTAAAAAGTTTAAATTCAAGGCGTGCAAATTTTGTAATCATGAGGCGTACTTATCGTACGTTGAATGATTGCGAAATGAAGCACAACGCAGAAGTTGGACTTTTTACGAAACCGTCAACCATTAATTGCAGCTATTAACATATTGCCATGGATATAACAATCTAAAAATATCTTTTACCCATCAATGCCCCTGTTGATCTGAAAACAGAATTTTTGAAACCAACCATACCAAGAAATGCAGATTGTAATTCATAATATGTTTTTGCCAAATTCAACAGGCAAAGAATTGACCATATGAGTTAGTGCCCGAACGAAAACCAGGATTTTTCCTTAAGATCAAGCCTCCGGCCCGTAGGGCCTACGCCCCGGAGGGGAAGACGAAAATTTTAACCACAGGAATACTGGTGGTAGTATTTTGAGGATTAAAATTTGAGTCTGACGCAGATATTAGCGGAAAAGACAGTTTTCTTTCAGGCACTAGCTTGAGTTTATTAAGAACTTGGGTTCCCTTACGCCCTGTGAGGAGTTTTACATAGGAATATCAACAAGTTAATTGGGCCCCATCGATACAAATAG
>CAYPIW010000041.1:0-7640 GCA_964410925.1 uncultured Desulfobacteraceae bacterium
TCAGTGTTCAGGTTTCAGCTCTTCAAGTTTCTCGACCCTGACACCTGACACCTGAAACCTTTTCCCCAAAGCTAAATACGTAGCGCAGACGAACATGAATTTTCATATTGCCAGCAGCCGTGATTCACACCCACTTACCTGCTGAAAACGTTATAAGCTATTCTAATCATCAATATTATTTAATCAACCCGGCATTCAATTTCTGAACCTCTGAACCCCTGAACCCTGAACCTCTCAACGGTTGGTTGTTTTTACCCTATTTCTTCTATAACCCCGGCAGCTATGAGAGGAAGCATGATTTCATGGTGGCCCGTAAGGTTAAACCCTTGCCCGCCTCTGGCGGTAGGCCTGTTCACGACATTTGTAACGGGACGGTAATGTCTGATGAAATCCATGTTAACCGAAGTGAAATTATCAAGAATATTCCCAAGGTTTCGGGCAAGTGTTACCGCCTTTAAAAAAACCTCCGGTAATATGACCGCAGATCCCACATTCAGATAAACGCCCCCTTCCAGTGTAGCGATTACCGATGCAAAGATGCGAAAATCCCGATAGGTTGCCGCTCCTGTCTGTTCCGGATCAAACTCGGGATGGATATGAATCGTGTCTGTTCCGATTGCCACATGAACCGTTATGGGTACACCCAGACGCACGCCGGCCGCAAAGATGCTTTGTTCCATAAAGGGCAGATTTTTTTCGATGATGTGCCGTCCAACGGATTCCCCGAGTCCTGCAGAGTTTTGTCCGGCCAGATGAGTGGCATCGCTGATAAAGGATGTCGTCTCACGAGCCATTCCAAAACTGCCGTTACCGATAGATGCCGCCACATCTTCCGATGTCTGACCGGCCATGGCAATTTCGAGATCGTGAATAATACCCGCTCCGTTCATTGCAACAGCAGTAATAATTCCTCGCTCCATAAGATCGATAACAACAGGGTTTAGCCCGACTTTAATAACATGAGCCCCCATGGCCAGGACTATGGTTTTTTTATTCTTAAAGGCCTTTGCAATTGAAGATATAACGGTCTTGATATGACTCCCGGCAAGGACGTCCGGGAGGCAATCAATAAATTCCTTAAAATAAGACCCCTTTTGCCAGGTTTTGGCAAAATCCGACGTGGCCACCCTGCTCTTTCGCTCCGAAAGCGAGTATGTTTTTACCGGTCTTAAATCAATTGGCTTAAATTTCTGTGACATGGTCAGGCATCTCGTAAATTCTACAACTTTATGAAAATATGGATCTAGTAATGGCAATCAGTTTATGACATCAGAATGGAAGAATGGAATACTGGAATTCCGTTATTCCGATTGGGCCTGCCCACTCGTGCCTTGCAATGGCATGCGGGGCGAAGCCCCTGTGTTCAAGTTTCCGAATTTTTCCGGAAACAGTATCCGGTCCACAAGATCACATAAAATGTGCGCCAATATGATATGTGCTTCCTGAACCCTTGCGGTTATGTCTGATTTTACGGAAAATACCAGATCAGCGCATTGGGCCAGTGCTCCGCCGCAACCGGTCAGCCCAATGGTGAACATTCCGAGTTTCCCGGCAGCATGAATTGCCTGTATTACATTTTTAGAATTTCCGCTGGTACTGATACCTATGGCAATATCATCCTTTTTGCCCAGCGCCCTAATCTGCTTGGAAAATATTTCATCAAAATTATAGTCATTTCCAACGCTTGTAATTATAGATGTGTCGGTAGTCAACGCCAGAGCCGCAAGGGGCGGCCGTTCAATCTGAAATCGGTTTACAAATTCCGCCGCAATATGCTGGGCATCTGCAGCACTTCCTCCATTGCCGAAAAGCAAAATTTTATGACCGGAGCTTATGCAAGAAACCAGCATCTCTGCCCCCCTCAGAATGAGGGGGATATTATCTTTTATGAACCGCTCTTTGACCCTGATACTTTCTCCCAGTGTATCCAAAACAATGTTTTTCATAGGTTGTGCTACCGTTTCGAGACCTCGACAGTTCGTTGAAAATTACGCCATTTTTTATTCACATCCGGTCAGCATCCGGTATCCGGCATCCAGCATTTTGTATCACGCATTTTGTATTAATTTTTGAACCTGTCGGATCAGATCGCTGGCATCGTACCCCAGATCGTTTGCTTTTTGGAACTGTTCCAATGCATTTTCAAGTTGATCCCTTTTAAGGTAAAGATTGCCGAGCCGGTACCTGAACAGACCGTTTTCAGGTGCAATTTCAATACTCTGTTGACAGAATATTGTGGTAATTTCCGGGTTTTCGCCCTGAAGATCAAATAGATAGCCAAGGGCTGAAAGTGATTCCGCGTCGTTCGGATTCTGCCGGAGGACCTTTTTATATGCGGAAACCGCCTCATCTGTCAGGTTCATGGCCGAACAACACTCCCCCAGACAGCGCAATGCAAGTCTCGACTCCGGATTGAGACTGACCGCTTTCTCAAGGCTTTTTTTCCCTTGTTCCAGCTTTCCCATTTTCAGATAAAGTCTTCCCGTTTGAAACGCAACGTCAAATATATTGCCCTCTTTTCTGTCCGCATCAAGAAAGTATTCAAGGGCCTTGTCCCTATTATCCGTCAGCATATTTATCAGGCCTGCGTTATACAAGGCCATGGCTTCTTCAGGATCAAGTCGGATTGCTTCCTCAAATTCTACCAAAGCTTTATCATAATCGCACAAAACACCGTAGCATACGCCCAGGCTGTTATGGACATTTATGTTTGATGAATCGAGCATCAGTGCTGCACTAAATTCCTTGATGGCTCCGTGGATGTCCCCTTTCTGATAAAACGTGTCCCCGCTGATATTCAGGCTCACGGAATCAAACAAAACCGTGCTGTCAGGGCCCAAGAATGCAGCGTGATCAAGCGCTTTACGAGCATTCTCAATCAGTTGGTCTTTACTGAAAGTTATAGTGGGAAAAGAGGCGATACCGATGGAAACGGTTTCATTGCGAAATTCTGACAACCGGTTTTTTATTTTATCGGCAAATTTTAGGGGAGAAGTTTGGTTTTTCCCCGGGAAAAAACATCCGAACATATCATGGTCAAGCTGTCCCCACATTCCATTTTCGTTTTTGCATGTTTCTTCAATAGTTTTTGCGATATCCGCGAGGAAATTGCTGTCGTAATCACCGGATATGGATTTGTCTTTATGAGGTAAATCGTCAATTTTGATCACCATGGCCTCAACCCTTGTTGAAGCGTCGATTTCGGCTATGGCGTGATGGATAAAATTTTTCCCGAATAGAATGTTCGGAAATGTTTTTGATGCCAGGATCGAGTCAACCCGAGATGCTTCCATAACCTTATCATCCGTTGGGGTAGAATCTGATTTGCAGAAAAGAAACTGCCGGCTGGAGCAGCGGTGATGAAATAATTCCGGCTTTTTGTGTGTCATAATCAGACCTTTCTCAACATGTTTTCGAATGCTTTTCTAATAACAGGCAGTTCATCATCCTGTATGGTTCTCAAATCCATAATAAAACGATCTTCTTCTATCCTCCCGATGATGGGAATGTCGTTGCCACGCATCTTTTTTTCAACGGTATTGGCAGAAATCCCTTGGATCTTGACTCCCACACCTTTGCTGGGAAGTTTTTGAAGCGGAAACGCGCCGCCGCCCGGCCTGGAAAAAAGGTCGACAAGGCATACGGAAAGGCGGGGGTCACCGGCATCTTCGATCAGGTTGGCAAGTTCTTTGGCTCTTTTTTCAATATGACCAAAAGGAAGAGTTATCATGCGTAACGTCGGAATGGAATCTATTTCTCTGTCTATATTTCTGTAGTGTCGAAGGGTAGTTTCAAGTGCGGCAAGGGTCAGTTTATCTATTCGCAGCGCCCGGGTAATGGGATTTTTCTTAATTTTGTCGATCACATTCTTTTTCCCGATGATGATACCGGCCTGGGGACCCCCCAGGAGCTTATCTCCACTGAAAGTGACAACATCCACTCCGGCCGCCACTGATTCCTGAACGATCGGCTCCTTTAACAGACCGTATTTTGAAAAATCGACAAAAGTGCCGCTGCCCAGATCTTCCATCACCAGAATTTGATATTTTGTACCCAGAGCAACCAGCTCTTGCAGCGAAACTTCAGCCGTAAAACCGACGACGCTGAAATTGCTTTGATGGACTTTCAACAAAAGGCCCGTATCATGCTCAATGGCATTCTCGTAGTCGTAAAGATGGGTACGGTTCGTGGTTCCCACCTCTTTTAAGACAGAGCCGCTTTTTGCCATTACATCGGGGATTCTGAATGACCCGCCGATTTCCACAAGTTCTCCCCGGGATACAATAACCTTTTTACCCCTGGATAGAGTTTCTAAACAAAGGAGCACGGCTCCGGCATTGTTATTCACCACCATTGCCGCCTGGGCACCGCTTATTTCACATAAAATATCTTCAACACAGCTGTATCTGGATCCACGCTTGCCTTTGGACAAATCGAATTCCAAATTGGAATATCTGCTTGCAACCGTCAAAAGATTCTCCACGGCATCTTTAGCAAGTAATGAGCGGCCGAGATTGGTATGAACAACAATACCGGTAGCGTTTACGATGCGTTTCAGATTCGAGGTCATCGCTTGCTTGACACTGTTTTTAACCGTTTCGAGGATTATGGAATCTGAAAGTTTCGTTTCCGTTATATCCTGTTCGCGGTCCATAATAATGGTCCGAAGATTCTCAACCACTAAGCGAATCGAGCGAACCAGAACAGATTTGGGGATGTCATTAAAGATAGGGTCTATCTTTGAAAGTTCAAGGATATAATCCACTCCGGGGAGCATTCGCAAAAGAGCCTGCTGTTTTTCGGTTACATCCATTTGTTTGTCCAGAGTTTTCTAAATTAAGTTTCAATGAAGAATTTATCTTGGCCTTTAAAATAAAATCCATACCATTTTAAAGTCATTCATTTCAATACATTTATTTAAAACCCAAAATCTGCATAACCAATCGCGAAGGAATGAAGATCTGGAATCTGCCGGGTTCAGAAAAATATTTTATTTATCCACGTTCGCAAAAAACTCACCCATATGATGATAGCACGCATCCGGAGTATCGATCATAGGCCAGTGACCATCGCCTGTATATTTCCTGTTTGGAATGCCGTGTCTTTCTATGAATGTTTGGGTTTCTTCGGGCGTGCTCTGCATACCCCAATAGTAAAGCTTTGCACATTTCAGGAAAGCAAACTCACTGCCGTGTGTCCCGGTTTCACCAAGTTGAGCCGAAGACCTTCCCCAGGCCATCATAGCCTTGGGACTGGCAAACCGTAAGCTGGCCAAATACCTCTGATATGCCTCATTCTTTGCGGCCCGTTTGCAAATCAGATCGAGAAAATATCGGTAAAACTCAGTTGCGTCCTCGAACTCTGCGGCCAGTGCCGAGAAATATCCATCCGAACGAGTCAGGTTGCCTTCGATACTGAACACAGCCTTTACGGTTTCACCCAGCTCACGTGCAGTCCACGTTGCGATCACCGAACCCAGAGAGTGACCCACCAGCAGGACGGGTCTGTTGCGGGAAAGCGCATTGATCAGATCTATAGTGATCCCGGCCGCGGCTTCCAGGGACATCTTTCCCGGCTGACAAGGACTGACGCCGAATCCCGGCAGGTCCGGCGCGAAAAGACTGTAGGACGCCGCCAGTTCACTGGAAAACACTTCCCGAAAGCTGAGACTGGACTCTCCAAAACCGTGCAATAACCAGATGTGTGCCAAGCTCCCCGGGTTTCGATGCGCCCGGAGGAATACACCTTCTTGAATAATCGGATGGTACATCAATACCCCCCTTAATCCCAAATAAGATCAATTTGGACAGGTAGCGTGTATCACGCAATGTTTCAACTGGACCGACGGCTGTATTGCCGTGTCAAACCACGCGATGGACGAAATTTGGCTTGCGCTGGACGTGGGAACTCCAATTGAAATAAAACCTTGACGCTTCGTAAAAACAGGTTAAACCCATGTCCATCATAGACGATATAACCGCAGGCACATCTGTTAGGAATGGGGAATGGCGGATAGGGAATGATGGAAGGTCAATCCCCTATTTTTAAATCCCTGTTGTGCCAGGTGGAAAGGAAGTAGTGATCAATCCGGGCAGTTACGGTTTTTCCAGTCCATGAAAATATCTTTTAGAACCTGGGGTTTGGGGCCTTCTCCATCCTGGTCGGTAGTGATGAAATCGTCTGTCCGACGGCAATAGCTTTCCGCTGTCATCTCCTGGGCCCAGTCATGGCAATCCATGCACGATGCTGCGTCTGGCCGGATCTGGATGTTAGGATCTGTTACGATCTGTTCCAGCGTCAGGCCAATAAGACTGTGGGGTGCCCCCTCCAGATGAAGCTTGGCAGGATCTACAGGCCAGTTTTCTGTTGTAATGGGTGTCTTCCATCCATGCTTTTTAACGCTTGGCTGACTGTCACCAGCCATGATAAATCCCGGCAAAGTTATTACAAAAACCAATGCCAGACCCCCTATTTGGGTGATGTTTTTAAAAACAGGCTTTTTCATTTTTTAGTCTCCTTTTTTAAAATTCTCATTGTTCCAAACTGCGGGTTGCCACCTTGACAGATGGATATTTTTTTCAGAACAAAACTGGCCCGTCAATTAAGTACGAGCCTTCATTGATGGTTAGATAATAAAATATTGTTAAAAAAGTCAAGCTGATTATAAAGCCAAAAATTTCTGCGATGACGCACTGTTATCTGTTCCGTCGGCGGATCATTACCTGCCTTTTGGCAAGCCACATGGAATCAATCACCTCTATGCGGGATGATTTTTGCAGATGCGATGAATCCAGAACCACGATTATCGAGTGTTATCCCAACTCCGAGGTGCTGAAAACAATTTGACCTGCAGAGTGGTCCCGTTTACCCCATGAAAGCCCGGTTGCTCATCGGTCGATAGGTGACAGCGAAATACGTAAGAGAACGGGGGCATCTGTCGCAGGTGTTGTCCGGGGAGAGCAATTAAAGCCCAATCCTGATGCGGATTTTGTTTTTTTACTCGATGACTTCGTAGCAATTATCGGGAGTGAAGAGAACCGGGAGGCTTTTGTCCTTATGGCATCATTTTCACCTGATAATAAAGATTGAAAAGATAGTGGAATTTTGTATACATGTAAAAAGGATGGATTTTGAATACTGGCACTTTATTATTCACCACAGGCCGTTTATTGAATTCCGTTTTTAACACATATAATTAATTGGAGAATAACCATGAAAAAAAATCTTTCTTTTGCTGGGTTGCTTATTCTTTTATCCATTTGTTTTTTTTTACCCCTGCCTGTACATGCTGATGAGAAAATTGGGTTAGCTGACGGGCAGACTATTTATGTGCCTGCTTATTCACATATTTACATTGGCGACCGTAAACACCCCTTTTTATTAACGGTAACTTTAAGCATCAGGAATATTGATCCTGAGCATCCAATCAAAATCACAACAGTCGATTATTACGAGACGAAAGGAAAGCAGTTAAAAAAATATATAGAAAAGCCAGTAATTTTAACCCCATTAGAATCATTGCGCTATATCATACCGGAAACAGATAAAAGTGGAGGATCAGGTGCCAATTTCATAGTTGAATGGAAATCCGACAAATTGGCTAATCCGCCTATTGTTGAATCCATAATGATTAGTACAAA
>CAYPIW010000042.1:0-11546 GCA_964410925.1 uncultured Desulfobacteraceae bacterium
CTTCTGCGTTGTGCTGCATTTCGCAATCATTCAACGTACGAAAAGTACGCCTCATGATTACAAAATTTGCACGCCTTGAATTTGAACTTTTTACGAAACCGTCTAAATCGGATTTTTTACTGTGCTCCGGCTTGAATTTCTTCAAGGGTCTTTTGATAAACAGCGCGTAACGGACCGCCAAGAGAAATCGCCTTTTTGGCAGCTTCCAGCGCTTCCTGATTTCGCCCCTGTTTAAAAAGAATTTGCGCAAGGTTGTTTAAGGCGGAACCTTCCCCGGGATGTAACCGCACAGCTTCTCTGAAGGCCGACTCGGCATGTTTTAATTCTCCGAGTGCATAATGGCAGTTGCCAATACCCATAAGGGCGGTCAGATTTTGTGGCCAGCGTGTCAGCGCTGTTTTATATCCCTGGATCGCGGCGCGAAACCGGCGGGCTTTTTCAAGTCCCAGCACCCCTTCCAGAAACAGATCCTTCTTTGGCATGGCGGGGAGTTGATCCGGTCGCAGAATTAAAAGTCCCCAGTAATGGCTGCGAGCCCAGGTTTTTTCAAAAACCCGGGAAGCCATAATCTTTCGGGCGGTGGTGCCGGAGCGAAGAATAACAAATTTCTCCGGTATATTATACCCCACAACCACCGAATAGTGCCAGACAGGATACCAAGAAAGCCCGAGGTTTTGCAAAATGATTACCGGATGACCGGCAGCCACGTCCGAGAAGATCACGTCCATTCCGGTGGATGCATAAGCAATTCTGCCGTGACGGCGGGCGGCGCTTATGAGTGCTGTTTGCAGGCTTCCTTTTCGTAAGGGCGTGAAAACCTCATCTGTCAGTTCATCAGGGGAAACCGGTAATCCACTCCAGTTCAGTGCCATTGCAAGGGACGCAGGACCGCACTGGTATGTCTTCTGGGGAAAAAACGGTACCGTTTCAAGCTCAAAGCGGGGCGGCAAATTGCTCCCTTGTTGCAGCAGTTCCCATTTTTTAAGACCGGCACAGCCGGTCAGGCATACCAGCAGCACCCCGCCGCACACTACCAGGGAAATGCCGCGGACGGCCATATTATTTTTGCTGTTTAACAAATGGGAAGACGTCGGTGTATCCTGCAATATCCGTAAAGAGCAGTACCAGAAAGACGATCAATAGGGTGACAACTACGGCGCCGAACGCATCGCCGCCCGCGGGAAGCTGATCCATATTTTTTGCAATTTGCATGATCTCGGCATCAGAAAGACTGTCAACACGGGCTTTGGCTTCGAGCGGATTAATCCCCTGGGCCGTCATTACGGCTTGTATATCCTCACGTTCAAGAAACCTGACAAGATTTTCACGGGCAGTTTGTGTGTGTGTCGTCGTGAGCACCGTTTCGGTGCCGACCATTGCCGCACAAACCGTTTGAAGAGGGATAGTCATAAATACCATGGTCAATGTCATAAAAAAACTTACATACCTGGCAGAACACCTTATCCGATGCATCTTACACCTCCATTAATTAAACGTTCCGAAAATTCTACAACCATATGAAATCAATAGCCTTTTAATAGTAACATCTTTGTACCACCGGAATGGAATGCTGGAATATTGGGAATAGGGCCGAAACCATACCATTTTAATTGTAAAAAACACTTAAATACCCATCATTCCATTACTCCATCATTTTTACCCAGTGAAACTTTTTATCTATTTCACCGGGGCCAGTATTCCAACCGTGAGCAAAGCGAACTAATTTGTTCCTGTCAAGAGAAATTTTACGGTACCCTGTTATTCCAATGGGAGCATTACCGATTCGTTAAAATGGTTTTCACCCAATACCTTATCCATTTTTTCTGGCGAAAGCCTTGCAATCAGGTGTCAGGTGGGGTGATTAAAATTGCCCATAGTATGGCTTTAAAAAATATCCCATATTTATTCCTTCCCGTATACCTGGTTTCAGGTGTCAGGTGTCAGAAACGAATTAGCTGATACCTGACACCTGAAACCTGAAACCAAAAAGTCCTGGATAGCAATTAACAAACTGGTAATGCACCCAATCCAATTGGGGTGAGGCCTTATTCAGCCCACCAATACGAGCCTGACATCCATTACATTGGTATAGGTCGGACCGGTCATGAGAAGATCTTTTGTCTTTATAAAGAAGTGATACGCATCGTTTTTGTTCAGAAACTCGTCCGCTTCCATCCCGGCATCTTTTCCTCGCGTTACCGTGAACGAATCTACTAAAGCGCCTGCTGCGTCTGTGGGGCCGTCATTTCCGTCCGTGCCGCCGCTCAGTATGACAACCCGAGGCGGAAGTTCCACAAGGTCCAGGCATGCAGCCAGACAGAACTCCTGATTCCTTCCTCCAAGACCATCCCCCCGAATCGTCACAGTGGTTTCGCCTCCTGAAATAATACATGCCGGCGCAGGTATGGGCCGGCCGGTTTTCACAATTTCCTTGGCCATGGCGGTGTGGACCCGCGCGACTTCTTTTGTCTCTCCTTCCACCATGGAGGATAAAATAAGTGTTTCATATCCAAGCGTTTTGGCTTTTTCGCTTGCCGCTTCCAGGGCTAATATATTGCTCCCCACGATAAAGTTGAAGACGCGGTCGAATATCCTGTCATTCTCTTTGGGTGTTTCGGGAATTAGTCCGTCCAAACCCGCCTTCATATGTTTATGGATGACAGCGGGGATATTATACAAATCATATTTTTTGAAGATTCCCCAAACATCTTTGAATGTAGAGGTGTCAGGCACAAAAGGTCCTGAGGCAATCACATCCATTTTGTCTCCTACCACGTCCGAGAGCATCAGGTTAATCACCGTGGCCGGGAAGGCAGTCCTTGCCATCTGTCCTCCTTTGGAAGACGCCATGTGCTTTCTGACAGCATTTATCTCATTAATACTTGCGCCACACTCGAGCAGTTGCCGGGTAATTTCCTGCTTGTCCGAAAGAGTGATATTTCCCGCAGGGCAGGGAAGAAGGGCGGACCCCCCTCCGGATATGAGAGAAAAGATCAGGTCCTTCTCACCGGCCTTTTGTAAGAAATCAAGGATTTTTCCGGTTCCTTTTATTCCGTTTTCATCGGGTACGGGATGGCCGGCCTCGGTGATTTCAGTCACCGCAAGCTCTTGGGTAAAACCGTATTTGACGTTGATCAGTCCTTTCAGGAGTCTCTCTTTGAACATAACTTCAATGGCCTTGGCCATGGGGGCAGTGGCCTTTCCCGCACCAACGAGGGATATGCGATGGAATTTGCTCAAGTCAAGTTCGGTTTCAGGTCCTTTTTTCATTCCCACCAGCAGCCTGTTCCCGTCAAGGTGTACAAAACGTTTTACCGCTTTATACGGGTCTACGGCCGAAAGGCAGCCCGCAAATATCTCTTTGGCATCGGAACGTATGGTTTCCAAGTCGGTGCGGTGTTTATTCATGTTGTCCAGCTTCTCAGAAGAGATTGTTTTTGACAGGATTTCGATACGTTGTAGAATTTCAGAGGCATTCAATTATTTATGGTGCCGAAGGGGAGACTCGAACTCCCACGGAGAAACCCCCACTAGACCCTGAACCTAGCGCGTCTACCAATTCCGCCACTTCGGCATTTAAAATCCGTAGTCTAAAAAAGATTGATTTAAAAAGCAAGTTGTTTTATACTACTTATTTTTAAATTTTGTCAAGATCATTAACGGGTTGAATTTGTAAAAACTCGAATTCAGCCATCAAAATTAACTGGGAAAGATTAGGATGGATCTCGTTGAACATATCGATAAGATTGAAAAACCGTATAATAACGCCGTGATTACTATTGGCAATTTTGATGGGGTTCACATCGGACATCAAGCACTTTTTCATGAAGTGATAGAAAAAGCCGACGCCATTGATGGTACATCAATAGTCATGACCTTTGAACCTCATCCTGTACGGGTATTAAAACAAAACGGCCACCCGCCGCTGATCACTCTTCATGAACAGAAAGTCGAGCTGATTGAAAGCTCAGGGATAGATGTTCTTATTTGTATTCCCTTTACTTTGGAATTTGCGGCCATATCGGCAAAAGAGTTTGTGGAGGACATACTGCTGGCGCGTATTGGCATGAAAGCCATTGTCATAGGGGAAGATTATACTTTTGGTAAAAATCGCAAAGGGAATATCAAACTGTTACAAACCTATGCCAAAGATTATGGATTTGAAGTCATCGTGGCCGATTGGATACTGACGTTAAATAAAAGTCCTGATAGAATCAGCAGCACCCGGACGCGCGAACTTGTAATGGCCGGCAGGATGGCCGAAGCCCAAAAACTGTTGGGACGTTACTATCAGATCAGAGGGGTTGTCACAACCGGACGCAACCGGGGGGGTAGGCTTTTGGGGTTCCCCACGGCAAATATTATCCTTCAGGATGAGCTATGCCCAAAAACCGGGGTTTATGCCGTCACCGTGGAATTGGAAGGTAACATACACAAAGGAGTTGCCAATATCGGCTACAGCCCCACTTTCGGCGACCGTATATTTACCGTGGAAGTTCATCTTTTGGACTTTAATGAAAATATATACGACCGCAAAATCCGGGTCAACTTCATACAACGCATCAGAGATGAAAAAAAATTTACAAATATTTCCAAATTGTCTGATCAGATTAAAAAAGATATCGTAAAGGCACGCAACATCCTGTCTTGATAATCCTCAAGCTTTCTTATTTTGGCCAGGTCTTTTATATCTTTTATGAAAAAAAGCATAACCATTTCTCTGATTATAGGGGTGACCCTATCCGCTCTGGCACTTTATCTGACATTCAGAAATGTGCCGGTGGCCGATCTTTTGGGTTATCTGGTTTCAATCAATTATTTTTGGATAGTTCCGGCTGTTTTGGTTCTTTTAACAAGTTTTGTTTTAAGAGTATTTCGATGGCAGATCATACTTGAATCAGCAGGCAAAGTAAGTTTCTGGCAGGCATTTCATCCGTTGATGATCGGCTTTATGATAAACTGTATCCTTCCGGGCAGGGTTGGAGAAGTTGCAAGACCGGCGATTCTCCAGAAAAAGGAAAATATACCCTTTTCAACAGGGCTTGCAACGGTTGCCGCCGAACGGGTATTTGATGTCATCATCTTACTGATCCTTTTTTCGATACTGCTTGCAACGGTACCTATAGATCCAAACCTTGATATTGTTTTTGGCAAGTATCATCTCAACAAAGAAACTCTTGTTACAGCAGGTGCAGGGACCTTCAAGCTGCTTATCCTTCTCATCGGTGGGATTGTCATGGTCACTTTCAGCAGAACAAGAACGGTAATAAAGCGCTCAATCATGTTGGTCCCATATCTGTTTTTCTTTTCCGGGTCGGAATTTAAAAAAAAAATACAAAAAAAAATTTGCGAGCCTGTTGTAAGCGTTGTCGAAAATTTTACTTCCGGTTTTGCCCTGGTCAGGTATCCGTCCAGGATATTTATTTGTTTTGGGCTGTCTGTCATTATTTGGGCGCTTGCCGCTTTTTCCTATTATATAACGGCTCAAGGGTGCCCGGGTATAGAACTGTCATTTACCGAAATCTCCGCATACATGATCATCATCTGTTTTTTTATAGCGCTTCCTTCTGTACCCGGTTATTGGGGAATTTGGGAGGCAGGCGGTGTCTTTGCTCTGAAGCTTTTCGGGGTTTCGTCAAAAGATGCTGCCGGTTATACGCTGGCAAATCATGCAATCCAGATTTTTCCGGTTATGATTGTCGGTCTTGTTTCAGTCATGGTCACAAGTGTAAATATATTGCAGGTCTCCTATGAAAAAAGGGAAAAGGCCGTAAATAATCCGGAGGATCCGAAACCAAGCTAACAATTTAATGTTTCGGAATTTCTACTATCCATTGTTCCATTATTCCCTCCGGGGCGTAGGCCCCACGGACCGGAGGCCAGTTGTGAGCGAAGCGAACTCACTTGCAATTAAATAAAAGAGGTCATACTATGGAACCACTGAAAATATTGACATATCCGGACAAATTTTTGAGTGAGCCCACCAAACCGGTTGAAAATATCGACGAAAAAATTCAGAATTTAATTAAAGACATGGCGTCCATTATGTACCAGGCGCCCGGCATAGGTCTTGCTGCAATACAGGTGGGAATTAATAAAAGTCTCTTGGTTTATGATGTTTCGCCGGGAGACGAAAAACGATCGTTACAGGTCCTGATTAATCCTAGGATCGTAGAACGTGAAGGCACGACAATTTCCGAAGACGAAGGGTGCCTGAGTGTTCCCGATTTCAGAGCAAATGTTAAACGGTCGGCTTCTGTTCTTGTTGAAGGTTTTAATAATAAGGAAAAACCGCTGCGTATAGAAGCGGAAGGATTATTAGCTGTAGTGCTGCAGCATGAGATTGACCACTTAAACGGTATTCTGTTTATCGATCGAATAAGTACTCTGAAAAGAGAGATTTATAAAAGACGTGTAAAAAAGAACTTGAAAAACAAATGAAGAAAAAGGCCAGGATAGTCTTCGTGGGCACTCCGGAATTTGCAGTGCCCGCTTTAAAGGCTCTATATAAAAGCCACCAAAACGTTACGTTGGTGGTAACTCAGCCTGACCGGCCAAAAGGGCGGGGTCGGAAAATCATTCCTTCTCCTGTAAAGGAAGTTGCTATAAACCTGAAATATGAACTGGATCAGCCATCATCTATCCGAACCGTGGAGTTCGCAAACCGTATAGCAAACCACAAACCTGACATCATTGTTGTGGTTGCATTTGGTCACATTATTCCAAAAAATATTCTTGAAATACCCAAAATAGCCGCCATAAATATTCATGCATCGCTCTTGCCCAAATATCGCGGCCCGGCGCCTGTTCAGTGGGCAATTATCAATGGAGAACCCGAGACGGGTGTTACGACGATGTTAATGGATGAAGGCTTGGATACCGGTGATATTTTGCTGTCTTCAAGAATTAAAATTCTTTCTGATGATACGTCAGGCACCCTTCATGACCGCTTGGCCAATCTTTCGGCAGATGTTTTGATACAGACCATAGAACGTATTGAAGCCGGTGACATAACTCCTGTTTCACAGGACCATGCCCAAGCCACCTGCGCACCACTGCTTAAAAAAAATGACGGTCGTATGAATTGGGAAATGCCGGCCCGGGCTTTAGAGGCATTCATTCGCGGAATGACCCCATGGCCCGGCGCATTTACATTTCATGGTAAAAAACGTCTAAAGATCTATAAGGCTATACCTATCCTCATAGATACTCTTGAACCTCCGGGAACTGTAATTAAAAGATTTCCTGATGAATTGTGTGTTGCAACCGGAAAAGGAGCCCTGTGTGTCATCGAAATTCAGGGTGAGTCGGGAAAACGTCTTTTGATCAAGGAGTTTCTGCAAGGATATAAGATTGCACCCGGAACAATTTTAAGTTGATATCCGACCCGGACAATCTGAAAACAAAAAAATCGGTTTCATTTTTACCACGAAGATTACGAAGGAACAGAAGAATAAAATATATAACCTTCGTGCTCTTTGTGTGCTTCGTGGTGTGATCATGCTTTTTCTCCACAAAATTCAACTTTAAAAAACTGAAGAATTACACGCATGGCGGATGAAGTCCGTAAAACGGCTCTGTGTATTTTGAACACCCTGGATAAACAGGACAAGACTCTGGATGGCCTTTTAGAGGATGTTCTCCGGGAAAAGCCTCATTTTTTAAAAAAGGATCGGGCCTTACTTCAAGCTCTGGTATATGGCGTTCTGAGGTGGCGAGGGCGACTCGACTGGATCATAGACTATTTTTCTAAAACGCGCCTGAACAAAATCGATCCTGAAATTTTGAATATTCTGCGACTCGGGCTTTTTCAGATAATATATTTAGACAGAATACCCGTGTCCGCCGCGGTGAATACATCGGTTGAAATGACAAAGGCTGTTGCCGGACCCTGGATTGCAGGATATGTGAACGGTCTTTTAAGAAATGCCGTCAGAGAGTATGGAGACGTTGTTTTTCCTGATGTCGACAAAGACCCGGTAAACGCATTGGCAACAAAGAAATCATTCCCCCCATGGCTTATTAAAAGATGGCTGGATCGGTTCGGATTGAAAAGCACGGGGCTGCTTTGTGATGCAATCAACACCATCCCTCCCATAACCGTTCGCTGCAATACCCTTAAGACAAACCGGGAAAAATTGGTGAAAGCGCTTAAGGAATCTTGCGAAAAGATTGGGATCACGAATTATGCGCCGGATGGCGTTTTTTTTTTCAACCCAAAAAGAGCTATTCCAAATATAAAAGCATTTAAAAATGGCCTGTTTCAGGTCCAGGATGAGGCTGCCCAGCTGGTTACCCTTCTTTTAAACCCCCAGCCTGGAGAGACTATTTTGGATGCATGTGCAGGTCTGGGCGGGAAAACCGGGCATATCGCTCAGCTCATGAAAAACAGTGGAAGGCTTGTTGCAATGGACAAAGATGAAAACAAATTTTTACGGCTAGAATCCGAAATGTATCGACTTGGCGTTTCCATTGTGACACCCCGTATCCACGACCTGAGTACGCCCTTTAATTGGGAACAGTTTGGAAAGTTTGACCGTATTCTTCTGGACGCTCCCTGTTCGGGCCTGGGTGTTTTAAGGAGGAATCCTGATATAAAATGGAGGGTGTTACGGCAAAACCCGGCATACTATCAAAAAAGACAGACTTTGTTTCTGGATAATCTTGCACATCTTGTCAAGCCGTCCGGTATTTTGATGTATGCGGTTTGCAGTACGGAACCCGAGGAAAATGAATCGGTAATAAAAGGTTTTTTGAATAAACATGCCAGGTTTGCTATAGAAAAAAAATCGACAGGATTATCCTTTGATTTCTGTTCCCTTATCACTCGTGACGGATATTTAAAAACCTTTCCTCATCTTAACAACATGGACGGTTTTTTTTCGGTCTGTATGAAACGGAAAAAGTGATTTCACGACTGTTAAAATTTGGCTCCCTGTTTTTTTTATTTGTCCTGATCGTTGGTGCGAGTGCTTATTTCACGCTTACGTTTATCATAAAGAGCGAAGATACGGTTGTGGTTCCTGATCTTTTAGGGAAAGATGTCGTCTGCGTTCTTGAGTTATTAACCGATTTGGGGCTTAATACAAAGGTTAAAGGATCGGAATATAGCGCCGAGGTTCCTGAAAACAACGTTATTTTCCAGGAACCCGAACCCGGATCGGAAATAAAAAAGGGACGTGACGTCAGAATAATAATTTCAAAAGGTGCAAAGTCTATTTTGATGCCGAACCTTAAAGGGCTTTCCCTGCGACAGGCTCGGATTATCTTGGAAGAAAACAGCTTGCACAGGGGAGAAATATCGAGTACATACAGCGATACTATAAGAAAAGACGAGATTATCGACCAGGTTCCTTCTCAAGGAACCATGATAACAAGAGGCCATGGGGTGGATCTGCTTGTAAGTATGGGGGTCAGGCCCCGGGTTTATAAGATGCCTGATCTTATCGGTCTGTCTTTCAATACTGCGGTTACTATGATCGAGAATATTGATTTGGTTCTCGGAGAAATCAAAACTCATTTTCACGAAGGCAAGCCCTTAAATACTGTTGTAGCCCAGGACTTACCTTCCGGTTATTGTGTAATCCAGGGGAGCACTGTTAATATTGTCGTAAACAGGAGGTCCGTACAAAAAGGCCAAAACTATTTAAATGAATCCCAAGGGGTCAGCCTTTTCAGGTACCGGCTAAAAGACGGGTTTTTAAAAAGACACATCAGGGTGAGCTTAAACAGCTTTGGATTTTCAGCCGATCTTTTCGACGATTTTATGAAGCCGGGAGAAGAAATTTGGCTGTTAATACCCGGAGAAAATGATGCAACTGTTTTTCTTTATGAAGATGGCGACTTGTTGAAAACTTTCGTTTATGACGCAGGGTAGATTATCTTGATATCTGGTTCCAGGTTATTTAGGCGCTTATAGGAGCTAAATCGACAACTTTTTGTCGGTGTTTGTAGTGTTTTGTATTTATTGATTAATAGTGAGCTAAAGTTTGAAGTGAACTAAAGTGAGCTAAAGTTAAGGAAAGCGCCACCGTCGCAACACAATTAATATTTAATTGATAGAATACCTTAACTTTAGGCACTTCACACTTTAGCTCACTTGTAATTTTTTCGGTTTATTCGGGATAGGTAACGACAGTGATATCCGATGATCCTCAACATTATGTCCAGGGCGTTCTGGAGTGCAACCGGCGCGTGCTTGCAAAGACAATTACATTGATCGAAAGTTCCCTTTCTTCTCATCAGGAACTGGCTCGAACCATTATCGATTTGCTGCTACCGTACACGGGCAAGGCTGTGCGCCTTGGAATTACAGGCGTGCCGGGTGTGGGTAAAAGTTCGTTTATCGAGAGCCTCGGAACCCTGCTCGTGGAAAAGGGACATCGGGTGGCTGTACTTGCCGTTGATCCCAGCAGCAAAAGAAGTGGGGGGAGCGTACTGGCAGATAAGACTCGTATGGAGAAGCTGGCTGTTGAGGAGAGAGCCTTTATCCGGCCGTCACCTTCGGGGGGCACCTTGGGCGGAGTTGCAAAAAAAACCCGGGAGACAATGATTGTTTGCGAAGCCGCCGGCTTTGATGTTATGATTATTGAAACCGTGGGTGTGGGCCAGTCCGAAACGACCGTGGCATCCATGGTTGATTTTTTTCTGGTGCTGATGATTGCGGGTGCGGGGGACGAACTGCAGGGGTTAAAAAAGGGAATCCTGGAATTGGCGGATGCCGTTGCTGTCAACAAAGCAGACGGGGATAATATTGAAAAGGCAGAGCTTGCAAGAAAACAGTATGAGACCGCCCTGCACTTTTTAACGCCGTCGTCGCTTACCTGGAGACCACCAGTTTTGAATTGCAGTGCTCTGGAGATGACCGGGATTGATCTAGTCTGGGAAACTGTTTTAGACCACCGAAAGAAATTAACCGCTACCGGAGAACTCGAAGCCAAACGGAAAAGACAGGCCGTTAACTGGATGTGGTCTCTTGTGAAGGAGGGTTTAAAAGAAAGGTTTTATAAAAATCCCGAGGTTAAAAAGATGTTACCCGGGATCTTAAAAGAGGTTGAAAACGGTACTATCGCATCCACAATAGCGGCAAACCGATTGCTTTTTTTGCTTGACAATAACCCTTGTATATAGAATCAAAAGAGACGGTTTCGTAAAAAGTCCAACTTCTGCGTTGTGCTGCATTTCGCAATCATTCAACGTACAATAAATACGCATCATGATTACAAAATTTACACGCCTTGAATTTGAACTTTTTACAAAACCGTCTAAATCAGACTTTTTACGAGTTCATCAATCTTAATAGTCATAGATATTCGCTTTGTCAAATATCCTGTTGCTATATGGAATAAAATTAGTGTTGGGACACCTAATCGTTATGTCCTCCTTGCCATTTCTTTCGAAACATTAAAAATATTTCGTGCATAGTTTGCGCTCAATATCTTGGAGATATCTCACAAAGTCGAAACCCCGAAAACCTGCGATTGTAGGTATCTTCAATCTGGGGTGGTTAATGATATGTTGGAGATTCATTAGTTTTAAAATGGACG
>CAYPIW010000043.1:0-10477 GCA_964410925.1 uncultured Desulfobacteraceae bacterium
GCGGAAAGGTCAAATAACGGCGGGGAGATGAAAAATTGGGCGCCGGCCTCAATTTTTTTATTCATCTCTTCTATCTCCAGTTCGGTAGATTTTCCCTTGGCCCCTGCATTAACCGTGGACCCCACCAGGAATTCGGGGGAACCCGAAAGCTCGATTCCGGCCATGTCTTTTCCTTGCTCAAGCCCGCGAATCGTCCTGAGCAACTCCAGAAGATCGATGTCATATACGGATCTGGCCTGAAAGTGGTCTCCAAAACTGGGATCTTCTCCGGTAACCGCTATAACATTCTTGATACCGCATCCATAGGCTGCCAGAAGATCGGCCTGAAGAGCGATCCGGTTCCTGTCTCTGCAGTTGACCTGCATCACGGTTTCCATACCTTTGTCCTGCAGAATCATAGCACCCCCAAGGGCACTCATGCGCATGACAGCATTGCTCATTTCAGGCACCACAAAGGCATCTACTTCCCCCTTGACCCTCATGGCATGGGTGACCATGCCAGAGACATCCACTCCTTTGGGGGGTTCCAGCTCCGCAAGGACAGCAAATTCCTCTGTGTCGAATTTGCGCTTTAAATGCATAGGCCTACCTCCGATTTTTTACATAAAAAAGCAAAAAGCGGCGTATCAATAGATGAGTTTTCAGATGGAGTATGAGCAACAACCGTGCCGCAAGGAAACAATTGGGATAGATTTTAATAAAAGAACTATTATATCAAATAATTACACAAAATTTTATTGCGATGGCCCAAAGATTTTTAAGGGTTGATTTCACGGGGCTATTGTGCCAGTTTGGCACATGTGCTATACATGCAGCGGGCAACTCAGTAACTCGGCAACCATATGTGCCATTTTGGAATAGTCCTTTTTGGAACAGAGACTTGAATGTACCTCGGTTAAATAAAATATAGAAAAACTGGAATTGCCGGAAGGGATATATGAATGCAGAATCAAATAATTATTATCGATGATGATATGGATTACCTTGAAATCATCAAAGGACAATTGCAAAAGTCCGGTTTTAAAAACATACACACCCAAGACAATCCCATGAAAGCGGCGTCTCTTTTTGAAGAGGGGAACCTTTTTGATATCGCGCTGATCGATATGACCATGCCGGAAATGGACGGGCTGGATCTTCTTGAAATCATCAAAAATATCAGTCCAAGAACCGAATGCATAATGGCTACCGCCGTAAACGAGGCCCGAATTGCAGTGGAGTGTCTTAACAAAGGGGCTTATGACTATCTTGTAAAGCCTATCTCCCAGGGAGACCTTATATTTTCCATGAAACGAGCCATGGAAAAAAAACGCCTGCTTGATATTCTGGATATTGAAAAAAGCCGAACCTTTCCCCGACTGGTGAACAAAAAACCTTTCAATCCCATTATAACCCGGTCTCAAAAGGTTCTAAGAGTTTTAAAAGAAGCGGAATTGCATGCCGGTAGCGATGTCCCTCTTTTAATTACCGGTGAAAGCGGAACCGGTAAGGAACTTCTGGCATGGGCAATTCATGCCGCGAGTCCCAGATCAAAATTTCCCTTTACGCCCGTCAATATGGCTTCGCTCACGGGCAGCCTTTTTGAAGCTGAATTTTTCGGCCACACAAAAGGCGCTTTTACCGGCGCTCAAAATGGTCGCACCGGCTATCTGGAATACACAAACCGAGGCACCATGTTTTTAGATGAAATCGGTGATCTCCCCATTGAACTGCAGGGCAAGCTGTTGCGCGTTTTACAGAATGGGGAATACCTTAAACTGGGAAGCAATGTTCATCAGAAAGCGGACGTACGGTTCATCGCGGCGACCAACGAAGATCTGGAAAAAATGATGGCCAAAAAAAGTTTTCGAAAAGATTTATATTACCGTATCCGGGGGGGATGGCTTCACCTGCCTCTTTTAAAAGAAAGAAAAGAAGATATTCCGCTCTTGGCCAATAAATTTTTACAAGATTGCGACAGTTCCGGTAAACACCAAACCATTGAAGAAGAAACCCTGTGTCTGCTTATGGAGTATGACTATCCCGGGAATATCAGGGAGTTGAAGTCGATAATCCAGTCCGCTGTAAATCTGGCACAGGGAAAACCCATTTCCTCGGATTTTCTCCCCGCGCATTTAAGAAAGCGCAAATCAATATCAACGTGTCTGACCCAGACAATATCGGAAGATATTGTACCCCTTGCACAAATCGAAAAATCCCATATTATCCGGGCGTACAAACTCACAGGCCGGAACAAATCCCAAACCGCCAGGCTTCTTGGGATAGGTCTGAATACCCTTCGAAGAAAGCTTAAATCGTATGGGATGACGGAATAGCGCAATGCCGGCAGTATTGCCGATCAGGTTTTAAGAAAAATTTTTACAAACCTGGCCCAGTTTTTCCCTTCAAGTTCTTGAGAAATGTCTTGAACCGAGACACCTCCATCTGCAGCCACCCGCAAATCGTCGTTGGCCATTGCAAACAGCTTCTCCCTTTCCTCATGGATAAAATTACGGGCCTCCTTTTCGTAATAGAGTGCTTTTAAGTTTTTACGCAGCCGGGTTGGCTCAATAGTAAATAACCACCCCTTTTCATAGGGAGATTCGTTGACCAGGCCGGGTTGATTGCGAAGACTATCGTTCACATTGGCGACGATGCCATCCATTGGGGAGAGCAGTTTGGCAATTTCTCCATTGCGCCTGACTTGAAATCCCACTTCTCCCTGTTTTAGTTCCTGGCCGATATTCGGCAATTCAACCCTCGCGAGTTTACCGATCAGTTTTTGGGCAAAATCATCCAACCCCACTCGAACGCGCCCGCCATATTCCGCTTTGACCCATGTGTGGCCATCGTGATAATAGAAATCTTTTGCCAGTTCAAAACCGCTTTCCCGGCTTCGGGCATGCACCGGAAGCGCTTCTGCCTGAAGGCGTTCCTGCATCATCTGGTCAAAAGAACATGTACCGCATTCATAAGCATTGGGACATAGTTTATGACCCACTTCCCCGGTTATCATATACCGGCATTTACGCCGATTTGCAGGAAGGTGCATCATTTTGTCCACCCAGGTCTCAGTAAATTTATCAGGTGTCGCCGCTACCGGTTGTGTCGCGATTTTCTCCTTATACCGGGCAACCCTGTCATACATGCCATGGTCGTATACACAGGTGGAGCAATCAAAGTTGTGATCGCACAGTTTATAGGAAACAACCCCGGCCTCCATCCATACGCATTTTTTCTTGCCGGGTGGTACAATTCTCATTGATTCTCTCTTTATGGCAGCGCCCATTTTATTTCCTCCTTTTTTATACAAGTTATTTCGCTTCGCTCACAATTGGAATATTGGAATGATGGGGTAATGGAATAATGGGTTTGAAGGAGTTTTTTACAATTAAAATGGTATAGTTCCGCTTTCATCCCCAATAATCCATCATTCCAATGTTCCAGTATTCCATTCCGATGGCACAAAGAGATTGCCATTAAAAGACTCTTAATTTCAAACAATTGTAGAATTTCCGAGACGTATAAAGTCTATGTTATTTTTTCTCTTTTGAAGTATTAAACAGCAAAGGGTGTGCCAGTGCCTGGCAAAACACGAAATGACTATCATAACTGTCTGTATTATATAGATTAATTATTTTCCAACCGATTAAAGTTTAGGATAGACAAACAGAACATATTGCCGAAATATTCGACAAACATTATTTGCCAAATCACGAAACTATTTATAACCACTTATTTATTCTATAAATTTATAAATCGCCGAAAAAAAAGACAGGTGTAGAATATTTCGGCACTTGCTAAGAAGGCTGGTGCAGGGATGTTTTAAGATACCATTGGAAAAGTTCAAAACAGGTAGAGCAAAAATCGGGTTGTTTTACATCCGTATCCTCGATCCGGGTTGAGGAATACATAACACAATGCCGATTCCTGCAATGGGTCAGACCCAATGTGTGCCCCAGTTCATGCAGGGCCGTCTTTTCCACCCGTGCCAGCAGAAGATCCGGATTGGACGGCTGGTCATAAAACACGGGATAAAGACGGTGTAGAGATATAATTGAACATTTGCCCTGGATCTGTGCCAATCCAAAGACAAATTTAAGGATTGGCACATACAAATCCACGGGAGTGACGCCGATAAGCCTAAAGGAGTCTTGCAGGCTTGACTCAAGGAGGTGCTTTAATATCAGCTTTGAATTATACTGACAGCGGCTGTCATTATATGCATACCGGGGATTTTCCATCCTCATGGAAATTCTGCAGTTCAGACCACATCGAATCGAAATACAATTGGCGATGTACTCGAGAATCCCCGGGTCCACCGAACCTATGGGACAGATAGTAACGCAGCTGGACAAAGCGATTTATGATTCCTTTTCAATCTTATATTTAGTCATTTTATTATAGAGCGTCTGACGGTCGATTTCCAGAAGACGCGCTGTTTTGCTGATATTCCAATCCGTTTCTTCCAGAATTCTCTTAATATGCATTGTTTCCATTAATTTTAATGAACTGGGCATTGTTTCCGGCCCTAATTGCCTGCGTGAAAATGGGAGGTCCTCTGTTATGATTTCTTTGCCCCGCCCGATAACCAGCGCCCTTTCGATCACATTTTCCAATTCTCTCACATTTCCGGGCCAATCGTAATCCATCAGCAATTTCAAGGCCGGAGGTGCGATTTTCACCAGTTCTTTATTCATTTCCAGACAATACCTGCGGATAAATGCCTTTACCAGCAGCGGGATATCATCCTTTCGTTTCCTCAACGGAGGTACTGGGATAGAAATGACGTTCAACCGGTAAAAAAGATCTTCACGAAATTTGTTTTCGGAAATCGCCTGTTTCAAATCTTTATGGGTAGCTGCTAAAATACGCACGTCAACTTTAATTTCTTTTTCACCCCCCAGACGTCTGAACTCTTTTCGCTGCAACACCCTTAAAAGATCTACCTGGGTTTTTAAACTGATATCACCGATTTCATCCAAAAAAAGGGTTCCCTTATCGGCCAGTTCAAAGCGCCCCTTTTTGGTATGCTGTGCACCGGTGAAAGCGCCCCTTTCGTAGCCGAACAGTTCACTCTCCAACAAAGAATCGGGCAACGCCCCGCAACTTACGGCAATAAACGGCATGTAACAGCGCTGACTGTTTCCGTGAATCGCCTGTGCAATCAGTTCTTTCCCGGTGCCGCTTTCACCGGTTATCAGTACGGTAGAGTCGGTTGGCGCCACCTTGGAAATTAAATCGTAAATTTCTTGCATGGCGTCACTTTTCCCTATGATTTCATCATATTCTGATCTTTCCTCCAGCTTTTGGCGCAGTAAAATATTCTCTAAAACCAAGTTGCGATGGGCGACGATCTTTTTGATTTGCATTTCGATCTCGTCCGGGGCGAAGGGTTTGACCAGGTAATCAAAAGCGCCTTCCTTCATGGCCTGAACGGCTGTGTCTACCGTAGCATAGGCGGTCATCATGAGTATCTCGGCATCTGTGTCCACTTGTTGGCCTTTAAGATGCTTCAATGTTTCCAACCCGTCCATGCCCGGCATTTTCAGATCCAGCAAAATCACATCCCAGGTTTTTTCCATTGCCATGGCAATGGCATCATTCCCGCTTTCGGCCAGGCCAACCTCATACCCATCCTCCTTGAGCCAGTCATAAAGAGCTTCTCTCATGGGTGCTTCATCATCGACCACAAGAATACGAGCTTTTTGGGTCATTATCGATTCCTTCCATGTATAATGTTAAAAATTCTGGAACAAACCCAGCTTTAGTTATCCCCAGAGCGGATATGTTTTGTTTAACTTCATTGAATTATTGAAATTACAAATATCAAACAATTTCCAATGACCAAAATTCGAAAATCCAAACAATATTTCGCCTTGGAAGGTTTTGGTCATTGAATATTGGAATTTGTGATTTATTTGGAATTTGGTGCTTGAAATTTGTGATTTTAGGCATAACGCCCCATGTCAGAATATCTATCTCTGACCTGAACCAAAGTACCATGTTTTCATTGTAAAAATATCTAATTTCTGTACCGTAAACATATCATTTTATCATTTGCGTTTCCAATGGGGCTAACGGCAGGCTAACCTTGAAATTACTTCCTTTGCCGGGCTTGCTTTCCACTTCTATGGTCCCGTTGTGCCGGGTAATGATGCCATATACCACCGACAAACCCAGGCCCACACCTTTGCCCTTTTCTTTGGTTGTAAAAAAAGGATCAAAAATTTTTTCCTTGTCTTCCTCGCTAATGCCGCACCCCGTATCGGAGACCATGACGTCCAGGAATCTATCGACCCCTGCGTTTCTGTTGGCCGTTACCGTCAGGGTACCGCCATCACGCATAGCGTCTGAAGCATTGTACATAAGATTTAACAGGGCCTGTTGAATCTGCTGAAAATCGCATTGAACTTCGGGCAGATCCGGATCAATGTTTTTTCTAAGCTGTATTCCTTTAATTTCCAAATCATGGGCAATAAGAAAAAGAGTCCTGTCAATAATGTCACTAATGCTGCTGCTCTTAATCGTAATTTTAGACTGGCGGGAAAAGGCTAAAAGATTTTTTACGATTTCCCCGCACCGGGCGGTTTCAGATTCCATGGTGACCAAATATCGGGAAATGTCCTCAAGTCTTTCACGAGAAAATCTATTCCGGTCCATAAGCTTAATCATCAACCGGATATAGGTCAGAACTGCAGCCAAAGGATTGTTTATTTCATGAGCAATGGTAGCGGCCAATTTGCCCAAAGAGGCCAGTTTTTCTGTCTGCACTATCTGTTCCTGGGCATCTTTGAGGTCTTCATAGGCCTGCTTTATATTTTCATATAGATTTGCATTGTGTACCGCAATACCGATCTGGTTGCCGATAGCGGTCAAGAATTCAATATATTCGGGTGCAAGGTCAACCGGATAATGGCTGCTGACGCACATCACTCCTATCAACTGCCCTTTGGCTGACAGCGGGATATAGGCGGTTGTATGCAGGCCCTCTTCAATCATGGAATCCACATAGGGGTCTTGGAATCGCAAATAATTGTCCACCAACCTCGTTTCACCGTCAAGTATGGTCTGACCCAAAAGTCCGTCCCCGGGGTTGCGGGTTATCATAAAAGGTTTGGATATTAATTGGGTTGAAAGTCCTTTGTGCGCCACCAGGTTGAGGATTTGTTTTTTATCGTCCATCAAATAAATCCTGACGCTGTCAGACTCCAGGACATCAAGGGTTTTATCGATAGCGCTGTTGAGTATTTCATCAAGATTCAAACTGCTGCTGATGGTTTTAGAAATGGAATTTAAAATATCCAGCCGGATATTCCGCTTCTCGATTTGCTGTTGTGAGATTTTTCTCTTGGTAATGTCTCTGATAATAAGCACATATCCGGTAATGGTCCCGGATACATCCACCGTTACGTTGGATGTAATCAGCGCATAAAATCCCGAATCATTTTTACCCACAAGACGGGTTTCAAACTCCACAACGAACCCCTCTTGGGAAACTCTTTTCTGGAGCTCAACAAAATCCTGTTTCTCAACAAAGAGCTTTTCAGTAGATTCCAGCGCCAAAACTTCTTTTTGGGTCTTATACCCCAGTATATGAACCCCTGCCTGGTTTACCTCTACAATCCTTCCACCGGGGTTGGTAAGTATAATGGCATCACGGGAGCGTTCAAATATGGTTCGATACTTTTCTTCGGATTTTTGCAAATCTTCCAGACGATTGGCCAGCATCTCATCCAGGTTGCCGACCAATTTATCGATATTTTCGTGAAGGTGCTGCCTTTCCGTGATGTCCGTGGCTCTTTCCAGGACATAAACGATCTCACCACGTTCGTTCTTGACCGGAATCGCCTTCACCAGCATAATGGCAACTCTGCCTTTCTTCATGGTTACATTCTCTATATTCCAGTGTCCCCGGCCATCCCGGTAGGTTTTTTCCACCAGGCACTCTTCACATTTCTGTTTTCTGCTTTTCCATACCTTGTAACAAAAATCATTGGGTTGCATACCGAATTCATTTTTAAACAGCTCGTTGGCCATTATGATCTGATAGTTGCGGTTGATAGCGACCACATAATCCGTAGCACTCTCGATAAGTGTTTTATAATATTTATGTTCCTTTAAAAATTCTTTGGTTTTCATAAGGCAGTAGCAATATAAGCGCTGATAAGCGTTAAGTCGAATTTCCTTTAAAAATACAATATTGCAAAAGCATTTTCAATTCAATTCATGACGGTCAAGCCAATTGAAAGAAACGAACAAATAAGGGTTTAACCCCGCCTTGTGCAACGTATCCTGAAACAACGGTTCATGGGTTTTCAGCGAACATGCAGCCACAGCAATGCGGTTCAGCCCATGCTCTTTGATCAGTCGGATAATGGTTTGTTGGGTTTCGGTGGAACACCTGAACAAAAAATCGGTGACAAACGTCACCCGGGGCAGGCATTGGCACAGCGTTCGCATTGATAGCATAATGATAAGAAAGGGTTGGGATATTAACGGAGAGAGGCCTGTTGTTTAATTCTGAGCAACCCCGGGCTGTTGTTCAGATACATTAGCGGTGAAACATATCCCGCATCCATGAAATACCGTTCAAGATCATCAAAAAGCACCGGCCGGTCCGGCCAGGTATACAGCTTCTTGCGCTCTTTCAGTTGGTTCCAGGTATGTTCGGCCCATGGTTTTTCTCCAAACACCTGTTTTTGGGCCTGATCACAGAGAAACATTTCACAGACAATGGGTTTAACCCGCCACATACAGCCCTTATTGCCAAGATAAATGCATTTGAAGCCGGTATTGGGTTTTTCAAGAACCGCCAAGAGCGCGTTTACTTCACAGTGAGACTCCAGTGCATTAACAACCATGTCCCCGAAAAAAGGTAACCGTTCACGGGCTAAATCCTTCCCTGCGAAAATTGAGAAGACAGCAAAGCGTACAGGGAGCGATGACCGGCACATTGCATCGCTACCTATAAGGAATGACACATTGAATATTTACTACAGCTTCCACCGTTCTCTACCTTATCATCATGTTCGGTTCACAGCCAACAAAAAGGATGTCTGGGGGATCGTAAATCCAAAAAACACCGTTCTGATCATCAGCATCGGAATATGAGCGTAATTAAAATGGGCTGAAAATGTGTGCACATTATTTGAATTCAGCGGTTGAGTCGATCACGCTGTTGGGGGATCTTGAATCAATTTATAGCTTCCATCAACTGATGGCAACGGCTTCCTATCGACCTATGATGTATCGATAAGCGATGGGGCGGGATCATTTTTGAAGCAGGCGTTATAATATGGGACGTTCGTGCAGAACGTTCACATCTCTAAATTGATATCATCGATATCCTGTTTTCTCCCTGCTGATATCATTCGCGTCACACAAGAGTTGGTAACACCAAGATATCTCGCAACATCAGCTCCGGAATAACCGAGTTCCCTGACACCAATCCACGACATTGCCCGCCTGGCTTGAACTACTGCCCTTCTTCGGCCACCTGACCGAAGTTCACCAATAGAAATATTGTACTTTTCAGACACTTTCTCGGCAAGTGTTTTAATATCTATTCGGCGTCCTGACAACCTTAAGTTCTTTTTAACAAGATCGTCAAGACTCGATATGACCTGCTTGACAAAATCTCCGTCACCAAGTATCCGCTGATCAGCAACATTCCTTTCACCGCGCCTTCGACTGGCGAGAACCGCCGACCAGCCCCCCATGCTACGTATTAATCCTCTACCGACCAATTCCGGCCTGCGGCCCTGATCAATACCTTTTCTAACGTATCGCAAATAATTCTTTCTTGAATTGTCGGAGCCACCGAAAAAAGACAACACGTACTCGGTGTTTTGCCATCCTCTCTTAACTTTACCGACAAGCGCCGAGTGACCAGACCAAGGATTTCAGTTCAGCTCTTTAATATCTTTAACCAGCCCTGCCCGCAACAGATTCAGATGAATATATCGAACCAGCTCTTTCAGATAAACATCCTCCTGACAAACGATGGACTTATACCGGTTTTGAAATAAATGTCCGTATCTGCGATGACGCTTGTTAAAATTTACAACATAGCCGGTCAGAAGTCTGCGCATGCTAGAGGCTAAAGACAAATTCTTTGTCTTACAAAGGATATGGAAATGATTCGGCATCAAAACCCAGCCATAGATTTCCATGGCTCCATCCTGGGCCAGTGCCGACAGGCGGCCTATAAAATCATTGCGATCTATATCGCTGAGAAATATTTTTTTTCGCTCAATACCCCGGCCCATGACATGGTGCAATACGCCAGGGGCATCTAATCTGGCTAACCTTGGCATAACCTCCAACTCTCATATTGAATACTGATTGTAAAGCACTTTCTGCACGAACGTCAGAGCAGCCGACAAGGCTGCAATCCAGCTGGTGAAAGTCCAGCCGTATCAGTTGCTCGTGTCGGATACGTAGTGATGCCACATCCCGGGGCAGGTAACCAACCGGGCTATGCGTGGTGTAAACG
>CAYPIW010000044.1:0-8472 GCA_964410925.1 uncultured Desulfobacteraceae bacterium
TTGGCAGAATCCCTCTCAACAAAGGGATTACGGCCATCTCGCGGAGCTTCAAACCGGTTGCGGTCGCACGACGTCCGAATGTCGTCAAGTAGTACTTGAATGTACCTCCGATTTTCTTCACCAACCCGTGTGTGCGAAGACGCCTCAAAATCGCCGACACTCGGCGCCCATTCATCCCAAGGCGAGATTGAAGATCCCGATTCCGGAAACCCGATACGTTGTTTCCACCCTCAATGATCGCTCTAAAGATGTCCAGATCCGAACCGGAAAAAAGATTGAAACCGCGAAAACTCCGGCCGTTTCTACGCACCGGGCGCGACACCCTGTCCAGATCATGAAATCCGTTCGTTGGATCGTCAACCACCGCGATGAAGTCCAAGTAGCGCCGGTTCGCCGACAGCAGCAGGCCGCGCAAATCCACGATGCTGTGTATCGATTTTCGTATGGGCGCGATCTTACGCGAGACGGTTCCGTCCCGGTGTTCCACCTTCCGGTGGTGCTTGAAAAAGGAGACATCGTTGGCCGTCGTCTCAACCCGCAGCACGATCCCGTGCTTGTCATACATCTTTATTGCTACCCGGCCCATATGATGCTTGATGCATGTGCCCTCGATTCGGGTAGAAAAATTGTTGCCGATCTCGTCTTCATAGCCACCGTGAGGTTTGCGGCCAAGAAACGTGGCTACCTGATCCGGCTTGACACTGTGAATGGCAGTCCGGGCAAGATCCTCGTAAAGGTACTTGAGATCCTTCTGCCTGCGGAATACGAGATCCGTTGCGTATTCGACCTGCATCAGGCTCCAGTAGTAGGGAATAAACTGCTTGATCACGGGGCAGTATGTTCGCGCGGCCCGGTCGACAATCCTATGGATTTTCTCCGGTTTGAGCCGGTCGGACAGAACCTGAACCGCATCCCAGTCGTCGCATTGAACGAAGGCGTTGTCGAGCAGCCGGTAACCGATGCCCTTTTTGTCAAGCATTGCGGCCAGAGCGTTATGCCCGTTGAAGTAGAACTGCAGTCGGAAGGGCGCCCACGTCGGCACACGCAGGTAGCACAATCCAAGCTCCGGATGAATAAAATAGAAGTAATAATGCAGACACTTGGATGTCGCATTTTTGAGGAACGTACGGTGGGTCTTTTTATCGTGCCAAGGCTTGTAAGTGGGGCAAGTCTCCATGGCCGAAAAAATGTGTACCAACCCGGGGTGTGGGCCACGCTCGCACAGTATTTTCCGTACCCGTTCCTCCTTGCGGAAATCGTTCTTTCTGATAAATTCGATCTCGAGTCCAGCCTCGGCGGCGAGTCGTTCGGCGTTTTGCCGGATCTTGTCTCGAAGCGGTTCTGCCCATTTGGGGTAATCAAAGACCCGAATCCCATTGGCATACAGGTAACTTGTCATACCCTTGGCGAAACAAATACCTGGGATGGTTCCGGTGATAATAACGCGGTCGAGGCAGGAAAGTACACCCTCGATCTTTTCGGCGTGTCGCTTAAGAAACAGATCCATAATCGCCTCCATGCTTGAGTCCGTTTCTATTATAGAACGATTTCGCTTGCATTATAAACCCTTTTTTGGTTGCGGCTTGTCCGCGTTGGGGGTTATCCACCATTGATTTCCGGCGAGGTAAGGATTGATCCTGGTAGTCATAGTATTAGAGTATTATATCCGACAGTTTATAGGAGTGTAGAAAGTTTTAGGAACTGGTTTTTGTTACCTATGCAAGATTATGGTCTGGGCGGCCATTATGAGATATGGGTCGGAGAAAAATCCACGAAAGTGAAGGAAAAGAGGAGGGGGAATAAGATAATAACAACACATAGGGGTAGAGAAGTTGAAAAGATGTAACATCAGAAGCTATAAATCGAAGAGAGAGTATCTTTGGGGTTTTTAGGTACGGTTGATCAGACAGTAGGGGAAGGTGGTAAAATTGGAAAAAAATTTAAATTTATCATTCTGAGCAGGATTTAGATAGCTTGCTCGTAGCCATTGTAACAAGCTTGTTATAGGAGGAATTTCATGGAGCCAAAAGCAAAATTGAAAGGGGTCTTTTATTCAATTAAATCTGTAGCAATTATAATTCTTTCATTGCTGTCTATATCAGGGCTAACTATGATGAGTTCCTGTGCCGGTACCACAAAAAAAAAGGTTCCAGACTTGATGAAAAGTTGGCCGCTTAACGAGGAGGTTCCAAACGATCCTAATCTTTCCGACGAATCGCTGTGTAAGGCTGCTAGTGATTATGCGCAAAAAAATGACTATAATTCGCCATCTTGTCTTTACGTAACTACCGAAGGAAAGATCAAGGCAAGGCCTGGAGGAAAGCTTACCGTGAAAAATAATCCAACAAAAGGAGTTGGACTGGTAATGATGCTTGTGAACACAGGCACTAAACCAATAAAAATTGGGGAAAAGTTATTGAATACGGGAGAGGTTGCAATCCTTGAGCAAGACGGAAATATCGAATTGCCTGGGATAATACTGAAACCTAGTCAGGAATAACCCATATTGGATGACCTTACCATAAAACTGGGCGCTATTAATACAAAAATTATATGAAGTTGATCCCCTGGTATGTTCTCGCCAGAGTTCCATGCGGATAATTGCCTTTATCGAAAATGAGCATGTACTAAACAAATGTTTGTCGCGGGTTTTCTTAAGGCTGGCCTAAAATCTTAAACTTTTAACCTGACATAACCAATTGTGATCACACGAATTTGAGCAGTTTCAATTCTTGGGATCACTCCAACGTCTATCAAGGCGGGTTAATGTTGCGATCACTGCAATAAACCGCACGGTTTTTTCCATCAAAATATTCTGTGTTGCATAACGATATCTGTAAAGGTACTAAATTGAAGATATCTAATTGAGAACACACGAATTTTATCTGTTTCAAATATTGAGATTACTCCCAGGTCTATGCACTTAACCCTGCTTTGATGTAAATGCCATTTACCATTTCCAAAATTCTATGGCCTGAAAGTATCCCTCACCGGTATCTATAGTATAATAAAATCGTACCAATCCCACAGTACCAGCACCACAACCACTCTGTAAAACCCTCTCCAATCAACCGGAATCTTCGGATTTTAACTTATTCTTAAAAGTTAAAATTCATACAGCCAAAACCAAGCATTCCTATTGTTACCAACCATTTACACTGACTCTGTTTCAACGGACAATTTTGGAATCATAACTGTATCTTAACTATGACTACGCTATTTGAGCATTAGTTAAACTGCGTTGTTTCCAAACAGCGAAAGGAGATGTCATGAAAAAATCAAACCAGCACAACCACCCAAAGAAGGGCGACAATATAACCGTAGAGCCGATCAGAAGGATCGAGGACATAAAGTCCATATCAAAGATGCTGTCCGATGCGCCCAGAAACCACCTCTTGTTCACCATGGGGATCAACAACGGACTTCGAGCCGGAGACCTGCTTAAACTGAAGGTAAAAGCCGTGCGAAACCTGAAAGTCGGAGACACGCTGAACATAAAAGAATCCAAAACCGGAAAAGACAATGTACTTGTGGTCAACAAGGCCGTTCACAGATCCCTTAAGAATTATCTGGAAAAGGTTCAGCCGGGAAACAGCGATTATCTGTTTACCAGCAGGAAGGGGGATAGGGCGATCACCATCCAGGCGGTCAACAATATGATCAAGAAATGGACGAGAGCGATCAACCTGGCGGGGAATTATGGCGCTCATTCATTAAGAAAGACCTGGGGATATACGCAGAGGACAATGTATGGCGTCGGATTTGAAATCATATGCAAGCGGTACAATCATTCCAGCCCGGCGGTAACGATGCGATACCTGGGAATTGAAGATAAGGAAGTTCATAATACGCTTATGAATGAGATTGGTTAAAGTGTTCCAACCATCCTGTAAAAATCCTACACCATTAGCATCCCAACCCTCATGATCCAATCCCGAAAAATCTATTAAGAATGGAAAAAACGTGGAGGGGTTGTTATTGGGGAATGACTGATAAGCGTTAAAAGACCATTATTATTTTATTGTTACCTGGTTGAATCGTGTATGTCATACTGTCATAACGGTTTCCGGATATTTGTAAACGTTCAAACCGATTATAGCATTGGTACCCTCAATCTTTTGATTTCCCTTCGTACTGGCAATGGTTATCGTTTTGCCGGATTTTGAGCCTCCGAATTCCAATGTCAAATCAATCTCAATAATCAGTTTGTTGTCTTTAACTTCCCACTTCACGTTCTGCATTTGATCACCTTCTTTTTTGATTTACCGATACGGTTGGATTCGTATTATAGAGTTCTCCGATGTAAGCGCACCGCTCTGTTGCTTCCGGTGTATTTAAAGGTTTCGCGTAGCCGACTAATAAAAGTGATTTAATTATGAAATTCCGAAAGAACTTCTTTTATTATTTCATCAATCTTTTGGATATTCTCTATAAGTTCTTTCGGTGCCTTGGACTGTGTACATATATTTCTGATGATTAAAAGAAGCGGGGGCATTCGTTTCAAGTTTCGAACAGTCTCCCAGCTCATCGCTTCATCAATATGAAATAATACACGATCCCATCCTTCAAATCCTCCTGTATCAGCCACGGAATCTCTCAACAAATACCATGCGCCTTGAAGGTCAGATAAGATTGTTTTTTCGTAACAACTTGGCTCTTCTTGAAATGGCATATTATCCTTTTTTAATCGCCAAACGTTCTTAATTAGCCACAGGCATAGATACTTATGTGTTGCGTACTGTCACTTCCATTATTGAAACCTTATACCGAATTTGTAAAAGAATTTCGATAATTTTGCATAAACGTCTGTAATACTGACGCCTTTTATCATGAGCTTTTCTGGCATATTAAACGCAAAAGGATGGGGTGGAACAAATGTCATGTCAAGTGACACAGGAAATTTTCCTCCGTCTTTTATTTTTAACACTGCTAAATAATGCACCCCATCATTCGCTCTCGGTACGATTCCGTAAATCTCCTCTTTTGATTCAAAAACTGTTTTGTATCTCATAATATAAGGTTAACTGTCCACCCTCTCTTTCAAATCTTTGCCGCACTTAAAGAACGGAAGCTTTTTTGATTTAATTTGAATCTCTTCCCCGGTTTTTGGATTACGGCCGGTATATGCCTTGTAATTTTTGACATAAAATGAGCATAAACCACGGATTTCGGCTCTGTCCCCGGTGGCAAGTGCGTTAGAAATTTCATTGGTAAAGAGGTTTACAACCGCTTGGGCTTCATTTTTCGAAATCCCTGCTTCGTTTTGAAGCGCCTCAATAAAATCAGCTTTGTTCATTTCTAGCCTCCGAAATTTTGATTGATTTAAGTGAATACATCAGTTAGCGGAAAATGTCAAGGATTCTGTGGGGTTATTCTAATATGGCTTTCTTTGGGAACGTTTTTGTGATAATTAGAATTTTTATGATTTGAGATGATGGGTTCACCGCAATGGAAAGTGTAAAGGATGGTGCTGAAGATGGACAGCGAAAATTTCAAGGATCAATGCTCTGATTTAACCAAGGAGTTCACCGTTCAGATCCCCTGCAGGCTCGCGGAAAGAGTTGAAGGGTTTGCATCAGCGAACAACACCACCATTACCGGCGTGGTGATCGAGGCGCTGGATACGTTTTTAAGGGTGCTGAAAAACAGGGTCGGTTAACAATGTGAGCAATGGCCTTTCGGACATACTTTTTTCGCGTGGCATTTTCCTTTAAATGTTCAGTTCATCCTTGGGCAATAAACAGAATTACCACAACCGTTTTCGAGCAAAGGCTTTTCCGGAGTGAGATTTTAGATATTTTTCAAATGAAAGGGCTTTTGATTTTTCGGTGAATGCGGTGTAAGTGACTAATTTCCAAGGTTTATATTTGGCTGTATGCGTGGATTTCCCGTGATTGTGGGATGTTAATCGGGAGTTGAGATCTGTGGTATAGCCGATGTAAGTCTGATCGGGACAGGGAATGCTGCGAAGCAGATAAACGAAATACATGGTATCATGCTTCTATGTTCATCTCAGATATTATTTACCTTCTTGACGGTTTTGATCATTAATGGCTCGCCATGCGTAGCCCGTAGGGCGAACTGGCCCCGCTTCGTTCTATGAACTACACAGGGCATGCTTCTATGTTCATCTCAGATATTATTTACCTTCTTGACGATTTTGATCATTAATGGCTCGCCATGCGTAGCCCGTAGGGCGAAGCATGGTGGAGGCGGCGGGAGTCGAAACCGACGCATGGCATGTTAACAACTTGAATTAATTGATATTATTTTTTCTTTACCGACCGTTTACCGACCATTGGAATTATTTTTCTCCGGTCACTCAACACGGATGTTATAACATCGGAGGATCTCCTGGCATACCTTCGAGTCATGTCCGACCGTGTATGACCGAGAATATCTCTGACAAGCTCTAATTCCTGGCCCTCATCCAATAGTTGACACCCTAGAGAGTGCCTCACTGCATTATATAATTTGATCTTAATACCGACCTTATGGCATGCTGTGTGCCATATTTTATTCAAATCCTTGCTTGTGTATGGCCTGGCATCGTCTCGAACAAACATGAAACCGTCGATGGATCTCACCTTATTTTTAAACACCTCTTTAATGTAAGGTGTAAGTCCATAGCGCCGGATCTTACCTGTTTTAGTAGTCTCTCGGAGTAAATTTTCAGAGAAGGATCTTTTAATAAATATCTCCGTATCTGTTGCGCAATCCCACTTTAAAGCCCGTGCTTCACCTGGGCGGAGTCCATATTCCATCATGATCATAAATATAGGTCTGTGACGCTCGGAGATCGCTTCCAGGACCTTATTTTGCTGATCCATAGTCAAGTACTCGATAACCTGTGGCGGATCGTATGACAGGACAGGGAAGGGCGGTACTTTGGAAATGTCCTCATTTCTCCAGGCATGTCTTAACATGGTACGGAGGCATGACATCACGTTATATTTACCTTTGGCCTGCCTGGGAATCCATTTGTAAAACTCACACAAATCATTGTGCCGGATCTTGCGGATGTCTCTATCTTGAAAAAATGGTATTATAAACTTTCTGACAGAATACCGATAATCTTTATGCGTGTTGGGTGAAACCTCGATCACCTTCAACCACTGCTCGGAGTATTCAGAAACAGAGAGAGGATATTTTGGAAAGTATGCTTTTGGATTAAATTCTTTTGAGTCGATCTCTGCCCGGATCTTGTCTAACAGTTTTTGAGCTGTTTTCTCTGCCCATATAGGCTCACTGTTATATCGCCAAATCCGTATACGTTTTTTCTCCCAGAACACCTGGACAAAAAAACGATTTGCATTTTTATCAAAATGAACTGAACCGCCCATGAAATCACCTCCCCCTTTTTGGAGATGGTTATCACTATATATATGATGGTTCAAGATCAATTTATTTTTTTACCTTAAATTTGGTAATGGTTTTGTATGCACCGGAAACAGATCGCCCCGCCACGAAGCTCTCAGCGAGTCGATTTTTTCAACTTCATGGCTTTATTCATCGAAATCCGTCGTTTTTCCCTTTTTCTTGCGGATGTCGTCGCATACCTGCATCGAGTTTTTAATGTGCTCATGACTTTTGACATATCGACTTTTTTTTTCAGTGCCCGTAAAGCATCATCCAAATTTTGATTTTTAACCAAAACCTCTGGAATATTTGTTTGATACTTTTTCCAAAAAATGGGAATGTCCATAAATTTATAGCTCCTGTTTTTTTAAATTTGCGGGAGCTGATTGAAAGGAATTAAAATCAACTCCCGCTTGACGCCAGCAGGGGAAAAAACTGGCATCGGGTTGCCCCCGTTATTTTGAAAATGGGGTCACGGTGGGCTCGACCTCATCGGCATACCTGGCTTTTTGCCAGCCGCTGCCGCCACGGACTCAGCAAGGAAAATATCCCCTGCAAAATTTATTTAATCCGTCCATACGCAAAAACCGTGACTGCCGTATTGCTGGAAGAGTCCGCTGTTAATGATTCACTAACAGCCAACACAATGCCGCTTGGAAAATCCCACTGGATTGACGTATTGTCCGCCATGCCAATGGGACCAATCAAAGCAGTCTTGACGGCACCGGCGTTCTCACCTTCGCCGATGGTAATGTTTTGAGCACCGCCGCCATTGTTTACGGTTAAATGGTCGATTACAATTTGTGATCCCGTAATCGCTGCCTTTAATTGCTCGCAACCACTTATGTCAGCGCTGGTCGCATTTATCACCCAGCCCCATGTTCCGGGTTGTAACGTTGTTATTGTAAATGCTGCCATTTTGATAACCTCCTGTGTATTGCCGGGACTACTGGCAGCAGCCCCGGCATGATTTAAAGGTTATCTTGTCTCAAGTGCCACAAAATGTGACTGAGCAGCACCTGCACCGCCTTTGTATGGTTCCAATGCCGAGGCTCTAACGGGTTGCCCATCAACCCTATAAACAAAACGAAAGACACTCTGATCCGTGAGAAA
>CAYPIW010000045.1:0-13325 GCA_964410925.1 uncultured Desulfobacteraceae bacterium
TTATTCCTTCCCGTATACCTGGTGTCAGGTTTCAGGTGTCAGGTTTCAGCGCCTCTGTTCATCATTCCTGACACCTGACACCTGACACCTGACACCTGAAACCTACGCCTTAGGATATGGAATATGGAACAAAAATTGGATTAAAATTCCATCTGTATACATGGCGATTTTCACCACCCCACCAATTGCCTAAGGGTTTCCCAATTAACGAAATACCACAAAACGGGAGGAATTTTCACTATTGTTGTCATTTATGGTTATTGTTTGATAATATTTGTTATATAAATAATAAATTTAACGGAAATAGATAAAATATTGACAACAATAACTCAAATTAGTAAAAACATACCTTCTTTGTGGTTTTGGTAAATCATAATATGAATAAAACCAGGTGGAATGAGTCTTATTTCAATAAGTAACAGATAAAGGAGACAAAAATGAGAAAATTATCCATTGCATTAATTTGTCTGTCATTAGTTGCTTGTCTTTTGCCTGTAACTTCCCTGGCTGAAGAAAAGGTTTTGATGATGGCGACAACCACCAGTACGGATAACACAGGCTTGCTGGATTATCTTGCCCCAAAATTCAAACAGGCAACCGATATCGAGTTAAAATGGACAGCGACAGGCACCGGTAAGGCACTCAAATTAGGTGAAAACTGTGATGTGGACATTCTCATGGTTCATGCGCCGCTGGCTGAGGAAAGATTCGTGAATCATGGATTTGGTGCGGACCGTCGCGAAATCATGTACAATGATTTTGTTATCATTGGACCTGAGGCGGATCAGGCTAAAATCAAGGGGAGATCAATTAAAGATGCATTACCGGCGATTGCGGCGATACAAACCGTTTTCGTCAGTCGCGGCGACGATTCCGGAACACACAAAAAAGAACTTTCATTGTGGAAGGCAGCAGATCTTCCGGTTCCTGAAAAGGAAAACTGGTATGTTCAGACCGGACAGGGCATGTTGGCAACTATCAACATCGCTGCGGAACGCGAGGGCTATACCATGACCGACAGAGGAACCTACATTAAATATGAAGACAATCTCAAAGGGAATCCGCCGCTTAAAATCCTGGTGCAAGGAGATGCGGTATTGCTCAATCAGTACAGCGTGATCGCCGTAAATGTCAAACATTGTCCGAAGGTTAAATACGATATAGCCAATCAATTCATCGAATGGATCGCCGGGGCAGAGGCGCAGCAACTGATAAAGGATTTTAAACTGTCAGGGAAACCATTATTTACACCCAATGCGAAAATGTAGCCGTTTGTCCGATCCGGAATTGCCATGAGTTTCATAGTTGAAGGATTTTTTGAAGCCTATAATTTATTGGTAAGCGGCAACCCTGAAACCTATTCTGCGATACTTGCCACGGTAAAGGTATCAAGCTGCTCTATGATATGCAGCCTGATACTGGGAATTCCGCTTGGATTTTGCCTCGGCTATTTCGACTTCAGAGGGAAAAAACCCTTAAGGACGATTGTGGACACGCTCATGGCGTTACCCACCGTATTTATCGGCCTGCTGGTGTATGCATTTATAACCCGCCGCGGTCCTTTGGGAAACTTCGGTCTACTGTTCACCTTACCCGGTATTGCAATCGGCCAGACGATTTTAGCATTGCCCATCGTAATCGGACTGAGTGCTACTGCGGTGGAAAGCCTGGATCGAAAGCTTCGAATTACTATCATGTCAATGGGCGCCGATCGAAGGCAGCTTTTTTTGACCAGTTTATGGGAATCCCGGCACGGCATGCTGGCAGGTGCGATCGCTGCTTATGGACGCGTTATGACGGAAGTGGGGATTTCCATGATGGTCGGAGGCAACATCAAATGGTATACGCGCACCATAACCACGGCGATCGCACTGGAAACAAACAAGGGACAATTTGGCATGGGGGTCGCCCTCGGGCTGGTACTTTTGGCCATTGCGTTTTGTGTTAATCTCTCCGTCTCATTTTTACGTCGAAGGTACTAAAATTGCGTTTGCCCATCTATGAGATCCGATCCCTCAAACATTCTTATGGCGGCCAACCCGTACTGTCGATTGAGCATCTGACGGTTAAACAGGCTCATATCGTCGGACTCATAGGTCCAAATGGTAGTGGGAAAAGCACGCTGTTGCGGTTGTTGGGTCTGATAGAAAGACCCGCCCGGGGAGAGATTTTTTTTAACGGATACCGGGTGGAACCGTTTTCAGATGAAGCCAGATTTCTCATCACCCTGCTTCCGCAAGAGCCCTTTCTCATGAAACGCAGCGTTTTTAATAATGTTTCCTATGGTCTTAAGTTGAGGGGTGATGGCAGGGAGGATATCATGGATAAAGCCAACCAGGCGCTTTCTCTGGTAGGCCTGGATAGTAAAGATTTTGCCTTACGGCCCTGGTATGCCCTGTCCGGAGGAGAAGCTCAGCGGGTGGCGTTGGCGGCAAGACTGGCACTAAAGCCCAAAGTCCTTCTATTAGACGAACCGACAGCCAGCGTAGATGCTGCCAGCGCACAGATGATTAGAGAGGTAACGCTTCGGGCACGCCGGGAATTGGGCACCACGCTCATTGTTGCCAGTCATGATTGGCAGTGGCTTTATGAGATTTGTGATGAAATCTTGCATTTATTCAAAGGCAGAATTTTTGGAAGAGGCCGCGAGACAATAATCTTCGGCCCCTGGCAAAAGCTGGGAACGGAAACATGGGGGAAAATTTTATCCGACAAGCAACAACTGCTGGTACCGGTCCCACCGAACCAGGAAGCTGCGGCTGTAATTGAGGTTCTGGCTGTCAGCGAAGACCGTTCAACCATTGCCGGTGAGGGTATTGTCCTGACTGGAACGGTTTCCCGGCTCAGTCTGGAAAGAAAAACCGGCCAATTATTTGCCACTATTCTTATCGGGGATCTTTCTTTTACGGTGGGGTTAGATGTTCAACAGGGCAAGGAACATATCCTGTTCCCGGGAAAAACCATATTTATCCGTTATCGTCTTGACCGGGTCAAATGGATTTAAATCCGGTGACAGAAATATTTTTTATTTCATACCTACTGTTGATGAACTCGTAAAAAGTCTGATTTAGACGGTTTCGTAAATAGTTCAAATTCAAGGCGTACAAATTTTGCAATCATGAGGCGTACTTAGCGTACGTTGAATGATTGCGGAATGCAGCACAACGCAGAAGTTGGACTTTTTAAAAGACCGTCATTGTTGATTATTTACTTAATCGGAGTTGTTTTTTGTACTTAGAAACCATCAAAAAAATAATTCTTAAAGGAGGTTTTTAAAATGAAAAATTTTATTACCACAATTGCCGTGCTTTTATCTCTGGCATTCAGTTTTTCAGTCTATGCCGAACCTGCCCGGACATTAACGATATCCGGTGCGGTAAACAACCCCTTAACGCTTCATGTAAAAGACCTGGATCAATTCAAGCCTGTTGACGTTCAGCTCAATGAAATTACATCCCAAAAAGACTATAACGGTGCATTTGTTTTTCATGGGGCAGCTTTAAAAACACTGCTCGACGTGGCGGATATTGAAAAAAAAGACACGGTCTTTAAAAAACCGGTGGACCTTGCCGTAGTTATAAAAAATCAAGCCGGTGAGCAGATTGCCTTATCATGGGGCGAAATTTATTATAAAAATCCGCACAACATTGTAATAGCCACCTCGGCGGACCCCATATTTCCTCATAAAGGGGTTGACCATTTCAGTGATCCGGACGCGTATCACCAAATGATCCGAACTTTAAACCGGCAAATCGGTTTCCCGAAGCTGGTGATCACCAGTGATTTTTACACGGACCGGTGCATCGAAAATATAACGGAGATCATCGTAGTCGACCTTCGTCCGGATGTTCTGGATAAAAACACATCTTCCTTATATGCTGAAAAATTCCAGGTGACCGGTGCGGTGAAAAACCCCTTAACCGTGGAAAAATTGGGTAACCAGGCCCTGCGTATATCGATCCGAACCCATGTGTTGGGCGAAGGCCGGGGCTATCACGGGACAAGAAATTTCAGCGGTGTGCCGTTGAAAACCTTTTTCGACGCATCTTCTCTACAACTGGGTTTAAATACGGTTTTCCTGCTCTCAGCACCGGATGCCTACAGTGTTCTGCTGTCTTATGGCGAATTGTTTTTAAATCCTCATGGCGCCCGCATTATTGTTGCCGATACCTGCAGTGATGCACCCATAGAAAAAAACGGCAAATTTATTCTTGTATTGCCCGACGATCTGATGGCAGACCGTGAACTTAAGGCTATCAGAAAAATTGAGATCATCAATATTCCCAAATAAGAGTATAATATCCGGGTTTACAGCCGCACGTTAAATTTATTTGTATAATGCTTTTTCATGTCATGTTCCTTAACTTCATTTTTACTGGTATCTTACGGTAAAACCTGCCAGAAAGTTCAGGCCGGGCTCCGGACCCCTTGTTTCATAATAATCCAGATCGGTCAGATTGGTCCCCTGTATAAACAATTCCGAATCAATACCACAGATTTTACTCATATCCTGGGCAAGTCTGGCGTTAAGCAAAAAATAATCCGGCAATTTCTTCCAATCGCCGCCTGCATCCCAATACTGTCTCTGAGTATAAGAGGCTTGCACGCTTGCGGAAAGTCCGAACGGGAATCGGTAGCGAACATCGAGATTAATGCGATGCCTGGGCCGTCCTTCCAACTCCCGGTCGTCATTGCTTTCATCTTCGGTGGACATATACGTGTAGTTTGCATGAGCCTGAAGACTTTTTGAAAAATTCATGTCAAGAGCAACTTCCACCCCCTGAATCGTAGCCTCGCTCACATTTATATATACGGCGTCCCCGCTTACCGGGTCGTCCACCGATTCAATGAGATCATCGATATCATTATAAAAATAGGCCGCGCTTACCTTAAAAATTTCCGAAAAATCATGTGAAACCCCCAGTTCGTAGGTAATGGCTTCCTGTTCATCAAGGTCGGGGTTCCCGCCGGCATGCTCGCTATACAGTTCCACTAGTTTGGGAAAACGGGTTTTTTTACCTGCAGAGGCATGCAGGCTGGTATTTGTTGTCAAATCAAACACCATGCCCACCTGGGGATTGAACGTATCAATGGTATCCGGAACCGGTTGATCATAGGCTTTTTCCGGGTTAAAATAGTCGTAGCTAACGCCGACAATAAAGGAAAGCCTGTCTGTGGGCTTGATCTCATCTTCTATGGCAATGGTGTAAGTTTCCGCCTCGTATTCCTCTTCAGGAGTATATCCAGGAGAATCCCACCCTCTGATGACACCGAAGCAGTCATTGTCCAGATAATCCCGCTGCTTGTGGTTATCTTTGGTATAATTAACTCCAAGCTTCACCAGGCTCCATTTTCCGAGGTCAACAAAAGCATTAACCATCCCGCCTGTAGAATAGTCATCATAAGAACTGGTTTCGAACCATTTTCTGTTCGTGGTGTGGTTTGCATCCCAGCTCACATCCTTAAGCGTATCTTCATGGTCTATATAGAATGCCATGGCTTTAAGTGTCAGAGTGTCATTAATTTTTTTCTCTCCGGCCAGGTTGATATGCCACTGGTCCCATTTGCTAAAGGACCAATAATGAAAATTTTCGGTCGGGATCCCTCGTTCGTTATTATGATAATCAAAGGACAAATAGAGGCGGGTATCTTCATCCGGTTCAAAACCCACTTTTGCATGCAAGGTGCGTCTGATATAATCACTGAGGTCTCGTTTCCCCCCGTCTTCATTGAATTGCGTACCCAGACCCGTGTGACTGTTGTTTTTGTCAAAATCATTCGAGAGCCTGTACCCGTCCGAATCTCGATATCCGTAAGTCAACCAGTAATTAAATTTATCAATTTGAGCACCATGGTTCAAGATCACATTTTTGGTGTTATAATCTCCAAAAGATGTTGTAAGTTCCGTGAAAGGCTTATCCCCCGCCTTTTTTGTAATAATATTTACCACGCCACCCATGGTGTTGGCGCCATAAAGCACGGATGATGCCCCTTTGGTTACGGTTATCTTAGAAACAGCCTCTATGGGGAGCATGGACAGATCCACGGTTCCAAAGTAGGTTTCCAGGGCAGGAACTCCATCAATCAGTACTTTGACATCTCTTTGATCAAACCCTCTGAGACTGACGAAGGCCTGTCCCTTTCCGCCTTTTTGGACATCAACCGCGGGCAGTAGCTCCAATGCCTCGGCCACGGTTTGAGCGCCTCTTTCTTGAATGTCCTCCAAATCCACCTCTGTCACCGTGGTGGCCAAATTCACGGTTTCCTGTTTTGCGGTAACAACCACCTCACCCAATTCATACACTTTTGTGCTTGAACCTTTTTCCTCAGCCGGGCAAATCGATACAAAAAGAAATGCCGAAGGAAACAGGCACACCCAAAAACCAAAAACCTTGCGAGCTTTCATCTTTGTTTTTCCTCCTTTTCAAAATTAGTTTTATTCATCAAATTACTTTTATTTGCGGCTGTCGCCATGTCATGATCGTGTAGAGCCCGATCCCGATAATCATTACCGGGAAGATTGCAAAAACAAAGGTTTTAACGGGATTCTTGCTGACAACCAGCTTAACTCCCGGTTTTCGTAACGCATGATTAGCGCCGGTTATGCCTTTGGGCGGCGTAAATCGTTTAAGCGTTACCTGTATATCTTTGTAGGTTAGAGGCCTCAAAAAATATATTTTACCGCTGCTTAACTGCTTTCCGTTCCGGCTCAAAGTCACTTCCGAGTAATTGGCATTGTGGTGATATTGGTCAGGGCTCAGCTCTTTTGGAGGTTGGGCAAGAACCTGAGGATTATCCACAAAATGAACGTCCTTGACACTCAGGATGCAGCCATCCTTAAGGGAAAAGGATTGGCCCTGTTGAAGCGTTACGTTCTCGTATCGATAGCCGAGAAACAAGCTTCCGAAGTGGCCCAATGCCACGACACCAAAGACCATATGGATGACCAGCATGACCAGCTTGTTCATGATCAATTTGATGCGTATGATTTTTAAGATCTTAACCCATGAACAAAAGACCAGGTTGATTGCAAGAATGACCATTGCCACACAAAGGCCCACAAACCAGAATTTCAGCACCAGTGAAGGTCCTCGATCCCGTGAAAACCAGTCGGAGACCAGGGTGCTGTTCATCACATAAAATTCATGTTCAAATGTGTTTGATTGTGCGAGCAGGATTCCCCAGGTGAACCAGAGAATCAAAACAAGCAGGATGATGGTCGTAAAATACAGAGAAGCGAGGTGGTCTGAGATCTTTTTCATGACAATCCCTTGGTTACCTGAATTGTCAGCATCAACAGGGCAGTCACAGCGCCGGCCACGGATCTGATGTCATCTGATCGATGATTTTTGCCGGGGATGTGAAAGGCGAACATCAGGCAGAGGATAATCACGGTTGACTGGAAAAAAGTTGCGCTCCAGTGCCAGAAATCTCCCCAGCCCGTCTGGCACCAGATCATGCCGGAATATTCCGAACAAAGGAACAGCACCGTGGTCAAAAGCAGGAAGTTTCTGCCCCTGAAGAAATCATGATTCCCCGGTTGTCTGCGTCCCGACTCTAACCGAAAGCGGATGAAATGGGCGGCTGAGAAGAGAAGGGTTGCAAGAGAGAGATTTCTGAACCCATGAAACAGGACAACCCAAAGAAATGTGTGATTGGGCCGATAAAGAGGCGGCTCTTTGGGAAAGAAGAGCACTATTGTCAAGAGAAAAAGGATTTCAATCCAAACCCAGCTTCTTACATCGAGGTTGTGTTTTTCAGTTTGGCTGCAGAGAAGCCCAAGTCCTCCCAGGATAAAGGTGACAAATAAAAAGGATTCGAAGGCATTAAAGAAGGGGAAATATCCGGTTGAAATTGTGATGAGCAGCAAAACCAGGAAATTGACCGTCACGGCGATAATGGACAGATACTGCCAAAGATTCCTCCACCTTAAGAGGTAGGTGATCAAGGTCGCTGCATAAAAGAAATAACTGGTTGCATAGCCGGGTAGAATCAGATGTTTCATATTTTAGAAGAATTTCCCAAATAAGGCCAACTGCCTGGCATTAATAATCAAATAAGGCAAATTCGGGGCATGCAAAATCCAGCACCGACAACTAATCCGAAAAGAGAATTTTTCAAAAACGGATTCGCGACTTCATCAGTTCAACCAGTTAATAAGGGGCATCAGTTAAGTTATATGGTTAATATTGTCAAGATAAAAATATTATTAATTTATTTTATGACAAATGATTACTTATAATAACCAAAATGGCATATTATTCGCTTATGGCAATTCTTATCAACTTATATTGGATGTTGTTGCGCAAGATATCCGGGTTGTTAATACCGTCTGTTTAGTGCTTCTTATGCGGATCGGACCATTTGTGGCCGGTGTATCGACATGCACTCAGGAAAGTGCAGGCGAAACCGTTGACGATTCGGTCATACGACCATAGTCAAATCTCTGCTTGCACCTGATGATTCTCGCACGTCTTCCCAAATCAATGTCGAGACCTGCAAGGGCACCGTTCAACTGAGCGGCTTCGTTGGTTCTCAAGCAGCCGTCGATAAAGCGGGTGAAATCGCACGCAGCGTCAAAGGGGTCACATCCGTAAAGAATGATTTGGTCGTGAAATAGGTGAGCGTTATTCTTGTGTTTAGGCTCTTCAAAGGTTGCCGGGAAATGAAAGAAGGACTGACGATCGAATGGTTACATTTCAACAAAGGATTGGCAATGGGTTGGCATCGGTCGAACTCTCTGAAACCTTAAACCGAATATTGTGATCATGGGCATTTCGATGCCGGATCTTAATAGAATAAAGGCCACAAGGCAAAAAAAGAAGTTGTGGAAAGGCTCATAATCGGATTTCGATTGTACCAGTGGGTGAGGTGCCGATTGAGCCCGGCTAATCATCTAATTTCTGAAAGTAAATCACCAGATTTTTTTTTAGCTTTTCATTTTGAAGCAGATTGACAAAATGGATATATGTACATATTTTAGCAAATATAAATAGACGATCCCAACATTTCTCTTTTCTAGTTTTTAACTAACACCGGTTTGAATTTAGCCGGAGCTGACCTCGCAACAGCCAATCACATTGCGCCCTTTCATTTGTTGATGTATTTCAGTAGGTTGAATTTTTTATCATTCTTTTCAAGTCAGGCTTAATTCCATTCAAAAAGGAGAATTTGAACCATGAAACTCAAACCATTACAGGATCGAATTTTAGTTCAACGGGTTAAAGAAGAAGAAAAAACAAAGGGTGGAATCATCATCCCGGATACGGCCAAGGAAAAACCAGTTGAAGGCAAAGTGATTGCTGCCGGAATTGGAAAACTCAGCGAAGATGGAAAGAGAATAGCGCTTGAAGTCAAGAAAGGCGATCGGATTCTATTTGGCAAATATTCGGGTAATGAGATAAAAATAGAGGGTGAAGAATACCTTATCATGCGCGAGGATGACGTGCTTGGCGTCATCGAATAAAAACTAAAATGGAGGTTAAAACAAGATGTCTAAACTAATAAAATATGACATGAAAGCCCGTGAAGCGATGTTGAACGGAGTAAGAACCCTTGCCGATGCGGTTGTTGTTACTTTGGGTCCCAAAGGAAGAAATGTCGTCCTTGACAAATCTTGGGGATCGCCGACCATCACTAAAGACGGCGTCACGGTGGCCAAAGAAATCGAATTGGAAGACAAATTCGAAAATATGGGCGCCCAGATGGTGAAGGAAGTCGCCAGCAAAACAAGTGACATGGCCGGTGATGGCACAACCACTGCTACGCTTTTGGCCAGAGCGATTTATGAAGAGGGGCAGAAACTGGTGGCGGCCGGCCATAATCCCATGGCCATTAAGCGGGGGATTGATGCCGCGGTTGGAGTCGTTGTGAAAGAACTTCAAAATTTGAGCAAACCCACCCAAGACCAGCGCGAAATTGCTCAGGTCGGCACCATTTCGGCGAACAATGATGAAACCATCGGCAAAATCATTGCCGAGGCCATGAATAAAGTTGGTAAAGAAGGGGTCATCACCGTTGAAGAAGCCAAAAGTATGGAAACAACACTTGAAGTTGTTGAAGGTATGCAGTTTGATCGAGGATACCTGTCGCCATATTTTGTGACCAATGCCGAAAAAATGATCGCGTCTTTGGAAGATGCTTACATTCTGATCAATGAGAAAAAGATCAGCAAAATGAAAGATCTTTTGCCCATCCTTGAACAGGTTGCCAAAATGGGCCGACCTTTATTGATCATTGCCGAAGATTTGGACGGTGAAGCATTGGCCACCCTGGTGGTCAATAAATTGAGAGGCACCCTGCAGGTTGCTGCGGTCAAGGCGCCGGGTTTTGGCGATAGACGAAAAGCCATGCTGGAAGACATTGCCCTTTTAACCGGCGGTCAGGTGGTCTCCGAGGATTTAGGGATCAAATTGGAAAATGTAGCGGTTTCAGACCTCGGCAAGGCCAAACGGATCAACATCGATAAAGACAATACCACCATCGTTGACGGCGCCGGTTCGCGCTCGGCCATTGAGGGCCGGGTGAAGCAGATTCGAGCCCAAATCGAAGAAACCACCTCCGACTACGATCGTGAAAAACTTCAGGAACGGTTGGCCAAACTGATCGGCGGGGTGGCGGTGATCAACGTAGGCGCAGCCACAGAGATAGAAATGAAGGAGAAAAAAGCCCGGGTCGAAGATGCCCTCAACGCTACCCGAGCGGCTGTAGAGGAAGGAATCGTGCCGGGCGGAGGTGTGGCGCTGGTTCGCTGTTTGGCCGCGCTGGAAGAAATGAAAATCAAAGCCGATCAAAAGCTGGGAGTGAAAGTCGTCATGCGCGCTATTGAAGAACCCCTTCGTCAGATTGCCAATAATGCCGGTTCTGAAGGTTCTGTCGTCATCGACAAAGTCAAAAACGGCGAGGGATCTTTTGGTTTCAATGCCGAAACGGACACCTATGAAGATCTGATGAAAGCCGGTATAATGGATCCGACCAAAGTGGTCCGGCTCGCATTGCAAAATGCAGCAAGTGTGGCTTCATTAATGCTGACCACCCAGGCCATGATTGCAGAAAAACCCGAAGAAAAAAAGGGGATGCATCCGGGATCTCAAGGAATGGGCGGCGGAATGGATGGAATGATGTAATCTCCGGCAAACCAGCAGCTTTCGAATACACTGTACACTGGTGACGGGTGAAACGCGAGGGGTGCGTCTTCACTCGTGACGGAGAGGAATTGTGAATTTCGGAATTCATCACGATGGTAATTCCGCTGCATCCAGCCAGTCTTCCAATTCGATATTCAAGGTTTGATGCATTCGTAAAAAGTCGTCACTCCGGCAGATCCCGGATCGAGTCCGGGAGGAGTCCAGATGGTCTGCAACTGCTTGAAAAGACTGGATTACGGCTTTCGCCGGAATGACGGCTTCCGGATCGTAGCGCCTACGGCTCAGAGAGAAAACCGTATTTTAACTCTTGAACAAATTATTACAACCGGTTAATAATTATAATTATTTTATATATTTGCAAAGTATAACACGGTTTTAGAACCCCAAATTCTTTCAGTTAGCCGCGATATACCGCTTTCCTTTGACAGATCCGGACAAAGTGCCAACATTTCAAGTGGTTTTGGAAAAAATGCTTTCTTGACAATACGACCGGTATCCGGTATATGAATCCTACCCGTCGGTTGCTGCAGGATGGTTGCTGATTGATAGCCGGTCCTACTACATATTGGGATGCTTTCTGATTCGGCGCACAACTTTAATTTTTTTCTTATTCCGAGCTTAAAAAAAGGAACTCTTATCACTTCACTTTATATCACTCACCGGAAAGGAAGGTATGTTATCGATATTTAAACGAATAGCTTCAAGGCCGAATATCGCCATCGACCTTGGAAATGCCAACACCCGTATCTATTCATGTGAAATGGGAATGGTTGCCGAAGAACCTTCACTGGTTCGAAAGATTCCCCGGAAAACCAAAGCTCAAGATACGGACGCACTCATGGACTACCTGAACACCAAATTCGTATATTATCCTCTTCGGGGTGGCGTCGTTGTGGATCCCCCTGCCGCGGTTGCGCTGCTCAAACCACTGTTCAAACGGACCCGCAGGACATTGAGATCACCAGTATCGCTGGCCTGTGCACCGACAGACGCATCGGAGACGGAACGAAAGCGTCTTGCCGATTCGCTTCTCCATGCCGGAGCCTCCCGCGTGGCCATCGTACCGGAGCCTATGGTGGCCTCCATTGGCGCCGGTATCGATACGAGTCTGTCCCGCTCTCAAGTCCTCATTGACATCGGAGACGGTGTCACGGATCTGGCCGTCATTCGAGACGGCCATCTGATTTATACGTCCGCACTGCGTACCGCATGCAGCGACCTTCATAAGGCGGTACGAAGCGCGATCATCTCAAAACGCAGGGTCTGTCTCTATTCTTCAGAATTGGAAAGGTTGGTTTGTGAAATTGATATGACGCCCAGGGTGCAAAGCGAATGGATTGAACCGAAGACGTTCAAGGGAATAGACATTGCAAAGAGGCGGGAAACGAGTATCGAGGTCCACTGTGAAGAACCCATCGCCGCTGTCGAGCCCATTATTTCCAAAATACTGAAAATGATCCAGACGGCCTTGCGAAAACTTCCGGAAAATATCGGTTGCGAGGTTATCGAATCCGGTATTTGTTTGACAGGCGGAGGAAGCTGCATTCGGGGAATGGACAGACTCATCGCCTTGAAGACGGGCCTCGACACACGGGTGGCTTCCGACCCCATTCATGCGGTCATAAACGGCGCCATTAAAACGGTGGAGTTTTGGAAAGAAAAACAGTCTTGGTGGGAAAACCTTGCGTGGCCGGTTTCGATAAGAGGAAATAGGCTCAATATGTAGACGTAAGGTGATAAATCCATAACCACATTCGCCGTCGCTTTTTTGATCTCCATTGAGGCGGCCGCAATCTCCCCATAATTTTCATATTTTCTCCGTCATTCCCACTTTAAAGGGTTGATTTTTGCCAATGCTCTTGAGGGACAAAAATAGACAATCAGGCTGATTGATACTTTTTCGCGGTAAAAATAGTGTTGAGTTAAATTTTGATATTTTATAGTAAGTTAAAATTGATGAACTCGTAAAAAGTTCGATTTATACATCGGAGGTCAACGTGCACGGGTGCATTACCAGTTTGTTAATTGCTGTCCAAGACTTTTTGGTGTCAGGTGTCAGCTAATTCGTGTCCATCCAGAAATGGTAGATTTTGGTTTCCGGCAAGGCCCGAGCGAGTTTTCAACCGCAGGCATAGCGCGCTATTTCGAGGATTGAAAACGAGCGAGAACGCCGCCGGG
>CAYPIW010000046.1:0-33920 GCA_964410925.1 uncultured Desulfobacteraceae bacterium
TGATAACGCCGATAGCCATGGAAAAAGAATTGAGGTTTGCCATCAGGGAAGGCGGACGGACGGTCGGCGCAGGTGTCGTGAGCGAAATTATCGAATAAAGAGAAAGATTAACATATGATAATGAATACTAAAATAAGGATCAGACTCAAGGCATATGATCATAAGCTTCTGGATCAATCCGTATCAGATATTGTAGATACGGCGAACAAAACAGGAGCAAAAATCGTTGGGCCGATACCTCTTCCAACAAGAATCAACAAGTATTGTGTTCTTCGATCTCCCCATGTGGACAAGAAGTCTCGAGAACAGTTTGAAATAAGAACACATAAACGGCTTCTGGATATTCTTGAGCCGACTCAGCAAACCGTTGATGCTTTAATGAAATTAGATCTTTCTCCGGGAGTAGATGTAGAGATAAAATTATAGAATGAACTTAGTTTTCTTCGCTTAATCCCCCAGATAAAAGGATAAAACTTTTTAAGACCTATAGGGGGATAAGGCAAAAAAAACATCGACAACAGGGAATGAATTCTATTTTTTATGAATTCATAAAAAAAGGGTAGAATAAAAATAATGTGTAAAGGACTGATCGGTAAAAAATTAGGAATGACAGCGCTGTTTACCTCTGACGGTGAATTCATACCGGTAACGGTGGTTCAAGTGGGTCCGTGTGTGGTTACCCAGATAAAGGCGATGTCTTCCGATGGATACACTGCAATTCAATTGGGATTTGGTGAGAGAAAAAAGTCTCGTATGAATAAGCCCCTGCAGGGACATCTTAAAAAAAGCGGGGCAGGGAGGTTTGAATTCCTGCGTGAGGTTCCCGTGGATAATCCCGGTGAATACAAACTTGGACAGACGGTAGGTCTGGATTTGTTCACCATTGGAGAACGTATTGATATTACCGGTACGATCAAGGGACGGGGGTTTGCGGGTGTGATCAAGCGGCACGGATTTCATGGCGGAAAGAAAACCCATGGAAGTCACAGCCATAGAATTCCCGGCTCCATCGGTTCTAGTGCTTGGCCTGCAAAAGTTGTCAGGGGCAAGAAAATGCCCGGTCAGTATGGAAACACCCGTAAAACAGTTCGAAATCTGAAAATTGTCGATATCAGGCCGGAGCAAAATCTTATGCTAATAAAAGGCGCTGTCCCGGGTTCCGGGCATGGTCTGGTTGAAATCAAAAAACCCAAATTTACAAAATAGACTTATCGAGACGGTGTTATGGCGGTTGTAAACATAATAAATAGTAAAGCACAAAAGGTTTCACAGATCGATCTTGTGGATGCCATTTTTAATATACCCGTTAACGGGAGTATATTGCACGAAGTTGTGACCATGCAACTTGCCAGAAGACGTTCCGGATCTGCGTCGGTAAAACATCGAAGTGATGTCAAAGGCAGTCGCAGAAAACTTTTTAGGCAGAAGGGAACCGGACGTGCTCGCAGAGGGGATATTAAGTCACCCCTTATGAGAGGTGGCGGTTCTGTTTTCGGTCCTGATTCCCGATCTTATTCATACAAGGTTCCCAAAAAAATCAGGACGCTGGCACTTAAAATGGCATTGAGCAGTAAGTTGAAGGAAGAACATCTTGTTGTGCTTGATGAGTTCGGTCTTGATGAAATTAAGACCCGGGATTTTGTGAAGGTTATGAATGCATTGAATACGAAAAATGCATTAATTATCACCGAAAACAAGAATGAAATCCTGGAGCTTTCAGCCCGGAATGTTCCCAATATAAAAGTGTTAAGAGTCGAAGGGTTGAATGTATATGACATTCTTAAGTATGAGAATGTCGTTTTGCTTGAGTCTTCGATAAAGAGAATTGAAGGGAGACTGCTCGGATGAATCCGTATGATATTATTAAGCGGCCCTTAATTACTGAAAAGACCAATATTCAAAAAGAGGATTACAACCAGATGTCATTCGAGGTAGACCGAAAGGCGAATCGGGTTGAAATTAAACGGGCCATCGAACATGTTTTTAAGGTTAATGTGGATACGGTAAGAACCATGCAGGTTAAGGGCAAGACCAAACAAAGGGGCCGGATTGTGGGAAAGCGCCGGAACTGGAAGAAAGCGGTCGTTAAATTGATGCCCGGTGAACGTATAGATTTTTTTGAAGGAGCATAAAAGGGGTATATAATGGGTGTAAAAAAAGTAAATCCCACATCTCCCGGGAGGCGGTCTCAATCCTATTCAACATTTGACGAGATCACAAGCACTACCCCTGAAAAGAGCCTGCTGTCGCGTATTAAGAAAAAGGGCGGCCGTAATGTAAATGGTCATATTACCTGCAGGCATCGTGGGGGGGGAAGCAGGCGGCATTACAGGATTGTCGATTTTAAAAGAGATAAAACAGGAATTCCTGCGAAGGTTGCGACCATAGAATATGATCCGAATCGGTCCGCGAGAATTGCTCTTTTGAATTATGCGGATGGTGAAAAGCGGTATATCCTGGCTCCGATTCATCTTAAGGTCGGTGATACCGTGATTTCAGGATCTGAAGCAGATATTAAGCCCGGAAATACGTTGCTGTTGAGAAATATTCCACTGGGTACGCATATCCATAATATCGAGCTGCATATCGGGAAAGGCGGCCAAATTGTGAGGAGCGCCGGGACATATGCCCAGTTGATGGCAAAAGAAGATAAGCATGCCCTGATAAAGCTACCCTCCGGTGAAGTTAGAATGGTACTTTTAAATTGCAGGGCGACCATAGGTCAGCTCGGGAATGTGATTCATGAGAATATATCTTTGGGCAAAGCGGGGCGAAAGCGCTGGCTCGGCAGGCGTCCTAAGGTTAGAGGGGTTGCCATGAACCCTGTTGACCACCCAATGGGCGGAGGAGAAGGAAGATCTTCAGGCGGGCGGCACCCCTGCAGTCCGTGGGGGGTTCCCTCAAAAGGGTTTAAGACTCGAAGAAAAAAGAAAAGTACTCGGCTAATTGTCAAAAAGCGTACAAAGAAATAGCGGGAGAAGTTATGCCACGGTCATTGAAAAAAGGTCCTTTTATTGATTCAAAACTGTTAAATAAGGTGCGGACCGCCCAAGAGACTCGGAGCAACAGAGTTGTCAAAACCTGGTCTAGAAGGTCAACGATAGTGCCCGAAATGGTGGGAATTACACTGGCGGTCCATAATGGGAGAAAGTTCATTCCTGTATTTATATCGGAAGACATGGTGGGGCATAAGCTGGGTGAATTTTCGCCTACCCGGACTTATTATGGGCACGCTGCGGATAAGAAATCAAAGGTGAAACGGTAGCAAGGCCGTCGAAAAAGGAAATGTCTGTAATGGAAGTTAAAGCTGTATCTCGATATGTACGTATTTCTCCTCAGAAAGTTCGCATGCTGGTGGGGTCTCTGAAGGGAAGGCGAGTAGAAGATGGTTTGAATATGGTCAAATTCATGCCGCAGAAGGCGGCACATATCGTTGAAAAAATTATACGAAGCGCTGTAGCGAATGCCGATCAAAATATGGATATCGACGTAGATTCACTGGTGATTCGAAATATTATCGCAGACCAGGGCCCCACGCTGAAACGTTTCAAAGCAAGGGCACGAGGCAGGGGGACACGCATATTAAAAAGAACCTCACATATTACAGTTATTTTAGCTGAAGATTCCGTATAGAAGGGGGGAAAAGCTTGGGCCAGAAAGTAAATCCTATAGGATTGAGATTGGGTATTGTTAAGACCTGGGAATCCCGGTGGTATGCTGGAAAAAATTACGCCGATTATATCCTGGAAGATTATAATATCAGAAAATTTATAAAAAAAAGACTCTACCATGCGGGTATTTCAAAGATTGAAATCGAAAGATCTTCCAAGCGTGTCAGGCTGCGTATTTTTACATCCAGGCCTGGGATTGTCATCGGGAAAAAGGGAGCTGAAATCGCGTTGTTCAAGAAAGACCTTGAAAAGATCGTAGCTCATGAAGTTATTATCGATATTCAGGAAGTAAGAAAACCCGAAATTGATGCCCAGCTTGTGGCCGAGAGTATTGCGCTTCAGATTATACGAAGGGTTGCATTTCGGCGTGCAATGAAACGCGGCATTTCTTCAGCCATGCGTTTTGGCGCCAAAGGGATAAAAGTTATCTGTTCCGGTCGTCTGGGCGGCGCCGAGATGGCCAGAACCGAGCAATATAGAGAGGGTCGCGTCCCTCTACATACTTTAAGAGCTGATATAGACTACGGTTTTATTGATGCTCGTACGACATATGGAATTATCGGTGTCAAGGTATTTATTTTTAAAGGCGAGATTTTGAAGAAAAATTCGGAAAAGATCGGTGGCTGATAGTATAACGGCCTTTGAAAATCAAAATTTTTTCAAAGGTTTCATAAAGTAACGGAGATATCGGACATGCTTAGTCCCAGGAAGGTAAAATTTCGAAAACAGCAAAAAGGCAGAACAAAGGGAGTTTCGTACAGGGGCTGTAACCTTAATTTCGGTGAATTTGGATTGCAGGCAATAGAATGCGGCAGAATCAACTCAAAACAGATTGAAGCCGCCCGTGTCGCAATGACTCGGCATGTTAAAAGAGGCGGCAAAATGTGGATAAAAATATTTCCCGATAAACCTATTACCAAAAAACCTGCTGAAGTCAGGATGGGAAAAGGAAAGGGGGCTCCCGAAGGATGGATTGCAGTGGTTCGTCCCGGAAGAGTCCTTTATGAGATGGAGGGGGTTCCCCGGCATATGGCAAAAGAGGCCCTCAGGCTTGCTTCACATAAGCTTTCTGTAAAAACCAGATTCATAGAGAGGGGTAATTTTTAATGAAACCGAGAGAGATCAGAGAGTTGAGTCTGGAAGAAAAGTTGCGAAAAGCAAACGGTTTTAAAGAGGAGCTGTTTAATCTGCGCTTTCAGCACGAAATCGGTCAGCTTGAGAATTCTCAGAAGATGAAGCAGATCAAGCGAGACATCGCCAGGGTGAAAACCATAATAAAAGAATCCAAATTAAACCAAAAAATAGGCCAGGAATAGTTGTTGCCATGAAAAAACGAATTTTAAGAAGACAGATGGTGGGGACAGTTGTCAGCGACAGGATGGACAAAACGGTAATAGTCCTGGTTGAGAGACTGGTTAAGCATAAACTTTATCAAAAGTATATCAGGAGGCGATCAAAATTCGCCGCCCACGATGAAAACAACGGCTCAGGGGTTGGAGATAAAGTTTTGATCGTCCAGTCCAGACCCCTTAGCAAGATGAAAAGATGGCGTGTGAGCAAAATAGTCGAAAAAGCTGTTTGATTGTTATATGATATGATGAATCCGGTTTTTTTACGAGTTATATAAGGAAAGTTAAGAAGATGATTCAGGCGGAAACGAGACTGACCGTAGCAGACAATTCAGGAGCCAAGATATTGTATTGTATCAAAGTTCTTGGAGGTTCACGCAGACGATATGCGAGTGTCGGCGACATAATTGTTGTATCTGTTAAAGAAGCCATTCCCAATACCAAGGTCAAAAAAGGAGATGTGGTAAAAGCCGTTGTTGTTCGCACCAAAAAGGAAATCAAGAGAGTGGATGGATCCTATATAAGATTTGATGATAATTCTGCTGTTTTAATCTCACAAAACAAGGAACCCATAGGCACCCGCATATTTGGTCCGGTGGCAAGGGAACTGCGAGCCAAAAGGTTTATGAAAATCATTTCGCTGGCCCCTGAGGTATTATAGTTGCCGGTTAACGGTTATGGGCGCTGGGTGGAACATGAACAGAAACCGCTGAACCGCTGAAAATAAGCAATGACTTTAATGAGCAAAAGTTTTATAAGTTTTAAAATATTACGGACCTATGGAGACGTGATTCATGGCTCAAAATAGATGGCATATAAAAAAAGACGACAAAGTAAAAGTTCTTGCGGGCAAAGACAAAGGAAAGATCGGTAAAGTACTGGGTATCAAAAAGAAAAGCAACCGGCTTCTTATCGAAAATATTAATATTGTTAAACGGCATACCCGGCCCAGCGCTACTCAAAGACAAGGCGGGATTGTCGAGAGTGAAGCTCCTATCCACTGGTCCAACGTCATGTTGATGTGCAGCAAATGCGTAACCCCTGTACGGGTAAAAATAAAACGGCTTGAGGATGGAAAAAAAGTGCGTGTTTGCAGGAAATGCAACGAAATTATAGATTCTTGAGTTTGGGTGACGGAGGAAGTGAATGTCACAGTTAAAAAATTATTATCATAAAGAGGTTGTACCCAGGTTGTTTGAGACCTTTAAGTATAAAAACATAATGGAGGTCCCAAAACTTGAGAAAATCGTTTTGAATATGGGACTGGGTGAAGCAATTCATAATATCAAACTGCTTGATTCAGCTTCGGAGGAGCTTAAGATTATTGCCGGCCAGCGACCGGTTGTAACCCGTGCAAAAAAATCTATCGCAGCGTTTAAACTGCGGGAAGGAATGCCCGTAGGCTGCATGGTTACCCTGCGCCACAGACGTATGTACGATTATTATTCCAAACTGGTCAATATAGCGTTGCCCCGTGTTCGTGACTTCAGAGGTCTTTCGGGAAAAGCGCTGGATGGTCATGGTAATTATTCATTGGGTATTAAAGAGCATATTATTTTTCCGGAAATCGATTACGATAAAATTGATAATATTAAAGGCCTTAATATCTCTATCGTTACGACTGCAAAGACTGATGAAGAGGGTAAAGAACTGCTCAAACTGATGGGAATGCCGTTCAGGAATTGAAGATTTAAGGAAGATCAATCTTCAAGAGTCAATTTAGAGGGGGTAAATTTGGCAAAAAAAGCTCTTAGAGTGAAGGCAATGACAGAACCTAAATTCAAAGTGAGGAGATACAACCGCTGCCCGATTTGCGGAAGGCCGAGAGGTTTTTTAAGAAAGTTCGGAATTTGTCGCATATGTTTTCGAAATCTTGCTTCGGAAGGCAAGCTCCCTGGTATAGTGAAATCAAGCTGGTAATATTTTAAGATAGGTTTTAAGTGTTAAGTTTTAGGTTTTAAGCAGGCTTGATACTTGGGACCTCATTTATATTTTTAAAACATAAGACTTAAAACGAATTCAATAACGGAGAAGGCTATGGCGATGAGTGATCCAATTGCGGACATGTTGACCCGGATCAGAAATGCCGGCAAGGCAAAGTTCAACAGTATTGATATTCCCGGATCAAAGCTAAAAACCGAATTGGCCGGAGTATTAAAGGATGAGGGGTTTATAAGAAATTATAAATTCATTAAAGATAATAAGCAGGGAATATTGCGCGTCTACCTTAAATATGATGAAGACCAGACCAACACGATTATAGGTCTTGAACGAGTGAGCAAACCGAGCAGGCGGTTTTATGTAAAGAGCAAGGACATAAAACCGGTATTGAACGGTATGGGGGTTGCGATTTTATCAACATCAAGGGGGATAATGACGGATAAACAGGCCAGGTCTGAAAATTTAGGAGGCGAGATTCTCTGCAATATCTGGTAAGGTTGACAGTTCTCATTGGTAAATTACGATCAATTATGATAGCCGGTGACGGATGGTTGTTGGCCGACGATAAAAAGGAATAATCAATGTCCAGAGTAGGCAAAGCACCAATATCGGTGCCTGATAACACTAAAATAAAATATAAAGACGGGGTAATTACCGTAGAATCCAAAAAAGGGGTGCTTACAAGAGCAATACATCCTGCTGTGGAACTCAAGATAGAAGACGGGATAATACGGGTGGATGTTATTAAAAATACCAGTACCGGCAGTGCGTTGCGCGGACTTACCCGGAGTCTTGTTGCCAATATGGTTACCGGGGTGACCCAAGGGTTTGAAAGGGTTCTGGAGATAAATGGTATCGGCTATCGCGCCATACTTAACGGTAACCAGATTGAATTTAATCTTGGCCATTCGCATCCGATTAATTTTGATCTTCCCGATGGGGTTTCCGCCGTGATTGACAAGAAAAATGTTATCAAACTTACCGGTATAGACAAAGAATTGCTGGGGCATACCGCTGCATCAATCAGGAGATTGCGACCTCCGGAACGCTACAAGGGCAAAGGAATAAAGTATGCTGAGGAACGTATTCAGCGTAAGGCCGGCAAGACGGGAGTTAAAGAAAAATAAGGATAGTGAAAATGGGGAAGTTGGATTTAAAGAAACAAGCACATTTGAAAAGAAAAAAAAGAATAAGAAAACATCTCATTGGTACGCAGGAGCGGCCCCGATTGAATGTTTTTCGAAGTTCAAAACATATTTACGCTCAGGTTATTGACGATGAGCATGGACATACTCTTGTGGCCGCATCAAGTGTGGAAAAAATTGTTAAAGAACAACCTAAATTTGAAAACAAAATTGCGACAGCAGATTTCGTAGGAAAACTTATCGGTGAACGGGCCATTAAAAAAGGTTTAAAAAAGGTTGTTTTTGACCGTGGCGGGTTTCTATTTCACGGGCGCGTTAAAGCTGTATCTAATGGTGCGCGTGAAGCAGGTCTCGATTTCTAGCCGTTTTGATTAACGAAGGAGGCAAATTTTTGTTCAAGCAGGATAAAAGCGAAGATCAGTTAATCGACAAGGTTGTTTACATTAACCGGGTTGCGAAAGTTGTTAAAGGCGGCCGAAGGTTTAGCTTCAGTGCTATTGTCGTTGTCGGTGATGGCGAAGGGAGTGTCGGTTATGGACTCGGGAAGGCCGGTGAGGTGCCTGAAGCGATTCGTAAAGGAATAGAACAAGCGAAAAAAAACATGGTCAGGGTCCCCTTGGTTGATGGAACAATACCCTATGTGGTTACAGGAAAGTACGGAGCAGGACGAGTTTTGTTAAAACCTGCTTCCCAGGGAACCGGTCTTATTGCAGGTGGTGCGGTTCGGGCGGTACTTGAAGCTGTAGGCGTTCAGAACATTCTTACAAAATGTATGGGATCACATAATGCTCATAATGTTGTTAAAGCTACTATTGAAGGGCTTTGCCAGTTGCAAAGCCGTGAGCAGGTTGCCGCAAGACGGGGTAAAAGAGTGGAAGATCTTTAATATTGAAGATTGAACAATGACATTTGAAGATTAGAAATTCAGTATCATTTTGTCTTTATGGAACTAAAATAATTTCTTCCAAGCGGTTGAATCAATGGGGTTAAAAAGAATTTCGATATTCAATCCGATGTCGGCAAGTGTCAGTTAGAAGGAATCATAAATGCCTGGAACATTAAAAGTAACTCTTGTTAGAAGTATGATCGGAAGACCGGAAAAGCACCGCAAGGTATTGCGCGGCATGGGGCTGACAAAAATGAACAGAACGGTTGAGCTTAAGGATACGGCTTCCATTCGTGGAATGGTCAACGCTGTATCGCACCTGGTTAACGTTGAGGAGAAGATTGATGAAACTGAATGAATTGTCACCCCCAAAAGGATCCCGCAGGCCCCGAAAACGTGTGGGTCGTGGTGTGGGGTCAGGTCATGGCAAAACAGCCGGTAGAGGAACAAAGGGATATAACAGCCGATCCGGTGGCGGCGTAAGGCCGGGCTTTGAAGGCGGGCAGATGCCTATCCATCGCCGTCTTCCCAAACAGGGTTTTACAAATATATTTAAAAAGAAAATAGCAGTTATTAATATCCGTGACCTGACAAAATTTGAAAGCGGCAGTGTCGTGGATGAGGCGGCACTTGTTACGGCCGGTCTTGTTAAAGGTAGAAGAGACGGTATTAAACTGCTCGGCCATGGCGAGATCAAAACACCTCTAACAATAAAGGTAAACATGCTCAGTAAAAGCGCCAGAGAGAAGATATTAGAAGCCGGTGGGAATGTAGAGGTTTTATAGCATGATTGGCGGTGGATTCGGCAACATATTTAAAATTCCCGAGCTAAAGAAACGGATTTTATTCACACTGGGACTTTTGATCGTCTACCGTGTGGGGGTGCATGTTCCGACACCGGGCATAGACGGTACGGCGCTGGCCAGCTTTTTTGCAGGTAAAAAAGGGACGTTGCTGGGGCTTTTTGATATGTTCTCGGGCGGTGCATTAGAACGGCTTTCCGTTTTTGCTCTCGGGATTATGCCCTATATTAGCGCATCGATAATTTTGCAGCTTTTAACTGTGACCATACCGCATCTTGAGCGGTTATCAAAGGAGGGTCAGCAGGGACGCAAAAAAATTACCCAGTATACCCGTTACGGTACGATATTATTGAGTATCATCCAGGGATTTGGCATTAGTATCGGCCTCGAGAGTATGAGTTCCCCCGGCGGTGCTCCGGTGGTGATACACCCGGGTTGGGAATTCAGGATAATGACGGTTATGACCCTGACGGCCGGAACAGCATTTATTATGTGGCTGGGTGAACAGATTACCGAACGCGGCATCGGCAACGGTATTTCGTTGATTATTTTTGCCGGTATTATTGTTCGAATGCCCAATGCAATCGGAAACACGTTCCGTCTCCTTTCAACCGGTGAAATGGGAATATTCTCCGTGATCATTTTGCTTGTACTGATGATACTGGTTGTAGGGTTTATTATCTATATGGAGCAAGCTCAGAGGCGGATACCGGTTCAATATGCCAAACGGGTTGTCGGCCGCAAGATGTATGGCGGTCAGAGTACCCACCTGCCGTTGAAGATTAATACGTCCGGCGTCATACCGCCGATTTTTGCATCATCAATTATAATGTTTCCGGCGACTATAGCCAGTTTCATAACCATTCCGTGGATGCAGAGTTTGGCTTCGGCGATGATACCGGGTAATATTGTGTATGAGTCGCTGTATGTCGGTTTTATATTCTTTTTCTGTTATTTTTATACTGCGGTTACCTTCAATCCTGTTGATGTTGCCGATAATATGAAAAAACAGGGGGGATATATTCCCGGGATCCGTCCGGGTAAGCGGACGGCAGATCACATTGACAGGGTGTTGACCCGTATTACACTTGGAGGCGCCATATATGTTTCTGCGGTATGCGTACTTCCATCGGTTTTGATAACAAAGTTTAACGTTCCTTTTTATTTCGGTGGCACCGCGCTTCTGATCGTTGTGGGGGTGGCGATTGATACGATTCAGCAAATAGAATCTCATATGCTGACCCGCCACTATGAGGGATTTTTAAAAAAGAAACGGGGCTAAAATGAGGTGCTGATTCTGAGTGTCTTAAATAGTGCCCGAACGAAAACCAGGATTTTTCGTTCAGGCACTAAATAAGGCGGCGCGACGGGGGATACAGTATGGCAAAGGAAGAGGCGATTAAGGTAGAAGGCACGGTGCTTGAAACATTGCCCAATGCAATGTTCAAGGTAGAACTGGAAAATAAGCATCAAGTTCTTGCCCATATCTCCGGAAAGATGCGTATGCATTTTATAAAAATTCTTCCCGGGGATAAAGTTACGGTTGAACTTTCACCTTACGATCTGTCCAGAGGCAGAATAACATACAGATCGAAGTAAAGAGAGGATTGGTATCAAACTAAAGGAGTATGTCGTATGAAAGTCAGGGCATCGGTTAAAAAGATATGCGCTAAATGTAAGATTGTTCGTAGAAAAGGAGTTGTCAGGGTTATCTGCGAAAATAAAAGACACAAACAGAGGCAAGGATAAAGGAGGATAAACTTTGGCAAGAATTGCGGGTGTTGATTTACCAAGACGTAAGCGGGTTGAGATCGGGCTGACATATATTTATGGTATAGGCCCAAGCATATCAAAACGAATACTCCATAAGCTTAATATTGATCCGGATACCAAAACGGATGATTTGTCAGAGTCTGATATTAATAAAATCCGCAAAGTGATTGACGACGAATACAAAGTTGAAGGAGAACTTCGCACACAAGTTTCAATGAATATCAAGAGATTGATGGATTTAGGATCTTATCGCGGGCTTCGTCATAGAAAATCTCTTCCGGTGCGGGGACAGCGGACCAGCACAAATGCACGGACGCGGAAAGGACCGAAAAGGTCTGCTATAAAGAAAAAAGGCGCAGTTAAAAAGAAGTAAACCAGCAAAGACAGGGGCATAATAAATGGCGAAAAAGAAAGTCCGGACCAAAAAGAGAGAAAAGAAAAATATATCGACCGGTGTTGTTCATATCCAGTCGACGTTTAACAATACAATCGTTACAATTACCGATCCTGCCGGAAATGTTGTCGCTTGGTCTAGTTCAGGTGTTCAGGGCTTTAAGGGATCACGGAAGAGCACACCATTTGCGGCTCAGCTTGCAGCGGAAGATGCGGCAAAAAAAGCAATGGAGAATGGGATGAAGAATGTTGAGGTATATGTCAAAGGTCCGGGCTCCGGTCGAGAGTCAGCCCTTCGGTCGTTACAGGCAGCAGGATTCAATGTTCTGATGATTAAAGATGTAACACCAATACCGCATAATGGCTGTCGGCCGCCAAAACGACGCAGGGTTTGAAGGCCGTTAATATCCAATGTCGAATTCTCAATATTCAATTTGCGAGTATGTTTCAATTGGACATTGGAAATTTGATGTTTTAATATCCACAAAATGTTATCGATGATACTTTAATAAGCAATTAGGGGGGAATTCTTGGCACGATACATAGGTTCGGTATGTCGGCTTTGTCGTCGCGAAAACTTGAAACTGTTTCTCAAAGGAGATCGCTGTTATTCAGACAAATGTGCTTTTGATCGACGGAGTTATCCGCCGGGTCAGCACGGTCAACGCCGTGGAAGAAAAATTTCGGACTACGGAATTCAGTTAAGAGAAAAACAGAAAGTAAAACGTATGTATGGGCTTTCAGAAAAACAGTTTCATTTGTTTTTCAAGAGGGCGGATAACCAGAAAGGCATTACCGGAACAAATTTGCTGGTAATGTTGGAGCGTAGAATTGACAATGTGGTTTATCGTCTGGGGTTTGTGAATTCACGTGCTCAAGGGCGCCATTTTATAAGCCACAATCACTTCCTCGTCAACGGCAGGAAAGTTAATATTTCGTCGTATCTTATCAGAAAAGGCGATGTGATCCAGGTTCGGGAAAAAAGCCGCAAGGTTCAGGCCATAGGAGATTCGCTCGATATCGTGGTGCGGCGAGGCATTCCACAATGGCTTGATTTGGAAAAAGAGAATTTTAAAGGGATTGTAAAAAGTTTTCCCACCCGGGAAGATATAACAACTCCTATTCAGGAGCAACTTATAGTGGAGCTTTATTCCAAGTAAAGTGAGATCCAGGATATGAGATTGAACATAAGACATACCCAATATCGCTTGTCACATATCCTTCTGATCATCCTCTGAGACCAAAATTTGGAGATACGATAATGTTATCGAATGAGCCCATGTCCATGAACTGGCAAAAAATGATAAAGCCGGAAAAGGTTCAGGTAACCAGTAAGCCCTCTTACGGTAAATTCGTTTGTGAACCTCTTGAAAGGGGATTTGGCATAACCATTGGGAATTCTTTAAGGAGGATCATACTTTCTTCTCTTTACGGAGCTGCTATTGTATCTGTAAAGATTGATGATGTTATGCATGAATTCAGTGTTATCGAAGGTATATACGAAGATGTCTCCGAAATTATCTTAAATTTAAAAGAGGTGCGCTTTAAGGTTTCCGACCCTGAACCGAAAACCGTACGCATCAATGCAGAAGGAAAAGGTGAAGTTACCGCGGGTGATATCATTAGTGATGATGGAAGATGTGAGGTGATAAATTCTGATCTGCATATTGCGACACTTTCGGATGGCGCAAAATTGAAAATGACCATGATCGTCAAAACAGATAAAGGGTATTCTCTATCCGAAGCCAACAAAGATGAAGAGGCACCATTAGGGACGATACCGATTGATGCGGTTTTTTCACCGATTAAACGGGTAACCTATGTGGTGGGTAATGCGCGTGTCGGTCAAAAAACCGATTATGACAAACTCACCTTAGAGGTCTGGACAGACGGGAGTATCTTGCCTGAGGACGCTGTTGCATATGCTGCCAAGATTTTAAAGGAACAGATGACTTATTTTATCAATTTTGACGAAGATCTTGAACTGGAACCCGAGAAAAAAGTCGAAGAGAAGGAAAAGATTAAATTCAACGATAACCTTTATAAAAGCGTTGAAGAACTCGAGCTTTCCGTACGCAGTGCAAACTGCCTTAAGAATGCCAATATCGTCAAAATTTATCAACTGGTCAACAAAACCGAGGCAGAGATGCTAAAGACAAAAAACTTTGGAAGAAAATCTTTAAACGAGATTAAAGAAGTCTTAAGTGAAATGGATCTTTCCCTCGGGATGAAGCTGGAAGGATTTGAGTCAACTGAGGAAGACTTAGAGGAAGGAGAGTAGTTTGTTCCATGAGACATCGAAAAGCCGGTTTAAAATTAAATAGAACGAGCAGTCACAGGACTGCAATGTTCAGAAATATGGTTACCTCTCTCTTTAAACATGAACGGATTCGTACAACTGATGTCAAAGCTAAGGAATTAAGGCGATGGGCCGACAATTTGATTACGCTGGCGAAACGCGGTGATGTTCATGCAAGGCGTCAGGCGCTTTCAATCATAAGAGAAAAGGATGTGGTTCATAAGCTGTTTGCGGAAGCTGCCGAAAGGTTTGGCTCCGTGTCCGGCGGGTATACCCGGACTGTTAAACTGGGGAGACGGCCCGGAGATGCAGCACCGATTTCCTTGATTGAGTTGCTTTATTCCGAAGAGGGGAAAAAGAAGAAAATAAAAAAGAAAGATAAAGTTGCTCTTAAGAAAAAGCGGGCTGAAGAAAAGAAATCGGAAGAGACAAAAGAGATTGAATCCAAAGAAAAACCCACTGAAGAAGAAAAAGACATCGTCGACGAAGAAAAAGATGTGACTGAAGAAAAAGAAGCGGAGATAAAAACCCAATCCACTGCTGAAGATTCAGATGATGCGCTTGAAAAGCAGGCCGAGGCGCCTGTTACATCAGAAGAAATTGAATCCATAGAACCTGAAGCTAAAGAGACTGGAGATGACACCGGGACTCCGAAGTGAAAGAATACCCCGTGCCTCAAATTTCAACATCAAAAAGCCCTGCTTGAGAAGACAGGATTTTTTTTATGTAAGAATTGTTCTTATAAATTGTGTCATCTCGGATAAGACAGCATTTTTTGCTTGAAAATGGGGGGTATGTCCGCAGTCCGGTATCAGTTTTGAGTGGGCGGATCCGGATACATGGCAGGCGATGCTCTGGACTTGTGCAGGAGTTCCATACTCATCATCTTCACCCTGAAGAACAAGGATTGGGCAGATTATTTTAGGAAGATATTTTTCAATATTCCAGGTCAAAAATTCGGGTGAAAGCCACCTGTTCGCCCATCGGTAAAAAATCGTTTCTGTATTCTCTTTGTGATAACGGGCGAGCTTTTTCTTTAAAGGTGTTGTTTCAAATGCTTCAACCGCCTTACGGATGCCTGCAATTGTTACCTCTTCAACAAAAATGTGTGCGGCTTCTGTAATTACAGCGCAAACCACATTGCCATGAATGGCGGCGGTGATCAATGCAATGGTACCACCGTCGCTGTGTCCGATGAGAACAGCACGATCAATATGACATTCCTTTAAGAGTTCGGGCAGGTATATTAAAGATTCTTTTTGCAGGTAGTCCAGGGGCCATGGCTCTTCAAGCTTTTCAGAGCCGCCATAGCCTTTTCTGTCGTATACCAATCCGGAGCAGCCGGTGACTTGGCAGAGTGTTTCCGGGAAATCCCGCCAGAGTTCGATACAGCCAAGACCCTCATGTAGAAAGACCAGTGTTGGTCGATCCGTTGCAACTGAATCTGTCCGACCCGCAATGCTTTTGACCCTGAGCCGGCAAGCGGAGGCGCACACATAAAATGTCCGGCAAGAAATATGCTGTTTTTGTATGGAATTTTGTTTCATTTCATACATCGTTCGATGACCGCTGCAAGGCCTGCTCTTTTGATGGGCTTTGCGATGTGGTCGTCCATGCCGGCGGCCAGAAACCGTTCGCGGTCGCCTTTTATGGCATTTGCTGTAACCGCAATAATAGGTGTTGGGAATTTGGTAGTGGGTTCTGGTGTCTCATTAAAATTGCAACCGATTGTAATTTATTAACAAGTTCTGGTGTATTAAATGATCATAGTTTATTGAGATGTTACAAACGATTTTATTAACCCATCGGAATCAGGCGATAATTATCGTTTTGCTTTTTGATTTTAAAGCCATATACTCTGATGGTTTCCGTGATTGGCCTGCCAAAAATAAAATCGGTCATTTCAGGATCAAGACCTCCCTTTTGCACCACCAGTTCCCTGATTTGGGTATCATATTTAATGATGTCGAGAATGCCTTTAAGTGCCTTATCCTTTTGACCTTTCTTGAGAATATCAATAAACAGGGTGAGCTTTTCATATGAGCATTGTTTCTGGTGGTCTTCAACCAGGTCCCACAGTCCTTCTGCGTTTGAAAGAAGATCTTTTCGGGTCAACCTGTTTTTAGAGTAAATCTTTTCAATTTCCCGGGTATCCCAGCATTTAAGCGCCCGGCATTCAAGAGGCCTGTTGTCATAAATTGTGCATTCATTTTCTTTTTCATTGAAGAAAATACAGGCAAACGAATCTTTTTGTCCTTTTATTTTAATAATGTCTGAAGCCGCCGGCAAAATAGACTCTCTAACATTGTCATAACAAAGTTCGTGCTTTCTAACGGTATAAAGGTATTTTGATAAAATGATCCCTTTTTCAATGAGTATCTTATCTTCAAGGTGAAAACACGGGCCGCCTTTTTTGCAACAGGTGCCGCAGCGCCTGCATTCCGAAATCCCGGGATTTTGTATGATTTTTGACACGTTTTTAGTTCATTTAATCCAGCAGATTTTCAAAAAAGTCGTTTCCTTTGTCGTCTACAATGATAAATGCGGGGAAATCCTTGACGGTGATTAAAAAGATCGCTTCCATTCCGAGTTCGGGATACTCTAAAGTTTCAATGTTTGTAATACACTCTTTACCGAGCCGGGCAGCAGGGCCGCCGATGGAACCCAAATAAAATCCCCCGAATTTTTTACATGATTGAGTCACTTCTTTTGAACGATTCCCTTTTGCCAGCATGATCATGGAGGCGCCGTGTTCCTGGAAAACGGGTACATACGGGTCCATTCGTCCGGCCGTTGTCGGGCCGAAAGAGCCCGAGGGATATCCTTCAGGAGTTTTGGCCGGGCCCGCATAATAGATGATGTGGTCCTTTAAGTAACGCGGCAGCCCCTGGCCGCTGTCAAAACGTTCTTTGAGTTTGGCGTGAGCGATATCTCTTGCCACCACAATTTTTCCATTCAACAGCAACCGGGTTGCAACCGGATATTTGCTCAGTTCGGCCCGGATTTCATCCATGGGACGATTCAAATCGATGGTCACGGCCGCTGTATCCTGCTCACCGAGCTTTGGAAGGTACCTGGCCGGATCGGTCTCAAGGCGTTCTAAGAAAATCCCCTGACTTGTAATTTTAGCCTTTATATTACGGTCTGCGCTGCAACTCACACCCAAACCCATGGGGCAGGATGCACCGTGCCTTGGAAGACGGATAATCCGGGTGTCCAGACAAAAATATTTTCCGCCGAACTGGGCGCCGATGCCTGTTTTTTGTGAGATCTTGAGCAGTTCCTGCTCAAGTTTTATATCCCTGAATGCATGTCCAGACCGGTTCCCGGTTGTGGGAAGCGTGTCCAGGTATCCTGCGGAGGCTAATTTGACTGTTTTCAGATTGAGTTCAGCAGAAGTCCCGCCAATAACAAATGCAAGATGATACGGGGGGCAGGCGGCGGTTCCGAGGGTTTTCATCTTGCTTTTCATAAAAGACACCAGTTTTTCAGGCGTTAATGTGGCTTTGGTTTCCTGATAAAGATAAGTTTTATTTGCAGACCCGCCGCCTTTCGCGATGAAGAGAAACTCGTAACTGTCTCCCTGTGTGGCATAAAGTTCGATCTGAGCAGGAAGATTGCAGCCGGTATTGACCTCATCGAACATGCTTAATGGAGCGTTCTGGGAGTATCGAAGGTTGTTTTTTGTATACGCACTGAAAATTCCTTTTGAAAGGGCTTTTTCATCACAATAGCCGGTCCAGACCTGCTGCCCCTTTTTACCCAATACAATGGCAGTTCCGGTGTCCTGGCACATGGGAAATACACCTTGTGCGGAGATCACCGCGTTTTTAAGCATTTCACGGGCAACGTACCGGTCGTTGTCGGAACTTTCTGGATCATCCAGAATTTTTGCCAAAAGGGCCAGGTGAGAGGACCTCAACAGGTGTGATACGTCCGTGAAAGCCTGTTCAGCCAGAAGGGAAAGACCCTGGGCTTCGATCTTTAAGATTTGGAAACCGTTAAAATACTCCAAAGAAACATGTTTATCCGTTATTCTACGATACTTGGTGGAGTCCTCCTTGAGAGGGAACATTTCCTGATATGCAAAATCAACCATTTGATAAACTCCTTTTGCAGCTGTTCAGCAAGGTGACGGTTTACATATATTTAGAGGGACAGGGTATGGCTGTCAAGAAGTTTAAACCGAATTTTTCCATGAACAATGAGGATAATATATATACTCTTTTTGCGCTGAATTTACACGAAAAAAGGAAAGTTCCATCAACGGATTGGGAACCTTCCTTTTTTAAAAGAAAAAAATTAACGGCAGTTAACGCAGGTTTCAAAATGTTCTAACGGCAGATTGGTTATTTTACTAAAATACTCAAGTTGTTTTTTGGGAGCGAAATATTGTCCGCACTTCCGGCATTTTTGCATGGGATAATCATACTTCATAATGGTTCTGACACCGTTTTCTTCTTTCATGGGGATAACCTGCACGGGACAAACATAAACACATGAGCCGCAGGCAATGCAATCCGGAGGAGACTCCATAAAGGGCGTGGCGATTTTTCTGGTGATTCCGCGTCCGGAGAACCCGATAGCTGAAACACCCACAACTTCACGGCAGGTTCTCACGCACTGGCCGCACAGGATACAGCCTTTTTGCTCAACCGGAAAACGGGTTTCCTTAACGCCCAATTCATCAGCTATTTTCCGGAGTGCCGGATGTTTATTATTACGCGCAAGCAACAGTTCGATTACGAGTCTTCTCACATTAAGAACTCGTTCGGTATTTGTTTTTACCTCCAGGCCGTCAGTTACTTCGAAAATGCAGGATGCTACCAGACGAGCCCGTTCGCCTTGAGTAATCTCCACCATACAGAGCCGGCAGGCGCCGTAGGGAGCAAGTTCTTCGTTGCTGCACAGATGGGGGATGTAAATGTTTGCATCTGTTGCCGCTTCCAGAAGGGTAGTTCCAGCAGGAGCATGGATTTTTAAGCCATCGATTGTCAATGTGACCATTTCCGCCATGATTATTCCTTTTTTAAAAACTGATAGTTAATTGCAAATGGGCTTTTGAGCCATGAACTTTCTTATGAAACCTTGACCGCATCATATTTGCAAGACTCAAAACAGGCTCCGCATTTTATGCATTTATTCTGGTCGATGACATGCACTTCTTTTTTCTTGCCCGTAGCCGCCTCAACCGGACAAATGCGGGCGCAAACCCTGCAGCCGGTGCACGCTTCAGGGTCGATCGTGTAGGTGATCAGTGCCTTGCAGACACCTGCGGGACATCTTTGTTCATTAATATGAGCTTCATACTCATCCCGGAAATATCGTAAGGTGGATAGGACCGGATTGGGAGCGGTTCCACCCAGGCCGCAAAGGGAACCATCAATAATAGCCTTTCCCATCCACTCGATGGTTTCCAGATCTTCTTTTTTACCGTTCCCCTCGGTAATTCTTTCCAGAATCAACCGCATCTGGTGGACGCCTTCCCGACAGGGGGTGCACTTTCCGCACGACTCTTCTTCAAGAAACTTGAGAAAATACAGGGCCACGTCAACCATGCAGGTGCGATCATCCATAACAATCATGCCGCCGGATCCCATCATGGAGCCAACTTTGCTCAGGGCATCGAAGTCAACCTGCAAATCGAGATGACTTTCAGGAATACATCCTCCGGAAGGACCGCCAACCTGAACCGCTTTAAATTTTCTGCCTTTGGGGATTCCCCCTCCGATATCATAGACGATTTCTCGCAACGTAATGCCCATGGGCACTTCCACCAGGCCGGTGTTGTTGATTTTGCCGACTAGGGCAAAAATCTTGGTACCTTTACTGTTTTGGGTGCCGATGGATCGGTACCACTCGGAGCCTTTATTAATGATGAGAGGAACATTGGCCCATGTTTCTACGTTATTGATGTTCGTGGGTTTATTATACAGGCCGCGTTCGGAGGGAAACACATATTTGGCACGGGGTTCGCCGCTGCGACCTTCGATGGAGCTGATCAGCGCGGTTTCTTCCCCGCAAACAAACGCACCGCCGCCTCGAACAATTAGAACATCGAAATCAAAGCCGGAACCCAGTATATTTTCTCCCAGTATCCCGAGCCTGCGAGCTTTTTCCACGGCAATGGTTATGTTTTTCACCGCGAGGGGGTATTCATTTCGAACATAAACATAGCCCGTATGTGATCCGATGGCATAGGCGCCGATGAGCATTCCTTCTAAAATTGAATACGGATTTCCTTCTAAAAGACTTCGATCCATATAAGCGCCGGGGTCCCCTTCGTCCGCATTACAAATGATATATTTGGGAACCCCCGGGGCCTTCCGAGTGGCTTCCCACTTGAGGCCCGTACTGAAACCGCCTCCGCCTCGGCCGCGCAATCCGGCCGTTTTAATTTCCTCAATGACTTCTTCCGGTTTCATACCTTTTAAAACCTTGATCAAGGCGCTGTAGCCGCCAATGGCGAGATAGTCTTCCAGACTGTTCGGGTCGATATTGCCGTTCATTCCGAAGACCAGTCGCATTTGCCTCTTGTAAAAAGGAATTTCATCTTCGTGAAGAATCTTTTCCTGGGTAACCGGATCGACATAGAGAAGCCGATCGATAATTTGTCCGTTCAGTACGGTCTCTTTGATAATTTCTTCGGCGTCATCCAATCCAACCCGCTGGTAGAAAATGTTCTGAGGATTGATAACGACCAGGGGACCTCGTTCGCAAAATCCATGGCAGCCAGTTGCTCTGACTTCTACTTTTCCTTTAAGGTTCTGCTTTTCGATTTCATCTCTAAAATTATCAACAAGCTTCTCACTGCCGTAAGTTACGCAACCGGTTCCTGCACAGACGGTAATACAGGGTTTTTCGGGATCTCGGCTGTTCCGAATTTTTTCCTGCAAGCTTTTCAGGTCCTGGGCTGTTTTAACTTTCTTCATCAATCTTTACCTTTTTGCCTAATTTTTTTAAGATCTTATTGGTCTTAGAAATGCTTATGTTGCCATGATATTCCCCATCGACCACCAGGATGGGACCCAAAGCGCAGGCTCCCAAACAATTGACTGTCTCAAAGGTAAATTCCAAATCCGGAGTGGTTTCACCCGCATGTATCTGCAAGACACGTTCGATATTATCCTTTATCAGCGGCACCCCCCGTACATGGCAGGCAGTACCCGTGCATAATTTCATTTCATGCCGGCCCCGGGGTTCGAGACTGAACGCCTTGTAAAAGGTTCCTATCTCGTAAAGCTGGCTTATCGGAACTTCAAGAAGGGCACTGACAAGGTTAAGTGCTTCCCGGTTGAGATAATTATACTCTGTTTGCACATCCTGGAGGATAGGGACCAGAAATCCTTTATTCCCGTGGTATTTGTCGATGATTTTTTTTATCCTTTTTTTCATGGGTGTTCCTTCAAAGAGCAGTTTTCGCTTTCAGTTGATTATACTCGCGGGTGACCCTTTCCTGAATTTGGCCGACGAGTTCCGGGGTCAAATGACGAAATCTTCCCTGTGGCTTCAAATAGTCCAAAACCGGTTTGAGTTCGGGAACATCCACGGTTATGCGGTATTTCCCGTTTTCTACTTCATACAGGGGAAACACCCCGGTTTCAACGGCCAGTCTGCCGATCCAGATGGCCTTGTTCGGGGGAATCCGCCACCCGGTAGGACAGACAGAGAGGACATGAATATAGGCCGGGCCGTGAATACGGGCTGCTTTTTTCACTTTTTGAATGAGATCAAAAGGGTAACTGGAACAGGCGGTGGCAACATAGGGGATGTTGTGGGCAACGGCAATTTCACCCATGTTCTTTTTCCAGGTGATTTGACCGGGTTTAAGTTTTCCGGCCGGTGAGGTCGTGGTGGCGGCCCCAAAAGGAGTGGACGAGGATCGCTGTATGCCTGTGTTCATATATGCTTCATTGTCATAACAGACATAAAGAAAATTATGTCCTCTTTCAAAAGCGCCGGATAACGACTGAAGTCCAATATCCGTGGTAGCCCCATCACCGCCCATACCGAGAAAAACTGTTCCTTTATCCGGAAGTTTGCCTTTCCGGATCAGGGCCTTGGTTCCCGCCTCGACGCCACTGGCCACAGCGGAGGTATTCTCAAATGCCACGTGAATCCAGGGCACCCGCCAGTTGGTAAAGGGCAGGGGGGAAGAAACGATTTCCATGCAACCGGTTGCGCTGGAAACAATCACATTTTGTCCAAGCGCCTTGGCCACCAGTCTTACGGCTAAGGCTTCGGCACATCCCTGACAGGCCCGATGACCCGGAGAAAAGTATTCTTTTTTGGTGATAAGGCGACTTGCGTAAACATTAAATCTTTCCATTATTCTCTGACTCCATAAATGATGTAATCCTCTTGTCTCACCTTTCCTTTGACCAGTTGTTCGGTTTTTTCAAACATGGCCATATAGTCCTCCACGGTTACATCCCGTCCCGCAAGTCCGCACAGGAAATTGGTGATGGTCGGCATGTTTTCTTCCAGGTAAAGGACGGAACGAATTTCGCTTGCCACCGGCCCACCGACTCCGCCGTAAGTAATCGCCCGATCGATGACAATCATTTGTTTGACACCCCGGACAGCTTCCCGAAATTCTTCGAAGGGGAAGGGGCGCCAAAGTCTTAACTTGACCTGACCCACGGGTTTGCCCTGAGCCCGAAGCTGGTCTACGGCAAGTGAGATGGTTTCCCCAACACTTCCCATGCTCAGAAAAACGGTTTCAGCCCCCTCAACGTGATAGGTTTCAACGGGTTTATAATACCGGCCCACCAGGTCCCCCATATCTTTCCAGGCTTTTAGAATTACAGTCTTGGAATTTATAAGCGCCTGGTCTTGAGCCTTTTTTGCCTCAGTAAAAATCCCCGGCAAGCCAAATGCTCCCATGGTCACGGGATGATCGGGATGAAGCCGATTAACCGGCTCAAAATCCGGGAGGTATTGTTTAACTGTTTCCTGATCCCAGAATTCTATGGGTTCTATGACATGGGTAAGAACAAAACCATCCATATTCATTATAATGGGTAGGGATACCGCGGGACTTTCCGCTACCCGAAAGCAAAACATCACATGGTCAAAGGCTTCCTGACCGTTTTCGGTAAAAACCTGAATCCATCCACAGTCCCGAATGGACATAACATCCGTATGATCATTCCAGATGCTTAACGGACCGGACAGGGAACGATTTGCCAGAATCATGACAATGGGAAGCCTCATGGCAGGGGCGATAAAAACAATTTCGTTCATTAATGCCAGTCCCTGGGAACTGGTACAGGTGAAGGTTCTCGCTCCAACTGCAGATGATCCGCAACACACGCTCATGGCGGAATGTTCGGACTCCACCGGAATGAATTCGGCATCCAGCTCTCCATCGGACACCAGTTCTGATAAATGTTCCACGATATGTGTCTGAGGTGTAATGGGATATGCGGCAACAACGTCTACGTTTGCCATTTTAACCGCTTCGGCTGCTGCTAATGAAACTTCTATTCCGACTCTTTCGCCCATTATTCTTCCTCCTCGACCATGGTTATACACCCGGTAATGCATTCCTGAGCACAGATTCCGCATCCTTTACAATAATAGAGGTCTGCTTCAAAGTATCCGTCCCCGGTTTTTTTGATCGCCATATCCGGACAAAAAATGTAGCAAACACCGCAACGAATACATTTCTCTGTATCCCAAACCGGTCGAACCGATCGCCAGTCACCGGTTCTGTATTGACTGGCATTGCCGGGTTCACTTACGACGCATCCGACCTCCAGGTCTTTCCAGCTAAGCTCCAGTTCTGATTTGGCCAATGAAACTCTCCTTATTTATTTTGTTAATTGGGTCTCTTCGTATGCTCTGGTAAATACTTTAATATTTTTTTCCGCAATTCGCCCGAACCTTTTCTTAAGAGGATCGATAAGAGAATTGAAGGATACAATATTACGAGCCTTAAGAATAGAGCCGAGCATGGCGGTATTGGTTATGGGAAGTCCTATTTCCTCCCGGGCTATTTTGGTGGCATTTACCGTAGCTATGGCATGTTTAATTCCAAGTTCTTTTCTCAGTTCCTCTCCCGAGTATTTGGTATTGGCACACAGAATTCCATCGGTCTTGAGTCCGGATGTTACATCAACAAGGCGCAGGATTCCCGGATCCAGAACCACTACCACGTCCGGCGTGTAGATGGCAGATCGAATACGAATTTTTTTATCATCTATTCGACAGAAGGCTATTACCGGCGCACCCCGCCTTTCCGGGCCGAAAGTGGGAAAGGCCTGGGCATACTTCCCTTCATTAATGGCAGCCAGAGCCAGAAGTTCTGCGGATGTGACTCCTCCCTGACCGCCTCGACCATGTATGCGAACTTCGATCATAATTTACTCCTAAGTATAAAAAATTAACATTTAAAAAAAACTATTTATTTATATATGAGATTTCAAGATATTTATCAACAGATATTTATTCCCCGGAGGTCGAATAATCCTTCATCATCCGGCATCCGGAGACAGGTATCCGGTATCTGTTGCGATTGCAAACCGGTCGGAATGTCGGGGCACGGTAAAACCGATTATTTTCTAAAATGAGACTATAAAAATGATTGCCTATCAATAAAAATAATGCTTTAATATTTATATTTTGAGGTTACAGTATGTTATCTGGCAGTCGATTCCTCTGATTTTATCCATTTGAACCTGGACGGTCCCATGACGAAAAACCAGGAGAAAATTCCACCGGTGGTTAAACTTAATTATTCCAAGGGCGATTTGATCATCAAAGCGGGAGACTATGGAATCTCAATATATGAGGTTATTAGCGGTAGCGTCGGAATATTTGTCGAATCCGGCGCCGCGGAAACTCGGGTTGCCATCCTTGATCCCGGCATGATTTTCGGTGAAATGGCCTTTGTTTCCGGTAACACCGGCATACGTTCCGAATCGGCCAGGGCTCTTGAAGATTGTTGTCTGGAAGTCTGGCATCCCGCTATGCTTTTAAATGATTATAAGCAGATGCCGGACGTTCTTAGAAGTATCACGGGTCAGGCGTTAAAGCTTATTGCGCGGATGGACAAAATGGTCGTTGAGTTAAGTTCAAAACAAGAAAAATTAAAGGATGTACAAACTCCCGGGGGGTATGACCCCCAGGAAGACAAGCGTAAATTTTACCGGAAAACGGTCAGTCTGGAATGTGTTTTTCGTCCGGTAAACAGGCCCAAGGATTTTAAGCTTTCGGGCCGGATTGGGGATATCAGTATGGGGGGGGTGGGGATGTCCGTCAAGACATCAGATTTACTCAACTATACCCCTGTCTTCGGGGACGAACTTTTCATAAGCACATATTTTAAGCCGGATCAGAAAGTGAATATGTCCGTAAAAATTCTTTGGGTCAAAAAAGGGGAAACAGATGGGGCTATTTTCCTGGCAGGGGTTTTTATCCATATGGAACGGGAAGATCGGAAAAGGTTGGGTTTCTTTTTAATGCCGTAATGGGAGGGGCATACATGACTATCGATTCAAAGGTGATCGGTTATATGGTGAGTGAGGAACGCTTCTCAGATAAAGCCGTTATAATTAAAGAGGACAGCATGGGTAATTGGGTTTACATTGTTTTAGAAGGCCGGGTTAAAATAAAAAAGCAGACCTCCAAAGGCTTGCTGACGGTTAATACATTGTCTAAAGGAAATTTTCTCGGAGAAATGGCGATGTTAAACCAGAGCAATAATAAACGAAGCGCTTCGGCCATTGCGGATGGACCGGTTGTATTGGGCGTACTTGATTCGGTTCGTTTGTCACAGGAATGGGAGGCTCAACCGGTAAGAATAAAAAAACTCATATCCAATTTGATACAGAATCTCGAGAAAACAACCCAAAAGGCAGCCGATATGATTGTCGCATCAAAAAAGACTGTTTAAGCTCACTTAACCGCAAACTTGATTCACCCCCCCAGGATCTATTAAAAAACCTTTATTTTTAATAAATTACAGAACTTCAGAGACATATATTTATCGGCGTTGCAATGTAGCCCGGGATTTGAATTTTATTTTCTTTGAAGATATCTGACAGTTGTTTATCGAAAAGCACATTCATCCATTCTCTGGACGTCCATATACCGTCAAATTGGAAGTAAGTATCCTTATGTTCTGTTACAATGCTGTAATTTGAAAAAGCGATGTTAAGAACCTCATTCTCACCTTTTAGTAAAACTTTAAGAAATATCGTTTTATCTTTTGAATTTATATCGAAATTGATTAATTTTCCGTAGTCAGTGATCATAAGATTTACAAACGATTGCAACGCTTTTGATATAAGTTTATCTTTCTGTTTCTTTAAAATCGATACCATGATGAAACGCCTCGGAATTTCTATCTCGTCAAGATAACATGTTATGGAATTTTGTCAAATATATCGTCAAAACGGCAACGAATTGTTGAAATAAAACCCAATAAAATCCTTGACAATATGGATTGAAATACTTAACTTTCTTTTTTTTGAGTATATACTCATAAAGGGTGGATATGGTAAGACCAAAGAAAGATCGCATGGTGACGTTTAACCCTGAAATCAGCTACTTCAAGCCAAGGGGAATTCCCATGCACGATCTTTCCGAAGTACGCCTTACGGTGGATGAGCGTGAAGCCATAAGGCTTGCTGATCTTCAGGGTATGTCCCATGAAGAAGCGGGTCAGCACATGCATATTTCAAGAGCCACTTTTGGACGGATTATTCAGCAGGCCAGAAAAATCGTCGCAGATGCTCTGATTAACGGGAAGGCCATAAATATTGAGGGTGGAAACTACAAAATGGCAGATCAAGTGCGAACGTTTACGTGTGGCGAATGCAACCACAGATGGGTTGAACTCCCGGGTACGGGAAGGCCTGAAAGTTGTCCAAAATGCAACCGTGAGATCGTTTATCGTTGTGAAATTTAACTTGCTGTAATACCAGAGTTAATATTATATTAACTTAAATAGGAGATAAGAATTATGGTACAAATTCATAAAAATGTTGATGACGCCCAAAAAAAGAAAAAAGCGCAGGCGGAACAGGATGCTTCCGTGGACAGCTCTTTAAAAAAGATAAAGAAGAAATTCGTCGTATTGAGCGGCAAAGGCGGGGTGGGCAAAACCAGCACTGCCGTTAACCTGGCCATGGCGCTTGCCAAAAAAAAATTCGACGTGGGAATTATGGATGTTGATTTACATGGACCGGACGTACCGAGAATGCTCGGGTTGAAAGGAATGCTGGGTCTGAGCAGGAGTAACAAACTGGATCCCATGAGGTATTCGGACAACTTGAAAGCAATTTCAATAGAATCGTTGATTGCAAGCAAAGACGATGCCGTTATATGGAGAGGTCCGCTTAAATATTCCGCCATTCGGCAATTTATCGGTGAGGTTGAATGGGGTGATCTGGATTTTCTGATCATCGATTCCCCGCCGGGTACCGGTGATGAGCCGTTGACCGTTGCACAGACAATTTCCGATGCCCGGGCAATCATCGTTACCACTCCTCAGGAGGTGGCACTGGCGGACGTCAGAAAATCCATCAGTTTCTGCAGAACCTTAAAAATGGAGATTTTCGGTCTTATTGAAAATATGAGCGGCTTTACCTGTCCCCACTGCAATAAAATGGTCGAGTTGTTCGGAACCGGCGGAGGAGAAAAAACCGCCCGGGACATGGGCATTCGGTTTCTGGGAAGAATTCCGTTTGATCCGAATTTTGTTTCGTGCGGAGATAACGGCATCTCTTTTCAGGAAAAATATACGGATTCTCAGATAACCAGGGTGTTTGCCGAGATCGCTGAGAAATTATCCAAATGATCCAGAGTGAGTCATGCTTTTTGACCGGACACGTCGAAGTTAGGCATTAAATTGAACGGATCTGTTGTTATGAACAGAAAAAAGTCTGACATGCGGGTACCTCTAGGGGAAATAACATTAAAAAATCCTGTACTCACGGCATCCGGAACATTCGGATATGCCGGCGAGTTTGAAAAGCTTATAGATTTAAACCGTCTGGGCGGCATTATTGTAAAAGGGCTGTCTCTTGAAGCGTCCAGAGGGAATTCCCCTCCGAGAATCGTTGAAACACCGTGTGGCATGCTCAATGCCATTGGCCTTGAAAATGTGGGACTGGACGCATTTGTGAAGGAAAAATTGCCGGTGTTAAAGAAAATTGATGCACCGGTTTTCGTAAACATCTATGGAAAAACTATCGAAGAATATGCTGAACTGGCCTCGCGTCTTGAAGATATTCAAGACATATCCGGCATTGAGGTAAACATTTCATGTCCTAACGTAACGTGCGGGGGCATGGCCTTTGGGGCTTATCCGGAATCTGCGGCCCAGGTGGTCAGAGCGGTCAGACGGCGCACGGCCCGGCATATGATGGTCAAGCTTTCGCCCAATGTAACCGATATCACTGGAATCGCTCGCAGTGCGGAAGGAGAAGGCGCCGATTCCATCTCACTGATCAACACCATAACGGGGATGGCCATAGATATTGAAACCCGATGTCCAAAGCTTGGCAATATCACCGGAGGACTTTCCGGCCCGGCAATCCGGCCCATTGCCTTAAGAATGGTCTGGCAGGTGGTCCAGGCGGTCAAGGTTCCTGTCATCGGGGTTGGGGGAATCATGACGGCGAAAGATGCACTGGAGTTTTTGATTGCAGGGGCCGTAGCGGTTCAGGTGGGTACGGCCAATTTTATAAACCCCCGTGCCACCATAAATATCATCGAAGGGATAGAAGCATTTTTAGAGGAAAGAAACATTGCTGGGATAGGCGAGATTATTGGTTCCCTTAAGGTATAACCGAAATCCGAATAAAATTTTGCTGAAGGGGTTTTAAAGCCCCTTCAGCTTTTTGCAAAACAGGATCAGGTCGTTGCGACCACGGGATTGGCTTTCAAATATTCCAGACGGTTAAGTCCGTTTACATAGGCTTTCGCACTGGCAGTGATGATATCAGGGTCCGCTCCTCTGCCCAGTGCGGTTAACCCCTCCTCGGTCAAGCGGACCGTGACTTCGCCCTGGGCGTCCGTGCCGCCGGTAAGCGCGCTCACCGAAAACCTCAACAGTTCGGATTGCGTGCCGGTGAGTTTGGCGATGGCGTTAAAAGCGGCATCAATGGGTCCGTTTCCGTACCCTGCATCCTGAACAGATCTTTCATTTATCAAAAGCTTGACACTTGCCATTGGAAACACGGTGGTTCCGCTGGTCACGTGCAGATATTCCAGACGAAAAATATCGGTAGTTCTCAGGATGCCTTCGGTAACAAGAACTTCCAGATCTTCATCCACGATATACTTTTTCTTATCGGCCAGTTCCTTGAATTTTTTAAAAACAAGCTGTAACTCTTCATCGGAAAGATCATATCCCATTTCTTTTAAATGCGAGCGAAGGGCGTGCCTGCCGGAGTGCTTTCCTAAAACCAGCCTGCTGGCGCTGAGACCGATGGTTTCCGGTTTCATAATTTCATAGGTCATGGGGTTTTTAAGTACGCCGTCCTGATGAATTCCGGCCTCGTGGGCAAAGGCATTGGCGCCGACAATGGCCTTGTTCGGTTGCACGATGATACCGGTTATCATGCTGACCAGTCTGCTTGTGGGATAAATAAGCTCGGTTTTGATATTGGACCGCAACGGCAGGTAATTGGGTCTGGTATGAAGAGCCATGACCAGTTCTTCCAGGGAAGTATTGCCGGCCCGTTCACCGATGCCGTTGATGGTGACTTCGGCCTGCCTTGCACCACTGCTTAAGGCTCCAAGGGTGTTGGCCGTGGCAAGCCCCAGGTCGTTGTGACAGTGAACACTTACAACGGCTTTGTTTATATTGGGGGTATGGCTCATGACATATTTGACCAGATCGGCAAACTCCATGGGTATGGCATAGCCTACGGTGTCGGGAATATTTATGGTTGTTGCACCCGCTTCAATGGCGGCTTCAAAAACCTTGCACAAGAAATCCCGATCGCTTCGAGACGCATCTTCCGCTGAAAATTCCACATTGTCGGTAAAAGACGCGGCATATTTGACGGCTTCAACAGCAGTTTTGACCACCTGGTCTTTTGTCATGTTTAATTTGTAGTGCATGTGAAGGTCGGATGTGGCGATAAACGTATGGATTCTCGGTTTTGAGGCATGCTGTATTGCTCCCCAGGCTCGGTCAATATCTGCTTTAGAGGTGCGCGCCAGGGCGGCAACCTCGGTTTTTTTGAGTTTCTCCGCAATTTTTGAAACCGCATCAAAGTCGCCGATCGAGGCTGCAGGAAATCCGGCTTCCAGCACATCCACCCCCAGTTTTTCCAACTGCGTGGCAAGACGCAGCTTTTCTGCGACATTCATGCTGGCACCGGGGGATTGTTCGCCGTCTCTTAATGTGGTATCGAATATAATGACTTGTTCTTCCATTATTTTACTCCTTTTTTTCAGGGTTGGGGTGACAGGTTTGAATCTGTCCCTGTGGGAACGAGTAAATTTGCCCAAGCATAGGCCGCAGGACAGGATAAAAAAATCGTCCCGCGGCATTGATTCCATCTCTTTTAATCAAAATTGTATTCCTTTTCAGGGTCAATTGTTTTGTTTTGCCATAGACAGCTTATAATAAACACTTTCTGCCAGGGCATGCCAGCTTGCTTCGATGATATCCTCGGAAACACCGATGGTGCTCCAGATATTATCTTGATCCCGTGATTCTATGAACACACGAACCCTTGCGGCGGTTCCTTTACGCCCGTCGATGACCCGGACCTTGAAATCGATCAGGCGCATGGCCTCGAGTTCGGGATAAAATTTATTCAGGGCCTTGCGCAGGGCATTATCCAAGGCACTGACCGGTCCGTCACCTTCTGCGGCGGTGATTTCTTCCTTGCCCTCCACGGAAATCTTGATGGTGGCGTGGGCGGAACAGGGGCGCTCGGCGTCCTTTTCAATATGTACTCTGAAAGATTTGAGCTCGAACAGGGGACGGTAACGGTCCGTAAACTTTTCCAGCAAGATCTTGAACGATGCGTCAGCAATATCAAACTGGTACCCTTCCTGCTCCATGCGTTTAACTTCCGTAGCGATTTTGCGACTGTCAAATCCGTTGGCCCCCAGCTCGATGCCGAGTTCCTTTGCTTTGTATTCGATGTTTCTTTTACCCGAAAGATCCGATACCAAAACCCGGCGCTTGTTTCCCACCAGTTCCGGTTCCATATGTTCGTATGCCCGGGATACTTTCATGATCGCACTCACATGGATGCCCCCTTTGTGGGCAAACGCACTGTTTCCCACAAAAGGTCTGCTGTTTAGCGGAATCATATTGGCCAGTTCGCTCACAAACCTGGAGAGAGATTTTAATTTCACCATGTTTTCCGAAGGAACACACGGGCGCTTCATTTTGAAGTAGAGAATGGGTATGATCGATGTGAGATCGGCATTGCCGCATCTTTCTCCATATCCATTAATGGTGCCCTGGACCATCACGGCACCGGATTCCACGGCCTGGATGGAATTGGCCACGGCCAGGCCGCTGTCGTTGTGGGTATGAATGCCAATTTTAACCGGCAGCGTATCCGGTTTTGTATCGTATTTTTCGGCAAGTCGACGGCAAACCTCGTTGATTATGGATTGGATTTCAGACGGCAGGCTGCCGCCGTTCGTGTCACAGGGTACAATGAATTTTGCACCGGAATCTATGGCGGCAAACAGGGTTTCCAGGGCATAGTCACTGTTCTCCTTGAACCCGTCAAAAAAATGTTCGGCGTCGTAAATCACCTCGCGATCATTTTCTTTCAGATAGGCAACGGATTCCCGGATCATGGCAAGGTTTTCTTTCAAGGTGTTGTTCATGACCTGCTTAATATGCAGATCCCACGTTTTTCCAAATATGGCTACCGCGGGAGTATCCGCTTTAAGCAACGCCTGCAAGTTCGGATCGTCGGCCGGGTCAATACCGGGTTTTCGTGTAGAGCCGAAGGCCGTTATGCGGCTGTTTTTAAAATTCACTTTTTGCGCCAGATCGAAAAATTGTATGTCTCTGGGATTGGAACCCGGCCAACCGCCTTCGATGTAATGAATACCGAAATCATCCAGCCGTTTGGCGACCTGTATCTTTTCCATGGCGGAAAAATTAATATTTTCTCCCTGGGTTCCATCCCTTAAGGTGGTGTCATATAAGATGATCGGTTCCATGATGTTTTACTCCTATTATATGATTCCCTGTCAGCTTCTTAAAGCTAAAGCAGCATTAAAAATTTAATTTTACATTGAAAACCTGTTTATCTGGACCAGGAATTTTAGGGTTATCGATTTTCAGGCCGCAAGGCCCGTACCGCTGCTCCGGCCCGCCACATTTCAGAATTTTTGATGACATCGAGTTCCTTTTGCAGTTTTTCACGATAGTCCGGCGCGCTGTTTGCTTCGATCACCCGTCTGGTTTCTATACCGGAAACCACTCTTTCATACAGTTCGTCAAACAGAGGAACCACTGCGTCGCGAAACTTGGGTGCCCAGTCCAGCGCCCCGCGCTGGGCGGTGGTACTGCAGTTTGAAAACATCCAGTCCATACCGTTTTGAGCCACAAGACGGATAAGGCTCTGGGTGAGTTCTTCCACGGTTTCATTAAAAGCTTCACTGGGCGTGTGGCCGTGTTTTCTCAGAACATTGTATTGGGCCTCCATCACACCTGCCAGGCACCCCATGAGGACCCCTCGTTCGCCGGTCAGATCACTATAGACTTCGTTTTTAAACGTCGTGGGGAACAGATAGCCCGACCCGATGGCAATTCCCAATGCCAGTGTCCTTTGCTTTGCCCTGCCGGTAAAATCCTGATGTATGGCAAAGCTTGAATTGATCCCGCTGCCGTCAAGAAAATTAGTTCGAACGGTTCTGCCGGATCCCTTGGGGGCAACCAGAATGACATCCACGTTTTCAGGGGGTACAATAGCGGTCTGGTCTTTATAAACAATTGAAAAGCCGTGGGAGAAATAGAGTGCGTCCCCCGGGTTGAGGCATTTTTTTATCTTGGGCCAGGTTGCAACCTGGCCGGCATCTGAAAGAAGAAACTGGATAACGGTTGCTTTCCGACCCGCTTCCTCGAGAGGGAAGAGTGTTTGGCCGGGAATAAAACCGTCCGCGACCGCCTTGTCCCATGATTTGCTCATTTCCCGCTGCCCTACAATAACATTGATTCCGTTATCCTTCATGTTTAGGGCCTGTCCGGGCCCCTGCACCCCGTAACCGAGTACGGCAACGATTTCATTTTTAAGTACGTCCCTTGCTTTCTCCAGGGAAAATTCTTCCGAAGTAATTACTTCTTCTTCAACACCTCCAAAGTTTATCTTAGCCATTTAATTCTCCTATATAAAATGTTAAAAATCAGAAATTAAACACCTAAAAATTGTCAATTTTTTTTTATTTCCACTAAAGTACCAAGAAAGATTAGTAAAAATCCTGGCCCAAAGCAGCAGGCTTTGCTTTGCCCCTGAAAGGGACTGTTTTAGTTAAAACTGAACAAGTTAAAAGTGTCTAAAGTGATCTAAAGTGCCTAAAGTTATGGTGTCGCTTTGCTCCGCTGATTTTATATAACTGGCAGAATTCCTTAACCCTGGCCCAGACCGATCACCAACACTATATATATAAATGCAGGTTTTCAATGAGTTATAGCCGATATCACCATATATGTACAAGT
>CAYPIW010000047.1:0-18631 GCA_964410925.1 uncultured Desulfobacteraceae bacterium
AATCGCAGGCCGCTTACAATAGCAATTTTACCCCCGAAAGTAGTGTTTTAAGCGCTAAAAACACCTATTTTTGGAACGTTAATTAATAAATTTCAATAAGTTCGCGTGGCCCGACCCCCAATTGGCCGGATGGATACGATAACAGTGGGAGATTATGAATGGCAGGGTTCGGAAATCGGAATACTCACCGTTACAGTAGACCCTTTTTCCGGAATCCCCACGATTTTCAACTCTCCATTATAGTAGCGGGCGCGTTCTCGCATCCCGAGGAGTCCAAATGATGTTGGGTCTGAAATCTGCTTCGGGGCAATTCCTTTGCCGTTATCCGCCACCGTCATCGTCAACTCATTATCTTTTTGGGTAAGGCTTACCGTGATCATTGTGGCTTGGGCATGGCGCGTGATATTTATCAGCGCTTCCTGAAGGATACGAAATATCGCTGTTGAAAGTTCCGGAGCCAGGGTAATATCCTGGGGAACAATTCTTAATCTATGCTTAATTCCGGTACGTTCTGTAAGGTTTTGAATGTGACATCCAATGGCCGCTGAAATCCCGAAATCATCCAGCAACGCCGGTCTCAACTCGGAACAGATTCTGTGGACGGTTTTAACACTCGCGTCAATAAATTGGATCATGGACTTTGTCTTATTGAACAGCTGGGCCTGATCTTTGGACAATCTTTTACTTAACCAGTCTGCATCCATTTTCAAACCCGCCAACAACTGCCCGAATTCGTCATGGATCTCACGGCCAATACTTATCCTCTCCTGCTCCCTGGCAGATTGTAAGTGGCTGGAGAAATTACGTAACTGTTCGCGGGATTCTATTAATTTCTCTTCACTCTTTCGAAGCGCTTTTTCAATCCGTTTGCGCCCGGCAATCTCTTTTTGAAGTTCTTTGTTAGCCTTCACAAGCTCCCGGGTTCGTTCGTGAATGCGCTTTTCCAGTCCTTTATGAATTTTACGGAGTTCGCGCTCCATACGCCATTTTAAAGCTAAAGCAGATGCAACATGAACCACTTCCTGGCAGTGAAGCGGCTTTTTGATATAGAGCAGTTTATGAACAGGAGGAATCAGACGGGCAATCTCTTGGGAACAAAAATCCGAATACCCGGTAATGATCACAATTTCGATATCCGGGTCCATTCCCCTGATCTGTTCTGCTGCCCAAACGCCGTCAGGCCCCGGCGGCATTCGAATATCAAGAAAAGCCACGGAAAAAGGTCGGTTTTGTTCAAGAGATCTTTTCACCACATCAACCGCTTCATCTCCCTGGCAGCAAGTTACAAGATCAAATGATATGGCCGTTTGATCTGATGAGTCTTTAGGATTTAACCCGCCCGTCTTCGAAGAAAGCATATAATCGGTTTTTTTACCGGAAAAAATTTTATCAAATACACTTAAAATGGAAACTTCATCATCGGCGACAAGTATTTTAAAAACTTTATAATTATGTTCGGCCATGGTCACACATCCTGTTTAACATAGCAACGTATAAAAATGTTATGAATGGGTGAGTCGAGTAAAGAAAAAATGATTTGTTTTGCAGCATGAAAGTCATTTCACCATACGAGCCGGTTTTTTATTGCGTAGTGGATTAATTCGGAGTTATTCTTCATTTTCATTTTTTCCAGAATACGAAAACGGTAGGTGCTGATCGTATTGACACTTAAGGATAGTTTTTCTGCAATTTTTTTCAATGTTTTGCCTGAAGCAATCATACACATGACCTGAAATTCACGGTCAGATAAATACTCGTGTAGCGGTTTTTCCATATTAAGCTCAAGATCAAACGCTAATTTTTCGGCAAGGGAATCACTGATATATTTTCTGCCCGCGGAAATTTTCTTGATGGCTTTTATCAATTCCTCCGGCGCACTTAATTTTGTCAGGTAACCTGCAGCACCCATCTTTAGCGCTCGAACTGCGTACTGCTCTTCAGGATACATACTCAATATCAAAACCGGGAGATGGGGCACTTCCTGCTTAATCTGCTTTAACGTTTCCAAACCGCCCCTTCCGACCATGGCAATGTCTAATAAAACAATGTCATAATCATGTTTGCGAATCAGCTCCAGGGTTTCCTGTTCGCTCGCTGCTTCACCGGTAACGCCCAATCCGGAGGTATCCGTGACAATTTGTTTCAATCCTTCACGAACAATTGCATGATCATCGGCAATCAGTATTTTAACCATGAAAATTTACATCCCATCGGATTCCAGGTTTTATAACTCAACACGCCACTATGCCATTGTACCCATTCAGCAGGCTTTTTCTATTCCGTATTTCTTCATCTTGCTGTAAAGAGTGCCCCGGGCAATATCCAGATCCTCGGCGCTTCGTTTCAGGTTCCAGTTCGTTTTTTCCAGAACCTTGCGGATGATTGCTGCTTCTGCAAGCGGAAGCGAGCTGGAAGAAAGCGTGCAATCGAAATTGTTTGTGTGAGAAGCTGACCAGGATTTTTCAGGCAGGTCGGCAGGGATGATTTTTCTTCCCTTGCAGAAAATCATGGCATCTTGCCCGATAATATTTTTGAAACCAGAACATTTTTTCTGATCATTTCCCAAAAACAACCTTTTTTGCAATATGTTTTTATGGCCGGTGATTTTCTCAATTACCCTCCTGATCTCATCAAAATCAAACGGTTTAAGGATATAGTCATAGGCCCCTGCCTTCATGGCATTCACAGCATCTTCAATGGTGCCGTAACCGGAGGCTATCACCACAAAAATATCAGGATACCGCATTTTGATTTCCTTTAACAGGAGCAGACCGTCCATATTCGGCATTCTTGCATCGGTTACCACAATATCCGCACGGAACGCTTTGAGTTTTCTCAATGCGCCGGCACCGTCAGAGGCGGTTTCGATCTCAAGGGCCTCATTCATTAATCCTTCACGAAAAAAGAACCGGACTGCCTCTTCATCATCCACAAAGAGCAATCTTGTTTTGGAAGTCATTGAATTAACTCATAGAAATTTGTTTTACACACGAATTCGCAGTGGTTATCAATAATCATATCGGAAATATTCGGAAATATAATATCATTCAGGGAAAAAAATGCAACTATTGATTCAATAAACCAATCCTGAACCCTGAAACCCGACGCCTGACACCTGAACCCTGAAACCTGAAACCCGACACCTGAACCCTGACACCTGACATATAGCCACGGTTTGTCAACGGACAGGGACCAGCGGTTGCCAGCGCCCTTGATTTACACCCTCTGTTGAGTTATACAGAACAAATAATTACAGGTTAACCAACTAATATACTGTAAAGAATACAGGTCAGGTTTTGACTCGATTAATTAAAGTCAAAAATATTTGAGGTTTAGGTTTGATATTTCAGTACAATTAAAGCAAAGGGGTAAGGAATTGGAAAAGACCGAAGCCGATCGGAAAAAAACTGAAGCGTGCCTGCGTGAGAGCGAAAAGAAGTACCGATCCCTTCTTGAAACCACATCCGAAGGATTCTGGTTGATAAATTCTGATCTCAAAACTGTCGAAGTGAACCAGTCCCTGTGCGAAATGCTCGGCTACCATCAGGAGGAGATGATTGGCAAAACACCCTTTGACTTTGTTGATGATGATAACCGAAAGATTTTTATTGAACAGACCTCAAAGATATCCGACACTACCCATCGCACTTATAAAATTACCCTGAAAAAAAAGAACGGTCAAAACCTGCACACCATTTTTAATGCCACAACCCTCAACGAATCGGACAAAGTAAAGGGTTCCTTTGCATTTATTACGAATATTACCCGGGAAAAACAAACCGAAGAAGAACGAAACCGCCTGGCGATCGCACTTGAACAGGTTGATGAATCCGTGTTCATTACTGACAGAAACGGAATGATCCAATATATCAATCCCGCATTCGAGCATTTAACCGGATACAGCCGCAATGAGGTTATCGAACAAAATCCGCGTTTTTTGAAAAGCGGTAAGCACGATGCTTTGTTTTATAAACGAATGTGGGACACTATCGTCCGCGGGCATACCTGGAAAGGACGCCTTATCAACAAAAAAAAAGACGGCAGCCTTTATGTTTCAGATGCAACAATTTCACCCGTATTGGACAAATCGGGCAATATTACAAATTTTGTATCCATAAAACGTGATGTCACTCGTGAAGTTGAACTGGAAAAACAACTCCTTCATTCCCAGAAGATGGAATCCATCGGCACCCTGGCCGGAGGAATTGCCCATGAATTTAACAATATCCTTAGCATTATTATTCCAAATGCGGAATTGGCCATAGACAACGTTCCGAACGGCAGTCTTGAAAAGGAGTGTTTAAATGAAATTCGTTCGGCCTCTCTAAGAGCAACGGAGGTGGTGCAACAGATTCTCGGGTTTGCCCGTAAATCTACCGCTAAACTTGAACCGGTGCGGATAAGCCCGATCATAAAAGATTCTCTCAAGCTGATTCGCGCCTCTATTTCTGCGACCATTTCAATATCACAGGAAATTTCATGTGAATTTGACACGGTTTTAGCGGATTCTACACAGATAATCCAGGTGGTCATGAATCTTTGCAGCAACGCCGCCCATGCCATGAGGGAGCACGGGGGTGCTTTGAAAGCAACCCTTAAGAATGTTGAACTTGAAGAACAGGATGCGGGATTAGAGTTAAAACCGGGTTGTTATGTGGCGCTGACCGTAAGTGATACGGGCCATGGGATACCACCTGAAATCATAGGCCGAATTTTTGACCCTTATTTTACTACCAAAGAACTCGGCGAAGGCACCGGCATGGGTCTTTCCCTGGTTCACGGAATCGTAAAGAGTTGCCATGGAATCATCACCGTACATAGTGAACCTGAAAAAGGGACGGTTTTCGAGATGTTGCTCCCGGTGATTGAAAGGGAAACGGAACCAGAAGTCGAAAAACCCGATATCTCGCCCACCGGCACCGAGCGCATCCTGTTTGTTGATGATGAGCCGTCCCTGGTGAAGGTGGCCCGGAGCATACTGAAACGACTGGGGTATGAGGTTGAAACCAAAATCAATTCCTTAGAAGCGTTAGAGCGGTTTCGCTCCGGGCCGGACCGGTTTGATCTGGTGATTACCGACATGAACATGCCGCAAATGAACGGGCAAAGGCTGGCAAAGGAGATCCTGAACATCCGTCCGGACATGCCGATTATCCTCTGCACCGGTTTCAGTGAAAAAATATCCGAAAAAAATGTCGGGGAACTCGGTATCAAAGCTTTTTTAATAAAGCCTTTTTCCACGCACAATATTGCCCGCGCGGTTCGGAAGGTGCTGGATAAGGAACAGCCTGTTTAGCAGTCGCAACGGTTTCTTTGGAAAACTCTTTACAATTTCTGCCGGAGTTTAAATTCAGAAGTTTTAATTTTTTTCTCCTGAATATGAGTTTTCGTTCAGACACTTTGTAGGACAAACACTGACGAGTTTAGTAACCAAATTCCTACAAAAAAATAATAAAAGAACCGACAGATATTTATAATTTTTTACTGTATCGTCCTTTAAACAATGAAGAGGTCATATAATGTAATCGGACAGGCAGATCTGTATTTTTCGAAAGCTTTGAAAATTTCTTAAACTTTTAAAATGTCATGGAGGTAAGTATGAAAAAATTTAATGCGTTGGCAAATCGTCTGAAAGTTTTTTTTCTGCTCGCAGTCACATTCATGATTTTTGATCCTGTGTCGGAATCCCGGGTATGGGGTCAGCAGGATTTATTAAAAGATCCGTCGAGCATTGAAGCCAGGCTGGCTGAAATTATTAAAGAGGCAAAAGAAAATCCTGAAAATTCAGCAGACATCGCCAGCGAGTTTGCCAGGCAAGTGCCCGATAAGGCGGTAGAAATCGCAAGCCGTGTTGCAGAAGCGGTTCCCCATGAATATGCGGCGGATATTGCCGCCCGTATTGCTTCAATCGTACCGGAAAAGGCAGCGGAAATCGCGGGCAGGGTTGCGGCAGTGGCACCGGAGTATGCAGCGGAGATCGCAGCGCGTGTTGCAGGAGCAGTACCCCATGAATATGCGGCGGATATTGCCGCCTGGGTGGCATTAATGGTACCGGGAGCGGCAGCAGATATTGCATACAGGGTGGGTGAAGTTGCCCCGAAATATAAAGACAGCATCGAAAAGAGTGTTGCCGATGCCATCGTCCGTTCCGAGGAGGGTACACCGCCGCCGGCGCCGCCAAGGCCGCCACCCTATGGACAATAATAAAACGGGCGTGGGCGCATTACCAGTTTGTTAATTGCTATCCAGGACTTTTTGGTGTCAGGTTTCAGGTATCAGCTAATTCGTTTCTTACTCCTGACACCTGAAACCTGATTGCAAGGCTTTCGCTCAAAAAAATAAATAAGTTAATGGTTAAAAACCATTTTAACAAATCGGTAATGCTCCCACAGGCTTTGCACATTGAATATTTTCGATTGAAGATTGATTAGTTAAGGAATTTTTCTAATTCTTCCTAAAAGATCAAAACAATGGAGCAAAGCGATTTTCTTAAATAGTCAATTTTCAATTTTCAATTATTTTCTTTTCCGGCCTGTCCGGGTTAGGAGTTTAAAAATGAAAAACAGACGGTATTCAACGCAAGGTACGATGAAAACAGGAGTATTGTTGATTTGCCTCGGGCTTTTTATTTGGTCGCCATGGGCTTTTGCCATGGGAAATATCCATTTGGGCAGGCTCGAAATAAATCCGGAGCTTTCATACAAGGGTGAATACAACGATAACATCTATTTTGAGGACAGAGATGAAGACAGTGATTTCATTCATACGATAACGCCCGGTTTGGGTCTGAAGATTTCCGGTACGCCGGGCAACTTCCTTTCTGCCGGATACAAGGTCGGCATTGTGAGATTCAGCGACGATGATGACAATGACTACGAAGATCACCGGCTGTTTGTATCCGCAGGCATCAAAACCCCCAAGGGGCTTTACTTGCAGGTGGAGGACGGTTTTCAGGACACGGAAGACCCTTTTGACTCAAAAGAAGAGTTCCGTTTGGGAGAGCAGACCGAGCGATGGAACAATCTGGTCAATGTCATCGCGGGGTACGAATTCGCGAACAGGTATGCCATAGAGGCAACATACAAAAACTTTGTCGAGCGGTATGATCTCACAAAAGACGAATTCCAGGACACCATCGAACATACATACGGTGTTGCCATACTCTACAACCTGACCCCGAAGACCGCCCTGCTCGCCCAGTACCTGCGAAATGATACCGAGTATGATGCGCAAAACGACGGCATTGACGTTAATCGCGACGGGATCAATGAGTGGAACTCCGGAAATTCCCAGGACTACGTTATTGACCGGTTATTAATCGGCGCCCGTTTTAAGCCGGGGGGAAAATTAAGCGGCGAGTTCAAATTTGGATACGGCAGCATTGATTTTGATAATGATACGGATAAAAACGGAAATGAATTGGATGATGACAGTTTCTTTTCAGTGGAAGCTGATGTCGGCTACAAACCGGTGGCGAAAACAACCCTTTCCCTGACCTTAAAAAGGTACAAACAAGCCTCCACTTCCGCCGATCTTTCCGGAGACGTCTCGGGCACATACCTGAGAACAATCATTGGGTTGGCGCTGACCCAAAACTTAACCAACCGGATTTCCGCAGATCTTGGACTTGAATGGAGCAATAAGGATTATGAGGATGAACGCCCCGGGTACCCGCAAAGAGAGATCGATCTTTACACGGCCCGATGCGGGCTTGACTATTTTATAAAGGATTGGCTGACTGCCGGTCTGTCATACAAATACCGGGACAACCAGGCCAGCAGAAACCGGTATGACTACGATGACTACACGGTGAATACCGTGGCGTTTCAGCTCACCGGCAAGTTCTGAAAATTGTCTATTGACGATTGTCAATTGAATATTTAAGGGGAAAACCTGATGAAATATTCATATGATTTTTTAATTATTCAATTCTGATGGTCTCGCAAGAAGTTTCAAAATACCGTTTTCTGTCATTCTGGCGAAAGCCGGAATCCAGTCTTTTCAAGCAGTTATAGACTATCTGGACTCCTCCCGGACTCGATCCGGGATCTGCCGGAGTGACGACTTTTTGCGAGTTCATCAATTTTCAATCTTCAATTTTCAATCTTCAATCCTACCAGGGGTTTAAATGAAATTTTTATTTGGATTTATACTTTCTTTTTCTGTTTTATCCGTTATCGCCTGTGCCATGGGTACAGATGTGGTTAAGGTCGTAGAGGTCACCGGAGGAATCAGCAAGGAACTCAGCAAAAAAGAACTCGCCGAACTTGAAGAAATCAAAGCGGCGAAAAAACATGAAAATAACGGCCATGAACTCAATGATGTCATTAAGGGCACCCAGAACTATTCCATTACCCAGTACCTTGCCGTGCATCCCAATGCCGACAACCCCGTTGCCCTGGATTACAGGGTGGGCGGATACGATATCCTGGATATCACGGTATACGAAGAAGCCGACCTTTCCCGCACCGGCGTTCGCATCAGCGCCGACGGCTATATCTCCTTTCCCCTGATCGGCCGGATACCGGTAAACGGCCTCACCACTTCCGAGATTGAAACGCTTATATCTGATAAACTCGCCCAGGGGCAGTTCATCGTCGACGCGCATGTCTCCGTGATTGTCAGCGGGTACTGGAGCAAACAGTTCATGGTGCTCGGACCGGTAGCAAAACCCGGATCCTTTCCGCTCAAGGCCCAGGAAAGGGTTCTTGATGCGATTTCCAAAGCAGGAGGGATCGAAGCCGAACGGGGTGGCAATCAATTGATGATCATCCGAACCCAGCATCCGGACATCCAGCACGAAAGAAAAATCGTAATCCGCATTGACCTGGCGGCGCTGCTTCATGAAGGCGATCAGCAGTCAAATCTGCTTCTTATGGACAAAGATCTCCTTTATATTCCCAAGGCCAAACAATTTTACCTGATCGGCCAGGTGCAAAGACCGGGATCCTTTTTCTACCTGGATAAGGATATTACCCTTGTCGAAGCCATCAGCATGGCCGGCGGGTTTACCAATATCGCCGCCCGGAACCGGACCCAAATCGTTCGCATGGAAGACGGCATTGAAAAGATTATCGTGGTCAAGGTGGATGCCATTACCAAATCCGGAAAAAAGGGACAGGATATCCTGATACGGCCCGGCGATGTTATCGTCGTACCGGAGAGTTTCTTCTAACCTCATGAAATCAGAGGTTCCCCGGTGAAATACGCTGCGCTGTTGCTATTGCAAATTTCACGGGGCAGGCAGGGTTTCAGGTGTCAGGTTTCAGGGTTCAGGTGTCAGGTTTCGGATGTCAGGTTTAGGGGTTCAGGGGTTCAAAAACCAATAACGAATAACGAATAACGAATATGGAAGAACACAAAGAAGAACAGATAGACCTTCGGCAGTACCTGGGCGTTTTGATAAAAAGACGCTGGATCATCATCACCGTATTTGCGGTTCTGTTCCTTACCGTGGCGGTCCACACGTTTACCGCGACTCCTGTTTACCAGGCCACCGCACGTATCGTGATTGAAAAGGAAAACCCGAATCTCGTATCCATCCAGGAAGTCATGACCGTTGATTCCACGGGAACCGATTACTACCAGACCCAGTACAAGATCATCGAGAGCCGGGCGGTTGCCCGGGAGGTCATCCGAAGGCTGGATCTTAACAACAGCCCGGAGTTCTTTCCCCCACCCAAAGACACGGTGATATCCAATATCAAGGGCTGGATTCGAGACACGGTGGCCACCGCCGGGGCGTGGATCGAGTCTCTGTTGAAAGCAGGACAGGATAAAGACAGTGAAAATGCCGGTGCTTTAGATGACGATTCCCCTGATTTTGTACTGGTTTCAGATTTTATCGACCGGATTGATGTCAATCCGATCCGAAACAGCCGGCTGGTGGATATCAGTGCCGAGGCAAAAGATCCCGTCATGGCGGCCCGCATGACGAACGAACTGGTAAAAGCGTATATCGGCAAAAACCTCGAGACCAAACTCCTTGCAGCCAAAGATGCGGTACAATGGCTGGGGGAACGGATTAACGAGGAACGAAAAAAAGTCGAAGCTGCAGAAAAGGCCATGTTGCGCTACAAGGAGGAAAACCAGATCATCACCGGTTTTTCCAGTGATGCTGAAAATATCACCGCCCAGAAACTTGCGGAGCTCAATGCCCAGGTGATTGAAGCCGAATCCAAACGGGTGGAGGCCGAGACACGATACCAACAGGCCTTAACATTGAAAAACGCACCGGACATGCTGGATTCGATTCCCGAAGTGCTAAGTAATGATTTGGTCAAAGAAATCAAAAAAATGGAAGTCGGACTTTACAACCGCATGTCCGAACTCTCCAAAAAATACGGCAGAAATCATCCGCAAATGGTGGCCATTGAATCAGAACTGGCGGACCTGAAAAAGCGAAAAGCCGTTGAAGCCAGGCGCGTGGTCAATTCCCTGAAAAACGAATACAAGCTGGCCCTTGCCCGGGAAGAATCCCTGAAAAATGCCCTTGCCAAGCAAAAAACCGAAAGTCTGAAACTCAACAAGAAGGCGGTCCAGTTCGGCGTACTCCAGCGGGAAACTGAAAGTTCAAAGCATATGTTTGACCTGCTCATCAAACGATTCAAAGAAACCTCTTTGACCGAAGAGATGAAAACCGGGAATATCCGGATCATCGACAAAGCGGAGATCCCCCGGTCACCGGTGAAGCCCAAAAAGAAACGAAACCTTCTGCTTGCCCTAATCGTAGGCCTGTCCCTGGGAGTGGGCCTGGCGTTTTTCCTGGAATATCTGGACAACACCATCAAGCTGCCCGAGGAAATCAAGGAAGTACTGAAAATCCCCTATCTTGGGCCGGTGCCGGCCTTTTCTCCGGATGAAAATCAACCCTCGGTCTCTGTGGATCTTGTCACTATCCATTCTCCCAAGTCCACTGCCAGCGAAGCCTACCGGGGCATTCGCACCGGAATTCTCTTTTCTTCGGCGGACACAACTCCCCAGGTGATTATGGTGACAAGCGCCGGTCCCAAAGAGGGAAAAACCGTATCGTCCGCGAATCTGGCCGTATGCATGGCAAATGCCGGGTCCAGAACAATTATTGTGGACGGTGACATGCGGCGGCCCAGGATTCACAAGGTTTTTGATATGGATCGTACCATCGGACTGTCCAGTATCCTGGTGGGAACCGGGAGTCCCGAGGACGCGATTGTTGCCTCCGGGATTCAAGGTCTTGATATACTGCCCGTGGGTCCGCTTCCTCCAAATCCGTCGGAAATTATCGGTTCCAAAAAGATGGAACAGTTTTTAAATGACTTAAGAAAAAAATATGAGCGAATTATTATCGACAGCCCACCGATTTCGGCGGTAACCGATGCCGTAGCCCTGGCTCAAATGGTGGACACCACGCTGCTGGTCATCCGTGCCGGCCAAACCCCTCGCCAGCTCATACAAAACGGTTTGGAACAGTTGTCCGCCGTGAATGCAAATGTTCTGGGAGCCATTTTAAATGCGGTGAGTGTGGGCCGGGACAGTTATTATTACTACCAGTATTACTACTACTATTACGGGGAAGACGGAGACAGAAAAAAAAGAAGACAGAAAAGAAAACGTGAGAGCGGGAGATATTCAAATTAAACAGGACGCGGATTTTCGAGGATAAACCCCCCGATAATATTGTTATTTTATGCTTTAAACGTGTCCATCCGTATCCAAAAAAGGATATTTTTTTATTATCAGGCTGGGGACATAAATTGATCGATCTGCATTGTCATATTCTTCCCGGAGTAGATGACGGGCCGGACAGCATGGAAGAAAGCCTTGAAATGGCAAACCAGGCCGCGGCCGACGGTATTCACACACTTGTGGCGACCCCGCACACACACAACGGGGTTTATCACAATTCCCTGCATCATACAGAAAACAATGTTGCCCGACTGCGCAATGCCTTAAGAAAAAACCGGATTCATATCAATTTGTGCATCGGATCAGAAGTTCGCATCTGTACCGGACTTAAACAAAAAGTTATTGCCAAAGAAATTGCGACACTCAATAACACGGGGAGATATATTCTGGTGGAGTTTCCGGTTCATGTAATCCCGCCGGGATCCAAAGAAGAACTTTTCCAGCTAACGCTTCATAACATTACCCCGATCCTGGCTCATCCGGAGAGAAATATGGTATTCCAGGACCAGCCGGAGCTGCTGTTTGATTTGACGGCCATGGGATGCCTGGTACAAATAACCGCCATGAGTATCACCGGTAACTTTGGCCGGGACGCCATGGAATGTGCACACATGCTCTTAAAAAACCGGCAGTCCCACATAATCGCTACGGACGCCCATTCTCCGGTCAAACGACCGCCGATTTTGTCACCCGCAGTAAAAACGTGTGCGCAGATTTTGGGAAACCTGGAACAGGCAAGAGAAATGGTTGCCAGCCGACCTCGGGCCATTCTAAACGGAGAACCGGTAAAAATAACGGAATACAGAGCGATATGCAAAAAAAAGTGGTGGTTCATCCGGGGCTTAAAAAATTAATTTTCTATTTCACGGGACCAATGTTCACCTTTTCTGCCTCCCTCCCCCGTCACCGAATCGTTGCAAATTGTCAGGATACCACATACGGGACGAATTATACCTCCTTCAAAAAAAAACAGAGAAAGCGGACGAAAACTTTCAGGAATGGGATGATTTGCTGCTATGGGATGTCTTTTTGCTCGCGTACAGGGAATGGAAATGTTTGACACCAATTACACATTTTTTCCTGTTGACACATAATAAGTGGACACTTATAATGTGTCATATCTTGGAGGTACCTTATGCCGAATGTAACCATATCGATTGAGGAAGATCTTTTGAAATCCGGGCGGCGATATGCCGAGAAACATCGCACATCCGTGAATGCCCTGATCCGCAACATGCTTGAACAGACAGTGAAGCGCGATTCCATCCAGTGGATCGGGGAATGCTTTTCACTGATGGATCGGGCTGGTGTCCGCTCAGAGGGTAAGACATGGAAACGTGAGGACCTCTACGATGTCTAAGGTGTTTCTCGACACCAACATGATCGTTTACAGCCTGGATCAGTCGGATTCTCACAAAAAGAACAAGTGCCGTGAGCTCCTGAAGGGACTCGCTCTGGAGAGAAACGGGGTGATTTCGACACAAGTCCTGCAGGAGTTCTATGTGGCATCGACAAGAAAACTCGGGGCGAATCAGATTCCAACCCCCAGTTTCAGGTTTCCAGTTTCAAGTATCAGGTTTTCTGGAGTCGTACAGGAAATATTTCTTCGAAGCCGGCAACCCGAAAGCCCCAAAAAACATTTTTTGAAATCCATATCACCCTGCTTTCAAAAAAACTCAATTTTTATTGCCTGCCCGGCTACACCATGTAATCGACAGGGCGGAGCTTATATGAGTCCCGACCTCACGCCCTGTTGTCTCACAGAGACCGAGAGATTTTAAACAGTGATTTATTGGCGTATTCTCATAAATATGAAAAAATAACTGTGAATTTAAAAATTTTCGCAAAGTTGCTTAGTAAAATTGCCAAAAAAATAAATCCCATCTCAACAAAAGAATTAATATCAAAGATCCATAACCCTGACGCTCTCAACAATCTCAACGATTCAACCATGTAACCAGCACAGACCATTTAGCCAGGATCAAACAAGCGTAATTCACAAATCAAGGTTTACCCCGATCATGATGACCGTCCCGCAAGTCCAGTATAAGAATCCTTAACAAAAAAATACTTGACGGTATGATTGGAAGTAGCTACTATAACGTAAAAAGTAGTCACAAAAGAGGGGGTATTATGATTCATGCGGGAATCAGGGAGGTCAAGAACAATTTGAGTCAGTTTTTAGCGCGGGTGAAGGCTGGGGAAGAAATTTTGATCACGAAAAGAGGGAAGCCTGTTGCCCGCATCGTGAAGGAAAACCCCGGATATAACTCCATACGCACAGCACTGGAGCCCTTGATTCAAAGAGGGCTGGTAACGTTACCGAACCGGAGCATCTTCAAAGAGCATATCCTGGCGGTAGAAGTCCCGGGGAAGCCTGTTTCAGAAATGGTAATCGAGGACCGCCGGTGACTGACTGATGATTTTGTATCTCGATACAAGCGCACTGGTGAAGCGATATTTCCATGAGCCTTATTCCGATGATGTCATCTCCAAATGGAAGGCAGCCACGCAAATCGTTACATCTTTCGTTGCTTATGCAGAAACCATGGCTTCTATATATCGGAAGAAACGTGAGTCAGATCTTGGGGAAACGTTGATCAACAATGTAGCAGGCTCCTTTCAACGAGACTGGGAGAGCTTTATCCGTGTGGAGGTTAACAATCAGCTCAATGAATACATCGATCGGATCGTTAAAAAATATCCACTTAGAGGTTTCGATGCAATCCATCTCGCATCGGCGATTGTAATCCATGAAAAGGTTCCTGAGGATTTTGTATTTGCATGTTTCGATGACAGGCTCGTCCACGCCGCACAGTTTGAAGGACTTGAAACGTTTTCGCTATAAAATGAACCAATAAACCAATGGACGTCCCCGGCTTTACCAAATATAAATTGACAAAAACGGTTAAGTATGAAAATAAATATATAAAACCAGCTAATTACCATTCGCTTTTTTCCTGAGAAGGGAGTTAGGAATATGAAAATAAGATTGACAGAGGAGATATGGAAAGAAGGGAATATGTATGTTTCATATTGTCCTGAATTGGATATTGCTTCCTGCGGGGAAGATGTTCAACAAGCAAAGAAAAATCTCATAGAGGCGATAATCATAAATATTGAAGAAACTAGAAAAATGGGAACATTTGAACAGTTTCTTGATGATTATGGGCTGGAAGAAGTTAATGCTAACATATTGAGTGCACGCAAAGAATTGGTTGGGTTTACACATATCGAAGTCCCTGTCTAATGAAAATTAAACCGACCCATCATCAAGTTCAGGTCAAGGTTTTTGAAATGGCCGGATGCGTGTACGTTCGAACAAAAGGCGATCATATTATTTATCATTATCCTGGAGCTGTCAGGCCTGTAATCATACCGAAATACAAAGAAGTGCCGATCTTCGTTATCAGAAACAATATGCGTATAATCGGGTTGAACAGAGAAAAATACTTTGAGTTACTTCAAAAAACATAACACTCTAAATCCTTCCAGGCGGAATGTGAAGTATATTACAACTACAAAGTCATAAGTCAAGGATATCCTTCGTTGCGGAACGCATGAAATCATAGACGTTATTATGGGTGACCCCATTTTGTTACGGAGAGGGCGGGCCTGCGGCAAAAAAATAATTCGTCGACAATGGGCCGCAGTTAAAATAGAAGTAGTGCTGTGACCTGCTTTTATTCAAAGGTGATATTATGAAAACAATTACGGCATCAAATGCTAATCGTGGTTTTTCCAGTTTACTGCGCGAAGTAAGTAAGGGTGAAGAAATCATGATCATTTCACGGGGTACCCCTGTTGCAAAAATTATTTCTGTTAAATCAACAGCACTGCAGAAAAAGGCAATGAAAAATCTGCTTTTATCACGGTTAAAAGCCCAGGTTGTGACCGGATCTCGAAACTGGACCCGAAACGAACTATATGATGATGCATCATGCGGGTAGCCCTGGATACGAATATATTGGCCTATGCCGAAGGGATCGGTGATACTGTCCGCTGTGGCGGGGCCTTACAATAGTTAATCCTTTTTCCAGGCCCTGTTCTCCACTACTTGAAAATATTCTGCAAACATGATGAGATCCAACCAGGGACGACAAGTTCGCAGGCCCCACGAACCATGAAAACCCTGTAAATCCTGCCTGCCCCGCCTGCCCAGTTAAATACCGTTTACGGTCAGCCGAAGGCGAATTTAACCGGGGCCTGCCCAGTTCAATACCGCTTTGCGGTCAGCCGAAGGCGAATTTAACCGGGGCCTGCCCAGTTAAATACCGTTTACGGTCAGCCGAAGGCGAATTTAACCGGGATCTGACCCCGGTGTTTTCTGGCGCTAACCTCGGCACAAGCGGTAATAATAAATAATTAAGATGCGACCCCCTTGTCTCTTATCCCAGAAAACGAAATAATAAACCAATGGACGTCCCACTGAATATAACAAAAATCCCCAAGAAAATTATCTGTTGTCATTTCTATTTCAATACGATAATTTGGTTTTAGCCTGATTTTAATAAAAAAGGAGAACGCAAATGACCCGATTGTGTATTAAAATAAAAGACAACGAAAAAGCGAATATTGTATTAAATTTATTAAAACAATTGCCTTTTGTAGAGATTGAGGACAGTGTGGATGAAAAGGCCGGAAAGTCCGGCAAAGAGGACAAAGGGAGTGTTTCGGATCTTTTCGGGCTTTGGGAGAATAGAAAGATTACCCTCAGTGATATAAGAAAGAAAGCCTGGACCAAAAGCTAACCCATGATATTGTGTGATACCGATATTTTCATCGAAGCATTTAAAAATAACACTTTGGCAACCGGTTCGCTTAGTCGTATCGGATTCCAAAATATTGCACTGAGCGCTATTACCTTAATGGAATTGTATTTTGGTGCATTGAATAAAAAAGAATTAGTAAAGATAAAGAGTCGCCTCCAAAAACTGGAAATCATTAATCTGGATCAGGAAATTACTGAGACAGCAATAAATATGATTGAAAGGTATGCTAAAAGTCATGGTCTTCATATACCCGATGCCCTGCTTGCGGCCACTGCGATTTGTAGAGGGATGCAACTTCTTACTTACAACGTGAAAGATTTCAAATTTGTCGAAGGAATCAAGCTTTATTCCGAAAAAGTATAATCCGTTCACGGTTCACAATTCACAATCTTTCCCCTTAATCCTTAATCCGTAATCCATAATCCTTAAACCCAATGTCCTGTGCTCATTGCTCCATGCTCTTTGCCCTATGCTCTCTGCTCTATGCACCATGCCAAAGGCATGCCACCTGAAAAAGGTGCCTTAATCACAAATCAACATAATGACTCCTGTCACTCCATCGAGCGCCCGTCCGCATCTATTGATCTTGACATTATATCCCAACTGGGATATGATGCGAAAAAATGACAAACTGTGCTTCAGGAGGTTAATACATATGAAAACACAAACAACTATACGGGTGGATCAGGAAAACTATTTGCAAGCCAAGGAAATTTTAAAATATCTGGGTCTGACCTATTCGCAGGCCATCAATGTTTTCAACAATATGATCGTTTGTCACAAGGGACTTCCATTTGAAGTGAAAATACCAAACGATGAAACCCTGGCGGCTATGTCGGAAGCAAAAAAGCTGATCGGAGATTTTGTATCCATGGATGATTTCGTGAAACGGCCATCATGAAATTATTTCGGACCAAAATCTTTAAAAAGGATTATCAGAAGCTGAAGATGACGGATGGCCAGTATGAGAAGTACATAAAATTTTTGTCCGTTTTGTTGGAGGGGAAAAATTTGCCTTTTGAAGCACGGAACCACAGCCTGATTGGAAATTATTCAGGATTTAAAGAATTTCATTTAGGCGGCGATCTGCTGGTAATTTACTGCATAGAAGATGACGTCTTGCGACTAACAAGAATAGGCACCCATTCCCAACTATTCAAGTAGACGATAAAGCATCCTCAATATCTTTTTTAGTGAGATCCGGCTTATGATGGACCAAATGCTGAAGGGTGCTTTCTACGTTGGCGACCCAGTTGCTCCTCTCCCGGATTCCGATTGGCCAGAAGAACTTAGATGATACTGTTGGACACCCACGCCATCGTCTGGCTTGCTTCAGATCAGGATAAACTCACGGAAAATGCAAAAGGATTGATTAGATCCAATGCAGGCCAGATATACCTGTCGGTGGTGTCGGCCTGGGAAATCTCCATACTGCACAAGTGCAATCGTCTGAAGCTGCCCGTGGAGCCGGAAAAATATGTGGACCGGCTCATTGAGCAGCATGGTCTCAACGAAGTCCCTTTAGAACGAAAAGTCGTCCAACTCTCTGTGCGGTTACCTGATATTCATAACGATCCGTTTGACAGGATACTCATTGCATTGTGGCAGCAAAAGGGATGGATGCTGCTTTCAAAGGACAAAGTCATCCCGAAATATCCAGGCATACACGTTGTATGGTGAAGGCAAATGTAAGTCCACTTAAAGTTCTATCCCCTGATAACTGATAACCGATCCCGAATAACGGATAACTGTTCCCCCTTTGAGCTTTCAGCTTATTTCGGATACTTATTATTCCAGCAAAGTCCCCATCCTCCTCAGAAAGCATAGTTGCTTAGTTTCTTATGGATGTCCCGAAGGCCACTACAGAGGTTTTTGTAGTTTTTCCGGCTTCAGCCGGAAAGTAATAAGATTTAAGCTCTGCGTACTTTGAGAGCTCCGCCTGCCCCGCCTGCCCTGTGAAACCTTTGTTGCTGTCGTTTCACCGGGGTAGCTCCGGAAGATGGTACTGGGGTGAGAGACCCTAACAAACGGCTTCAGCCGGAAAAGAAAAAAAGTTTATCTCTGCGTACTCTGAGAGCTCCGTGAGAGATTATGTCAAGAATGAAGGTTTATCCTGCTTGCCCAGTGAAACCAGTATTTTCTTTTGTTTCACCGGGGTTAAATGCCGAGCATATTTAACCGGGGCCTGCCCTGTT
>CAYPIW010000048.1:0-16206 GCA_964410925.1 uncultured Desulfobacteraceae bacterium
CCTTTTTGAATATAGGGTATTGGTGATCGGTCTGGGCCAGGTTTGAGGAACGCGCTTCCAGCGCGATCAATTATAATTAAAAATGGATAGAATACCTTACCTTTAGGCACTTTAGTTCACTTTAGGCACTTTAAACTTTTGCATAAATAGAATGAATAAACCAAGGTATAAATACGTGACCGTATTTACGAATACATGTACTTAGTCTGACGATTATGAGCCGACCTCAAATGCCAAAGCCTGCCAAGCTGGTGATCGGTTTTTTTCTTAAAGAAAAAAACCTGGCGGTTTCTGTGGTAAAAGTACTGATAGAAAAATTTGGTCCTGTTGATATCGCAAGTTCATGGCTGCCGTTTAATTTTACCACATATTATGAGACGGAGATGGGGCAGTCTCTTTTCAGACGGATGCTTTCATTTGAAAGGCTGATCAAACAGAGCGCCCTGTCAGAGATAAAAAGAGTCACCAATGATCTTGAACTGGCGTATTCGAACAACAGCAAAAGATTGGTTAATTTGGATCCCGGTTATCTGCTTCGGGAAAGATTTGTGCTTGCCACCGGCAAGAACTACAGTCACAGGATCTATATTGGGCAAGGGATTTATGCTGATTTAACCCTGATTTACACTAAAGGTCGCTTTATTAAATTACCATGGACATATCCGGATTATGCCCGGCAAAACATGTTGAACTACCTTGAACGGGTAAGGAATAAATATGTGATCGATTTGAAACAGACGGTTTCGTAAAAAGCCCAACTTCTGCGTTGTGCTGCATTTCGTAACCATTCAACGTACGAAAAGTACGCCTCATGATTACAAAATTTGCACGCCTTGAATTTGAACTTTTTACGAAACCGTCTAAATCGGACTTTTTACGAGACCATCAGAACAGACATATGCATAAACTACAGAGTTCAGGGTTCAAAGGAAATTCCTAAAATTAGGGGATGTTATTATTTTTAAATTTGTGTCTATTCGTGTTCATTCGTGGTTTTATTTAACCGCTCTTAAAGGTTGAACAGTGAACCTCTGAACGCTTAACTTATTTTGAAAGGCTGATGAAAAATGCTAAAGAGTATGACCGCATATGCAAAATCGGAGAAGACCCGGGAAAAACTTACGGTTCAGATTGAGATCCGTTCTTACAACAGCAGGTATCTTGATATTGCATTGCGTATCCCCCATGGATATCTTGCACTGGAGGAGAAAATAAAAACTTTAATTGCCGGCAAGGTTTCAAGAGGCCGCATAGAGGTTAATCTGCAAGTCAGGGACGATTCCGATGATGCATGTGCTTTTGAAATAAATACACCCAAAGCCAGGGCATATTATGACAGCCTTGTCCAACTGAAAGATAAATTTAATATTAATTCCGAAATATCCATGGATCTTCTTTTAAGTGGAGAAGCTATTATCAGGCCTGTGGAGATGAGTCTTGATATGGAAACCTGCTGGCCTGCTGTTAAAGATTGTATGGATGAAGCCATAAATAACCTTATCGCCATGCGAAAACAGGAAGGCAGTTTTCTTGAAGCAGATATTTCCGACCGGCTTAACGATATAGAAGAATGTGTTGATCAGATTCAGAAAGAATCGATCGACCTTTTATCTCATTACCAGCAGCGCTTTAAGGACCGTATCACTGCTTTAACAAAAGGGATTATAGAGATAGATCCTGATCGAATCGCACAGGAAGCGGCTTTTCTTGCGGATAGAAGTGATATCTCCGAGGAGATTGTAAGGGCTGCAAGCCACATCAAACAGTTTCGAGCGATTATATCGTTGGTAGAACCTTCCGGTCGAAAACTTAATTTTTTGGTGCAGGAGCTTAACCGTGAATTCAACACCATGGGATCCAAGACGAACCATTCAAATGTTTCCCATACGATCGTTGAGGTAAAGTCTGATCTTGAAAAAATAAGAGAGCAGTTGCAGAATGTAGAATAGTATGGTGTGAATCAAGGCCGTTGGTAAAAGCTGAAACCAAGTATCCATGGTAATCTTAGCAAACAACAGTCTTGCTTTACACCCGTGAGGGGAGGCATATGGATCAGAATCTTTTGAATATCGGTTTTGGAAATACAGTGGTTGCTGAACGGGTTATTGCTATTGTGTCTCCCAATTCAGCTCCCATGAAACGTCTTAAAGATGAGGCCAAAGATGAAAAACGTTTGATAGATGCAACACAGGGCCGAAGAACTCGTTCTATTATCGTTATGGACAGCAATCATATCGTTCTTTCCGCCATACAGGCCGAAACAATATCCCAGCGCTATTTAACACTCAAAACTTTGGAATAATCCATCATGAATGAACAGGAGATCGGGGCGCCGGGTTCGAATTCCAAACAGACAGCTAGTGAACGGGGTCATCTTTTTATCATTTCCGCGCCGTCGGGGGGCGGCAAGACAACCCTTTCCAAAGCCGTGATTGACCGGTTTAAGGATATTCTTTATTCGGTTTCGTACACAACAAGATCTCTACGCAACAGTGAACAAGACGGTGTGGATTACTATTTTATCCAAAAAAAAGATTTTGAACAAAGGATAGAGAGCGGTTATTGGGCTGAATGGGCAAAGGTCCACGGCAATTATTACGGTACATCGGGTGAATTTCTGGAAAAGGGGCTGGCTTCCGGGCGTGATATTCTCCTTGATATCGATGTTCAGGGAACCCGCCAGATACTTGAGGATTATCCCGACAGTATCACGATTTTTATCATGCCCCCGTCACTTGAGACGCTCAGGAAACGCCTGGAAATGAGAAAAACCGAAAGCAGGGCAACAATTAAAAAACGCCTTTTAACCGCGGAAAAAGAGATGGCCCAAAAAAATCTGTACCGTTATCTTATCGTTAATGATCAGCTGTCTGTATCACTTGAGAAACTTGTAGCCATTATCGAGAAATATCGATACCCGAACAGGTTTGAAAAGTGACTAAAATGAAAAGTGAAGTGAGCTAAAGTTAAAAGTGACTAAAGTGAACTAAAGTGCCTAAAGCTTGAAGTGAACTAAAGTGAGCTAAAGCCCGCCCTGGTGCGACTTGTACATATATATTGATATCGGCTATACATCATTTTAAACTTGCTTTTTTGAATATAGCGTATTGGTGATCGGCCTGGGCCAGGGTTGAAGAATACACTTTCAGCGCAATACGTTTTTAAAAATGGACAACAAAGAGTTTTCAAAAGAACTCGAAAGGCGAACCAGGAAATTCGCTGTAAAAATAATCAGGTTATCCGCAACGTTGCCCAATACACCGGAAGGAAGAGTTGTTAGGCAAAAGTAAATAAAATTGGTAGAATACATCAACTTTAGCTCACTTTAGCTCACTTTAGCTCACTTTAGTCACTTCAAACTTTTTTATCTGTGTTCAGTCGTGGTTTGATTGAACCGCAGAGGGACACTGGGTAAAGGTAGAAATGGGGAAACCTAAAACAGAGATACTTTTTGGAATCAATCCTGTTCTTGAAGCCTTAAATGCCGGTCGCAGATTTTTTTTTGAAGTCTATATTTTAGAAAAAAAGATCTCAGACCGATTAGAAAGAATCCTGGCACTTTCTGAAGCGAAAAAAATTCCTGTAGAAAGGGTGGAATCTTTACAGTTAAAATCTCTGACCGGAACGGATCAACACCAGGGAATCGGAGCCAGGACAAGTGGTTTCCCGGTATCGGCCATTTCTGACATTATAGACAGTATCCGGCCGGATGATACAAACCATTTACTGTTACTGGTCGACAATATTATGGATCCTCATAACCTGGGCGCTCTGATTAGAACAGCACTTTGTGCGGGCGTCAACGGTATCATCATTCCAAAGGACAGATCCGTACCGCCCACACCTGCAGTATCCAGGGCGTCAGCAGGAGCCCTGGAGCATATCCGTCTGGCACGGGCAACAAACATGGTAAACACAATAAAGACATTGAAGGAAAAAGGATGGTGGATTGCCGGAATGGAAAAAGCTTCGGACAAATCAATTTTTTTGAGTGATTTGACAGCTCGTCTTGCAATTGTTATCGGGGGGGAGGAAAAAGGCATGCGCCCCCTGGTAAAAAAACATTGTGATTTTTTGATGTCCATTCCCCAGCAAGGGCCGATAAACTCCCTGAATGCTTCTGTGGCGGGAGCGGTTGCCATGTACGAGGCTTTCAGACAGCGACTGACGGTTTCGTAAAAAGTCCAACTTCTACGTTGTGCTGCATTTCGTAATCATTCAACGTACGAAAAGTACGCCTCATGATTACAAAATTTGCACGCCTTGAATTTGAACTTTTTACGAAACCGTCTAAATCAGACTTTTTACGAAGCCATCAACAGTAAACCATGATAAAAAAACCTCAGGTGATCATTTTTTTTATAATTCTATACATGTGTTGCAGCAGTTGTCTTGCCGGACACAAGTCAGCCGTTACAAAAAGCCATATCCTTTCATCCGAAGCCGCGGAAAAACAGACGCCCCCTGTTAGCTATCCCATACAATTTTACAGAAACTACCTTTCAGGGACTGACGGCAACCGCTGCCCCATGTATCCCTCATGCTCCCAATATTGTATGGATGCATTAAAAAAACACGGCGCTTTTTTGGGCTGGATTATGTGCAGCGACCGCCTGATGCGCTGCGGCAGAGACGAAACAAAACTATCGCCCCCGATCCTGATAAATGGTGAAACGCTGAGCTTTGATCCCGCAGACAATAACGATTTCTGGTGGCACTAGCCGATGATATAGATCAAGATCTTAACATTTATGTCAAGTTTTTGGAATCGCATATGATCACCGATTGTTACTATGGGATACCGGATACTGGTCTCTGGATTCTGGATGAAAAAGCAAATAGGTTTTTTATGTTTATCCAGCATCGAGCATCCAGCAACCAGCATCGCTTCGCTTCAAACAATAGATTTCTATTTTCCTCAACTCATCACTTTGAGGTGGAGCTTCGCGGTTAATTATGGACATCCGAACCACTCGCTTTGTTTGTCTGTCTCTTATGTTCTTTATCATATGTTTTCTTTTTACCCCCTTTTCCCAGTGTGTTGCCGGATCCATGACTGAACCGGATCTCAAATCTTCTATGATCATAAATCCGGACAAACAGTTTAATTTTGCAGAACACTGTTTTTCCGGCAAAGATTATTTGACGGCGGTGCTTGAATACAAGCGGTTTATCTATTTTTTCCCGGAAGATCACAGGGTAGAGACGGCAATGTACCGAATCGGCATGTCCTATTACCTTGGCGAACATTTCAAAGAGGCCATAGATTCTTTCAACGCCGTGATCGATAAATATGTTGATACCGATCTTTCCGTAAAATCATATTTTATGATTAGTGACGCCTATGTCAAACAATACGCCTTCGGCCCTGCCGTTATCAATCTTAACAATCTGATTACAATGACCTATGATGAAGAGGTAAGGGATGAAGCCTGCTACAAGACAGGGTGGATCTACATTGAAACGGCTTCCTGGGAAGAAGCACGGCGCTATTTCTCAAAAATAAGTACCACAAACAAAAATAAGTACCGGCTTGAACAGCTGACCGACGAACTGAACAAGGAAAAATCCATTCCTGGAAAAAACCCCAGCCTGTCAGGATTTTTGTCCATAATTCCCGGAGCCGGATATTTTTACTGCGAAAGATACCAGGATGCGCTCATCGCTTTTTTGCTGAACGGCGGCCTGATATTGGCGGCGGTTGAGTCTTTTGATGATAATAACACTGCACTGGGCGGCGTTATCTCTTTTGTTGAATTTGGTTTTTATGCCGGAAATATATACGGTGCCGTAACCAGTGCACACAAATACAATCGGAAACAAACCGCCCGATTTATCGAAACATTGAAAAATAATACTAAAATCAACCTGTCAGCGGATGTTAAGAACAAAGGGATTTGTCTTGCCTTTGAATTTATTTTTTAGTCCTTTCTCTCAAAGACCATTCCGGGTTGATCCCCACAGATCTGATGAGCCTGTCGGACCTTACATCACTTTGGAGACCCTCCCCCCTCTTTCCGCAAGGGTCTTTTTCCACGAAAATCAACTGACCCGAATATTTTATAGAGTTTTGTCTTGACACGCTACATGTCTTTGTAGTACGGAGTTCGTCGTCTTTAATAAAGAGGAATAAAGATTGAGCACTAAAATAAACATAACATCAATATGTTGGTGGTGGCAGGTTTTATAATGAGCCTGCCTGCACACATATAATTTTTTAGAAATTAGTGAGAGCTGTGGGTAAGGAGGGACTTCCCATGGCTCTTTTATTTTGCAAATGGGCCATGGGGGTTTCTCCATGGTTTTTTTTAATTGAAAAGGAGGAAATAATATGAAACAGATCAAGGTGTTTTTAAATGAAAGTGAAATGCCCAGGCAATGGTACAACATCCTGGCGGACCTGCCCACTCCAATGAGTCCGCCGCTCCATCCGGGGACAGGACAACCCATAGGACCGGATGACCTGGCTCCGGTATTTCCGATGAATTTGATCGAGCAAGAGGTTTCGACGGAGCGCTGGATTGACATCCCTGAACCGGTTCTGGATAAGTTATGCCTGTGGCGCCCCTCCCCCTTATACCGGGCAAGAAATTTCGAAAAGCTGCTGGATGCCCCGGTTAAAATTTATTACAAAAACGAAGGGGTAAGCCCTCCGGGTTCCCATAAGCCCAACACCGCAGTTGCTCAAGCCTATTACAATAAAGTTTTCGGTATAAAACGCCTGTCAACGGAAACCGGTGCCGGACAGTGGGGCAGTGCATTGAGCATGGCCTGTCAGATGTTCGGCCTTAAATGCCGGGTCTTTATGGTAAAGATAAGCTATGAGCAAAAGCCCTATCGCCGGCTCATGATGATGACGTGGGGTGCGGATTGTATCCCGAGCCCAAGTAATATGACACAGGCAGGAAGACAAATTCTTGATGAATATCCGGATTCACCCGGAAGTCTTGGGATGGCAATCAGTGAAGCCATAGAGGATGCAGTGGGCGACAAAGATGCGCGCTATTCTCTGGGAAGCGTATTAAACCACGTTCTTTTGCATCAAACAATTATTGGCCTGGAAGCTCAAAAACAATTGGAAAAAATTGGTGATTATCCTGATATCGTTATGGGGTGCGCCGGAGGCGGGAGTAATTTTGCCGGCCTGTGTCTTCCTTTTGCTCGAGATAAAATCCATGGCAAGCAAATTTCCATTGTTGCCGCTGAGCCAACGTCATGTCCAACCATGACACGCGGCCCTTTTGCCTATGATTTTGGCGATACGGCAATGACCACCCCATTGCTCCCCATGCATACGCTGGGACATGGTTTTGTGCCGGCCCCCATACATGCCGGAGGATTAAGATATCACGGGATGGCTCCTATTTTGAGCCACTTGCTGAAAGAGAAAATTATTGAAGCTCGCGCACTTGACCAGGTAGAAACGTTTACAGCCGGCGTTAATTGGGCCCGCACCGAAGGTTTTATCCCGGCGCCGGAAACCAATCATGCGATCGCAGCGGTGGTTCAGGAAGCGCAAAAAGCCAAAGAAGAGGGCAAAGAAAAAATAATTCTGTTTAACTGGAGCGGCCATGGGATTGTAGACCTTGCAGCCTATGATGCGTTCCTCTCGGGCAAACTAAAAAAATATGAACTTCCGGAAGAAGAACTTCAAAAATCTTTAAAGAGTATCGAAGGACTTCCAAAACCTTAGTTCGAACCGGAATGGATTTTGACACAAAGGATAAGAACTCAGGGGCTTCGCCCCTATTGGCCTCCAGCCCCGCTTCTCTCCGAGGCGCAGGATCGTAACTCCACGAGCCGGAGGGAATAATGGAATACCGGAATATTGGAAAAATGGGTTTAACGAAAATTGCCTGACCTGCAAAAAATGGAAATCAGATGTCCGAAACTGGGGGGACAGGTTACCTTTGCCTACTGCCTGAAAGAAGCCGGAACATTGCCTTGCTCTCGCATTATTCATTGCTGGCATTCTTATTTCCCTGTGGAGGAGTATATCCGTAATCGGCTGACACCCGAGGATTGGGAACGCTGTTTCAATCAAAAGCCAAAAGAGAAAATTTTGACGCTGATCGAACTCATCGAAGCCGCCAAAAACAAACCGGCAAAATGAATTATGGAATATATTGAAAAATAATAATATGGTTTTTCAACGCAACGGACAATTAAGGAAGGAGGGTATATGAGATATAATCACTTGCTCAAACAATTATTTCTGATAGGGGTCATGATGATCATCGGTGTTTCTCTGTCGTTGGTGAAATCACCTGCCGCATACGGTTATGATTTGCCGTCCGTGAATTTGGGATTTACGACTTTTCTGGACGGCGGACCCCCTGCCGGCCCGGGATTTTACTTCACGCAATATGTGCAGTACTGGACTTCGGATGACTTTACGGACGACGACGGGCATGATGGAACTTTGTTTCCGGTTTCGGATCCCGACCTGGATGCGTGGATCAGCCTGTCCCAATTTATCTATCAGTCGGACACACCATTGCTGTTTGGCGGAAAATGGGGCCTCGACATAATTGTTCCCTATGTTTCGCTGGATCTGGATTTTAGTGGTCCTATTGAGCCCATTAGCGATAACGGTTCAGGACTCGGAGACATTCTCGTTGGGCCCTATCTGCAATGGGACCCGATCATGGGCAAAAACGGGCCCATCTTCATGCACCGCATCGAGTTCCAGTTGATTTTTCCAACTGGAAAGTACGACGACGATCACACACTCAATCCGGGCAGCAATTTTTTCTCTTTTAACCCATATTGGGCCGCAACCCTGTTTATTACCCCGAAATGGACCGCTTCCTGGCGCATTCATTACCTCTGGAACGATAAAAACGATAACCCCATTGAGGAAGTTCCTCCGACTTCCCCATTCTTCGGTGCCGATGACACCCAGGCCGGGCAGGCCATTCACCTGAACTTCGCAACAGCCTATGAGGTACTGCCAAATCGCCTGCGGTTGGGAATAAACGGATATTACCTCAAGCAAATCACGGATACTGAGGTGGACGGCAGAGATGTATCAGATTCCGAAGAACAGGTGTTCGCCATCGGTCCGGGCGGAGTATACCATTTTTCCCAGGACAATCACCTTTTCGTTAACACCTATTTCGAAACATCGGCAGAAAACAGGCCGGAAGGCTTTCGGTTGAATTTCCGGTGGGTGCATCATTTTTAGTTGGGATTAACCCACCCGGATAGGGGTGTAAATCAAGGCCATTGGCAAATGCTAATCTTTGTCTATTGACAAACCTTAGCTCCGAAGCCCCTTTTTTTTGGGTGTCAGGTGTCAGGGGGAAATGAGGGGACCCATAGCAATCATATGGACGTGGAGGATCTTGAGGTCTATAAAAATTCGTATGTTGAATCGTTCCCTCAAGGCTGCATGCCTCCTTAACCCTGAAACCTGACACCTGACACCAATAGGCATGGCATTCTTAGCAAACAAGAGTCTTTATTTACACCCGGTTCCGGTCAAGGAGACGGTCTTAAGGAATTTCATCATATCCTTTAACCAGAACCTCCCTGGGTTTGGCGCCGTCCGAAGGACCTACGATTCCTTCTTTCTCCATGACCTCAATAATGCGGGCGGCCCGGTTGTACCCGATGCGCAAATGGCGCTGGATCATGGATATGGATGCCTGCCTTGATTTTGTAATGAGCGCCACGGCATCGTCATATCTTTCATCATACTCCAGGGCCTCGGAGTCATCTTCTTCCTTTGGCGGTGATTTAACAACAGCAGTATTGTATTCCGGCGTTTTTTGAGCTTTCAAAAATTCAATAATCCTCGATAGCTCTGCTTCTGATATGAACGCCCCGTGAATTCGCTGGAGCTTTGCCGTACCCGGAGGAAGAAAAAGCATATCCCCGTTCCCCAGCAGGTTCTCAGCCCCATTACTATCGATGATGGTCCTGGAATCGGTCCTTGAAGAAACCTGGAAAGTAAGACGGGTCGGAAAATTAGCCTTGATAATTCCGGTCAAAACATCTACGGACGGCCTTTGTGTGGCAAGTATCAAATGAATCCCCGCAGCCCGGGCCATCTGGGCAAGACGGGTTAACGCAACCTCCACGTCCCGTGATGACGCCAGCATGAGATCGGCAAGCTCGTCAATGATAACAACAATATACGGCAATATTTTCAAAACTTCGCCTGCTCTGGTTGTATTTTCCTGATTTATCTTCTGGTTATACTGCCGTATGTTTCTTGCTTTCTTTTCCGACAGCAACTCATATCTTGTTTCCATTTCTCGTACCGCCCAGAACAAGGCATTGGTTGCTTTTTTTACGTCTGTTACCACAGGGGTAATAAGATGGGGAATCCCGTCATAATGTGACAGTTCGATTCTTTTTGGATCGATCATGATCAGTTTTACTTCATCGGGCGTAGATTTATATAACAGGCTGCAAATCATTGAATTCAAGGCCACGCTCTTACCGGTTCCGGTGGCGCCGGCAATTAAAAGGTGCGGCATTTTGTCCAGCTCCGCCACCACAGGATCCCCGACGATGTCTTTTCCGAGACAGATCGTAAGCTTTGATTTTGATTTTTCAAAAGCGCTTGAGGCGGCAATTCCTTTGAATTTTACAAGCTCTCTGAGGGCATTGGGAAGTTCAATCCCAATCACCGCCTTTCCGGGGATCGGGGCTACGATCCTGATACTTGTGGCACGAAGCGCTAAAGCGAGGTCATCGGTCAGGCTTACGATTTTATTAATTTTTACGCCCGGAGCCGGTTCATATTCATAGGTGGTAATGACAGGACCGGGCGATACGGCCACCACTTTTCCCTTGACACTAAAATCGTCAAGTTTTTTTTCAAGGAGTTTTGACTGCATCCTCAAATTTTCCTCATCAGCAGAAGAAGGCTTTTCCCTGGACTCATCCAAAAGATTTATAGAAGGCAGTCTAAATCCAGGTTCAGAACGCATGAACTCGAACACTTCCTGTCGAGGAACCGGAGCTTCTTTTAAAGGTCTGGGTAAAGACGCTTTGATTTTTATTTCCCGCTCTTTCTCAGCAGCAAGTTCTTTTTTTATTTTCGAACTTTTTTTTGATTTTTTCCTTTGTTCTTTCCATTTAATAAACAACGTATGTAATCGATCTGCCGAAAAAACAATCGATCGCCAGGAGCGTTTCGAAAAATTTGTCAGTGAAAAACCGGTGGCCAGAATCAAACCGATAATCCATAAGAGGACCAGTATAATTACGCCGCCGATCACATTGGAATATTTTACCAGAAATGATTTTAAGAAAATTCCGATAATTCCGCCGGAAGAAAATTTATTCCCGAACATAATAATGTGATCATTATGTATTGCCAGCAGACTTCCGGTGGTTATAACCAGGAGGATTCCACCGGTAATGGTAAAAACAATTGCTCCGGAAGGATGGTCTCGAAAAAAGTGAATACTGGTTAGAAGGAGCAGAACCGGAACCCAGAATGCGCCAAGACCGAACGGTCCGATTAAGATTCCGGCCAGTTGGGCGCCCAAGAGCCCGAAGAAGTTGTGAATATGGTCTGAAGAAGTGGCATGGTTGATTGAAGGATCTGCCGGGCTGTACGACAACAGGCTGATCAATGTTAAAATCACCAGAAAAAATAGTGATATCCCGATAATCTCTTTACGCATGCTTTTTTCTTAAATTTCCAATATAAAAGGAAGTATAACCGGACGGCGGCTTATGGTAAAGGAAAAAAATTTCCTTAGGGCAATCTGCACTTTTAAACGAATTTTATTGACCCGGTCAGGAACCACGGGACCGACTTCTTCTACGACCTCAAGTATAATGCACTTTGCATCTTCCAGAAGATGGCCGGTTTCCGTTTCAAACACAAAACCGTGGGAAACAATGTCAGGACCGTGTAGCACAATTCCCGTCTCCTCATCAAAAACCATGGTGACGACCACCAGGCCGTCTTCGGATAAATTGCGTCTCTCTTTGAGCACACTTCGCCCGACATCTCCAATTCCTTTACCGTCTATAAACACCCGGCCTGTCAAAATATTTTCTCGGACTCTGCAACCATTTTCATCAAATTCAATAACCTGACCGTTTTCGACAACAAAAACATTTTCCTTTGGAATACCGACTTGCTCGGCCAAACGTGCATGAAGAATCAGATGCCGGTATTCTCCGTGGATCGGAATAAAATATTTGGGCCGGGTCAGGTCTATCATCAGCTTTAATTCTTCCTGAAAAGCGTGGCCGGATACATGGATCTCGGATATTTTTTCATAAATAACGTCGGCCCCTCGCCGATAAAGATTATTAATAATTTTGGTAATGGCCTTTTCATTGCCTGGTATAAATTTCGAGGAAAAAATGACGGTGTCCTCTTCTTTGATCTTTATCTGCTTATGGGCGTCCGCTGCCATGCGGGCCAGGGCCGCCATGGGTTCTCCCTGACTCCCGGTCGTTATAATTACAATCTGATCATCCGGAAACTCATGGAGCTGTTCAACATCCACCTCCATGTCCTCGGAAATAGTTATGTATCCAAGATCTTTTGCAATATTTACAGTGGTTTCTATGCTTCTTCCATTGAAAATGACTTTCCGGTCCATTGCCCGGGCAATATCGATGACCTGTTGAATACGGGTAATATTGGAAGCAAAAAGGCCAACGATAATCCGACCTTTTCTCCCTGAACAGACCTTTGCCAGCGTTTCACCGACCTTTTGATCGGAGATTGTATATCCTTCCTTTTCAACATTTGTGGAATCCGACAGCAGGGCGAGGACGCCCTGGTCACCGCACCGGGCAAACTTATTGACGTCGGTTATCATTCCGCCAACGGAAGTATGGCCGATTTTAAAATCTCCGGTATGAACAACGAGTCCTATAGGCGTTTTTATGGCAATCCCTACCCCGTCCACAGCACTGTGGCAGACCCGGATAAATTCGAGTTCAAAAGGACCCAAATTAAGTTTTCCTCCCGGAAAAATCTCACGGAATAGAACGGGGGAAGAGAAAGTATGCTTTTCCAGTTTGTTTCGAACAACTCCCAGCGTAAAAGCAGTCCCAAAAACCGGAACGTTAATATCTTTCAGGAGAAAAGGAAGTGCTCCGATATGATCCTCGTGGGCATGGGTTATTACAATCCCCGAAATTTTGGACTGAATTTGTTTTAAATAACTCATATCGGGGATAACGTAATCGACACCCAACATATAGTCTTCGGGGAACATCAGGCCGGCATCAATAATAAAAGCTGAATCGGAATATTCAAAAACCATCATGTTCAGGCCTATTTCTCCCAGCCCGCCCAGTGGTATTATTTTTAGCATAACACTTCGTTCTTTTTGTTTTTATCATAGGAACCCATGACGATATTTCTAATTTTTTCCATAAGATCGTCCCTGGTTTTCCTGGTATAATCTGACGTATTAACCGGTTTTTTGATTTCGAGAACAACATTTCCAGGTCTGACGAAAATCTGTTTTTTTTGCATGATCGTCCATGTTCCGTGAATGATCACCGGAACAATCGGAACACCGGAATCGACCGCCAAAACAAATCCTCCCTTTTTAAATGACTGTATGTTCTGATTCTGACTGCGCGTACCTTCGGGAAAGATGATCACGGACGTACCGTTCCTTATTATTTCCGCCGCCTTATTAAGGCTTTGTATGGCAGACTTTCGATCAAAACGATCGATACTGACATAACCGGCCCTTTTCATGGCATAACCGAAAACGGGTATCTTAAACAATTCGGCCTTGGCAACCCATCTGAACTGAACCGGAAGATAAGCCTGAAGAACAGGGATATCAAAATTGCTCGCATGGTTTGGCATATAAATATAAGATCCCGTACGATTCAGATTGGAAAGGCCTTTAACCCTGACTTTGATATTGCTTGCGGCAAGAATACATTTTGCCCAAATTCTTGCTACTTTGTGCGGTATTTCACCATCTGTACTGACCAGTGAGGTCAATATGACCATAACCGCAAAAAAACCTGTAAAAATCACCGTCCAAAAACCAATAAAAAGGGTTCGTATCATCAGTTATGTTTTAATCCCTAAATTATCGAACATGGCGTCGGCGACCCCCATCAGCCAGTTGCGCTGTTTTTCGGTTGCATACCCCATACAGCTGCATCGCATTTTGCTCTTGGTACGTACAAGCAACTCAAAGGCTACAAGGTTTGATTCAAGATCAACGGCAACATAAAATGGCTGACACTCTGTATGTTCTTTCTGGACCGGAGTGAGAATGTTGTGGTCGAGTTGAAGCCAGTAAACGCCGTCCACATTTGAGGAACCAAACTTCTCATCCATGAATGCCTTGATCATTTCGTAATCCATGGGTCTAAGCTCATCAATAACATATTGTTTCATAATAATTGAACGCCTGGAAAGTTCGATCCTGCTATCAGCGGGAAGATTAAAGAGATTTCATTGGCTGCCGATAAATGCCGCCTCACAATGATGACCTGTCCGTTCACGCCCCCGGCCGCCTCGCCTTGTCCATCCGCCATGGGATGCCACTCAGGCAAATACCGGGCGGGCCTGGCTGGCGGGCAATCTTTCACCGGAAGGCACGGATAAACAAATTTTATTTGAATTAACACAGTTTCTTTAGTCGTGCAAGTTGTATGTTACCCGGCATTCCTGTAGGTTAAAAGACTAAAAAAGGTTTTTTCGAATTCATCAAACTCTATATTGAAAACATACTTCAGAGCCACGTCATCTAAACACGTACTTGCTTTGAATAAATAAAATTAACGGCTTCTGAAAATCATGAATCCGTTAGCGTTGACCTATACGAATCACTGAAAACATATCGCATCTTGCTTGTCAAAACAGGGAATGCTATGATATTGGAATATCCTATGATTTCAATGAATACTTATCTAATCGCCTACATTTGTATCTATCTGACCAGTTTTGCAGTGTATACGGCCATTGAGGGAATAAATCTCGCTTATCTCAAGAAGTCTGGGCAAAAGGTGCCCGTGGCTTTTGAGGGAATGATCGATGAGAAAGAACTGCAGAAAATCAGCCGGTATACCGGAGATACCATCCGTTTTAAGCTATTTCAAACCAGCATCAGTAAAATTATTTTTCTTTATATCATCCTTTCAGGTCTCCTTCCATGGCTGGCACAGTCTCTTGCCCAAATGAACGTTATAATGGCCGGCCTTATCTTTTTTGCAGTTGTCGGCCTGGCAGAAGTATTGATGGGACTTCCTTTTGATTATTATCACAGTTTTGTTCTTGAGGAAACATACGGCTTCAATACAAAAACCCTGAAAATCTGGCTCTTGGATCTGGCAAAGTCCCTGGTGGTTTTGATTATTTTAGGAACTTTTCTTCTTTCCACACTTCTTTTGATGGTCAGCCATGCCGGACAGAGTTGGTGGATATGGGCATGGATTATGTTTTCGTTGTTCCAATTGACTATGACCATACTCTATCCTATGGTCATTGCGCCGCTTTTTAACAGGTTCACACGGCTTGAAGATTCCGGACTTAAAGAGGAGATTGAACGACTGGCTAAAACACAAGGGCTTACCATTGAGGAAATATACCAGATGGATGCAAGCAAAAGAACCAGACATACCAATGCATATTTTTCAGGAATGGGGAAAGCCAAGCGGATCGTGCTGTTCGATTCTCTGATCCGGTCACACGGTCAGGATGAAATTCTGGCTATTTTAGCCCATGAAATCGGACACTTGAAAAAAAACCATATTAAAAAACAATTTGTGCTCGTCAGTCTTGTATCCCTGTTTCTTTTTTTTCTGGCATCAAAACTGTTAAACTGGGAGGTGATGTATCATAGCTTTGGTTTTTCAAACATGCCGTGTTACGTGGGTCTGTTTTTGGTGGGCATTCTGTGGGAACCGGTAAGCTTTTTCATATCCCCCATCGGGATGGCGATTTCCAGAAGATTTGAAAGAGAAGCGGATTTTTACTCGCTTGGAATTTTAAAAACCGCAAAACCACTCTCAACAGCGCTAAAGAAAATGGCAAAGGAAAATCTTTCCAACCTCACCCCCCATCCGCTTTATGTCTGTTTCAACTATTCCCATCCCCCGTTGCTCGAAAGAATGAAATATCTTGAAGCTCGTGAACCCTGAATCCAGGGCTACTGACTTAGTACATGTATTCGTAAATACGGTCACGTAATTATACCTTGGTTTATTCATTCTATTTATGCAAAAGTTTAAAGTGCCTAAAGT
>CAYPIW010000049.1:0-3893 GCA_964410925.1 uncultured Desulfobacteraceae bacterium
GAAGTGTTAACCTGGGAGAGTTGAGATATTGGGTTCCCGGAGATGTTTACACCAACACTTTCAGAAAACGTGGATCAGTTCCATACACGGTGACGGTTATTAGCAGTGGCGGCGGGTCTGATACTGCACAATGCTATAATTAGTATATTTGGAACACCGGCTCCGCTGGTGTGATTGCTAAACAGGCGTTCAAACCTCCTTCTTGATTTCCCAGAGGGAAACTCAAGAAGGAGGCTGGCATGAAAGATTATTTAAGTTTGGCACATGAAAGTATTACAAAAAAACTTATTTATTGAAAATAGTACAAAGAAATACATTTTTATTATCCATTTAATGGTTACAGTTATTACTTGCTATCTGGTAATCTTCGGATTGAAAAAGGATAACTTGTTAATGGTCACACATATTTATGGCTTTTTATCTCTCGACCAACCTTTTTATCCTCTATATTCCGAACAGATATTTTCTTGATAGGACTATATTTTATTATTTGATATTTTTCCATAGTATCATGATTTGTTTTGGCATGTATTTATCAGGCAATGCCAACAATGATTTTTACCTCATTTATTTTCTGATCATAGGCCTGTCCTCTATAAGTATAAGTATAAGTTTAAAGTATCTAATGTTAAACACAACCATTTTTGTTTATATATGGATTCTTTTTCAAAAGGGAACTTCTTTCCGGAGATATGGGTACAAGTTATATACTAAGTGCTCTAATTCATAACTGCGATAACGTATTTTTAATGGACACTGTCTCGTAAAAGGTGAAATCCAAAGTTTGAAGTTTGAAGTGCCTTAAGTGAGTTAAAGTTATGAAGTCGCTTCGCTCTCTCCGAGCTGCAGGCTCTACCCTCCGGCCTGTAAGCCCTACGGGCTGGAAGCGGAGCCGGAAGCCGGTGATTTTATATAATTGACAGAATTCCTTAACCCTGGCTCAGACCGATCACTAATAGTCTATATTCAAAAAAAACATTTGCAATGATTTATAGCCAATATCAATATACAGGGACGAGTCGCACTATGGCGGGTTTTAGCTCACTTCAAACTTCATCATGAATACGTAACCGTATTTACGAATACATGTACTTAGGCACTTCGCCGCAATTGGAAAAATGGAATGATCCAATAAACAGGTTGTTGTTAAAAGACTTGTGATTTGGATTCCGCTTATGACGGTATAGAATTTTCGAGACGTTACAATTATGCTTGATAGAGAGACAGCTGCGGACCGGCGGGTCGTTATTACAGGTTTGGGGCTTGTAACGCCACTGGGTATCGGCGTTGAAGAGACATGGACTGCGTTGTGTAAAGGCAAATCAGGGATTTCCGAAATAACCCGGTTCGATGCATCCGGATTTGACACTCGGATTGCCGGAGAAGTTAAAAATTTTCAGCCGGAGGATTTCCTTACCAAAAAAGAAGCAAAACGCATTCAATTATTTATAGCCTATGCTGTTGCAGCATCCCGAATGGCTCTGGAAGATTCAGAGCTAATTATAGACAGTGCCAACCAAAACAGGGTGGGTGTTCTCACAGGGTGCGGTCTGGGCGGACTTCAGATACTCGAAGAGACCGCCGGAATACTGAAAGAAAAAGGACCCAAACGGGTAACGCCGTTTTTTATTCCCATGATGATCGGGAATATGGCTCCGGGTATGATTTCCATCTATTTAGGGGCCAAAGGACCCAATTCTTCAATTTCAACTGCGTGTGCTTCAGGCACACATGCGGTCGGGGATGCATTCAAAATCATCAAAAGAGGCGGCGCTGATGCCATGATAACCGGTGGCGTAGAGTCTGTTATCACCCCCACCTGTATTGCCGGCTTCAATGCCATGAAAGCTCTTTCCGTACGGAACCATGAACCTGAAAAAGCATCTCGACCCTTTGACTGTGATCGTGATGGGTTTATCGTGGGTGAAGGATGCGGAATTCTTATACTGGAAACCCTCGAGGGGGCCTTAAAAAGGGGCGCCAGAATTTATGCGGAAATTTTCGGGTATGGTATGAGCGGGGACGGGTTTCATATGGCCGCGCCTGCTCCGGATGGCGAAGGTGCGGCCCGGTGTATGGCGGCGGCAATTGATGATGCGGGAATTTCATATAATGCCATAGATTATATTAACGCCCACGGCACGTCAACCCAGCTGAATGATCTTTACGAAACCCAGGCCATAAAGTCCGTATTCAAGGAAAAAGCATACTCACTGGCAATCAGTTCGACCAAATCCATGACCGGCCATCTTTTAGGCGGCGCCGGTGGAATTGAAACCGTATTCACAGCACTTGCCATTCATGAAGGGATTATTCCACCGACAATAAATCTTGATCATCCAGGTGAAAATTGCGATCTTGATTATGTTCCGAACATCGCCCGAAACATGGATGTCAAACTCGCCATGACTAACTCTTTCGGCTTTGGAGGCACAAATGCGGCGTTGGTACTCGGTAAATTCGAAGAATAAATTGACGGGTTGAAAAAAACGTAATATTAGAGTTTTTTGAACATATTGTTGGGTTAAAATTGATGCATTCGTAAAAAGTCGTCACTCCGGTGAAAACCGGAGTCCGGATGGTCTGCAACTGATTGAAAAGACTGGATTCCGGCTTTCGCCGGAATGACAAAAGGCGGTATTTTGTGACTTTTTACGAGATTATCAAGATTAATTTTTTCATAACACTAAATTGTTACAGAAAGTTCTGTTTCAGAGAAGACTATAAAATAGGGCGAAAGATTTCTATATAATATCTATGGAGTTTGCAGCAAGGATCACGGGAACCGGATCCGCCTTCCCTAAAAATCGTGTGAGCAATGCCGGTATCGTTAAAAGGCTCGCTGAATTAGGAATTGAAACCAGCGATACCTGGATTCGTGAGAGAACCGGAATTCGAGAGCGGAGGGTTTCAGATGTTGAAAACCCTGCGGAACAGAATTCCTCACTCGGTTTTTCAGCATCACAAAGAGCTCTGAAAATGGCCGGAAGGTCCCCTGAGGACATCGATCAAATTATTTATGCCACCTGTTCACCGGACACGCTGCTTCCATCCACGGCCTGCTGGCTTCAGCATAAGCTTGGCGCCAGCAAAGCTTGGGCCATGGATATTAATGCAGCCTGTTCAGGATTTATTTATGGTCTGGTAACTGCGGATAAGTTTATTCAAACAGGACAGACAAAAATATCGCTGGTTGTGGCCGGGGAAGTCCTCAGTCCACTGGTCAACTGGGAAGACCGAACCACCTGTATTCTGTTTGGAGACGGGGCGGGAGCTGCTGTTATTGAACAGGTTCCTTCAGACTCCACCCGACGGATTTTGTGCAGCCATCTCCTTTCTAATGGAAATCTCTGGGACTTTCTTTGGATCCCTGCGGGGGGGTCAAATATGGAGGTTAATCCTGAAAGATTCTCCCGAAAACTTCACAAAATGAAAATGAAAGGCAAAGAAATCTTTAAAGTTGCTGTGAAAACCCTGGCGGACTTTGCCCTTCATACTTTGAATAAAAATTCGATGACAATCCATGATCTGGACTGGTTTGTTCCTCATCAGGCCAATCTTAGAATCATTGAAGCTGTGGTCAAGCGAATCAAATTGCCGATGGAGAGAGTTCTAATTAACGTGGATCGTTACGGGAATACTTCTGCTGCGACAATTCCTACGGCCTTGGACGAAGCCGCCAGAGACGGAAGGATTAAGAGCGGACAAACCGTTCTGCTCGACGCGTTTGGAGCGGGGCTTACTTACGGTTGCCTTCTTCTGCGCTGGTAATCAATCCCGACGGTCTCGTAAAAAGTCCAACTTCTGCGTTGTGCTGCATTTCGTAATCATTCAACGTACGACAACTACGCTTCATGATTGCAAAATTTGCACGCCTTGAATTTGAACTTTTT
>CAYPIW010000050.1:0-15613 GCA_964410925.1 uncultured Desulfobacteraceae bacterium
GGGTTCAACGTTCAGGGTTAAGGACAAAGAAGGCATTGAAGATTCGAAGTCCTCATTATAAATGTTCATTTTCCCAGGTAATTGCCAATTCAGCTTCAAATGCTGGATCAGGCCTGATGAAAGGATTGTTGACTGATGATTGTCGATTGATGATTGGAAACCAAAAACTTAATCCTGGAACCTGACACCTGACACCTGACACCTTATTCCTGAAACCTGACACCTGAAACCTGCATGTCCCCTGACACCAAAAAGTCCTGGATACCAATTAACAAACTGGTAATGCACCCTTAAAAACAGTATGCACTATTAATTCAGGACATTCAAGCTGTTTTTTTAGTATATATTTCAATAAGATGCTAAGCATATTCCATCTTTTTTGATGCAATTAAAACAATCGTTAGACATTTGCAGTTTGTTTTTATATTATTTGACTCAAATCGCAGACAATGGCGGGCGGACGAGGCGAGACGGCCACTTCTATAAATTCCGAGACTTATAGGCATGCGTGCAGTAGTACAAAGAGTAAAGTCAAGTTCTGTAACCGTAGACGGCAGGATTGTCGCTGAAATTGGTGACGGGCTTCTGGTATTGTTAGGTGTTGCAAAACCAGACACATCCGACGATGCCGATTATCTTGCGGAAAAAATTGTAAACCTGAGAATTTTTGAAGACGAAGAGGGTAAGCTGAACCGTTCGGTACTCTCAACCGGCGGTCAAATGCTGGTTGTCTCCCAATTTACCTTACTGGCAAATTGTAGTAAAGGTCGGCGACCGTCCTTTGTACATGCCGCCGGCCAGGATCAGGCTGTCACACTGTACGAACGATTTATCGAGCAGGCTCGAAAAAAAGGGGTTTCTGTAAAAACCGGCCGTTTTCGAGCCACGATGGAGGTCGCCTTGATCAATGACGGACCGGTAACTCTCATTGTAGAAAGCACCTAAGGGCTCGCTCAAAAATAACTTCCTTATAATAAACTTTATTTATTTTATGCTATCCATATAAGATTTTGAGAATACAGAATATTTAAAAAAAAACAACCTCCCATGCATTTCACATCAAATATCCGTAGTGCTTTCAACGCTTCCATGTTTTTTCCCCTGATTCTTTTTTGTTTTTTCCAATCTGTATGGACAAAAAATCTTTGTGCCAACCCCCTCGATGAGCTAAATAATTTTGTGGGAAATCATGATGCAATTCTGGTTGTAAATCCGCAAGGCCAAATTGTTTTTTCAAAAAATGCCGATAATCAACTTGTTCCCGCCTCTATCCTGAAAATTTTCACCGCTCTTGTGGCCTTGCATTATCTTGGGCCGGACTACAGATTTTCCACAGAATTCTACCAGGATGAAGATTCTAATCTCAAAATAAAAGGATATGGAGATCCTCTTTTGATTTCGGAAATACTCATGGAAATTGTTAAGCACCTGCTCTTAAATCTTGAAACTAAATCAAAAATTATTAACGATCTGATATTGGATGATTCTTATTTCAAGTCCCCTGTCTTAATCCCCGGTGTCGTATCTTCTTACGAACCCTACGATGCCCCTAACGGTGCTCTGTGTGTTAATTTCAATACGGTTAACTTCAAACGGGACAAAAACGGAGCTTATGTCAGCGCTGAACCCCAAACCCCTCTTTTACCGTTTGTAGTGCCAAGAATTACCGCATCTGCCATGGACCGGGGAAGAATTATACTTTCCCACCAGAAAAATGAAATTACACTTTATGCCGGCCATCTTTTTTTAAATTTCCTGAAAAAACAAGGAATAAAATCAAACGGAAAGATCCAGGTGGGACGGGTCAAGAAATGCGACACCCTCATTTATAGATACCGTTCCAGGTTTTCACTGATACAGGTCGTATCAACGCTTCTTGAACATTCCAACAATTTTATTGCCAACCAGTTGCTGATTGCCTCAGGAGCAAATGCTTACGGTCCTCCCGGAACTCTGGAAAAAGGCATTCGCGCAGCATCAACTTATGCACAAAACAATCTCAAAATTGACAATCTTACCATTGTGGAGGGTTCCGGAATATCCCGAAGCCATCGGATTTCGGCAAAAAGCCTCTACAGGATTCTTAATGTATTTGAACCGTACCATTTTCTTATGCGCCGGTGGGACAAATCGTTTTATAAGACCGGAACCCTTAAGGGCATCAATACCATGGCCGGCTATATTGAAAATACCAAAGGAGAATTATATTGTTTTGTGGTGTTGCTGAATACTCCGGGAAAGTCGACCAAACCGATCATGGAGATACTTTTACAAAATCTGAATTAAAGACGCGGACGGTGCCCGTTTGTGATAGATGCATAAGCACTGTGGTTGTGAATGGATTCGAAATTTTCGGCGCTTACAGAAAACCAGGTGATATTGCTGTCCTTCTTCAATTTTTTAGCGATATCCCGCACAATATCCTCCACAAATTTGGGATTTGCATACCCTTTTTCAGTCACATATTTTTCATCAGCCCGTTTCAGGGTGGAATATACTTCGCAAGAAGCGGATTTTTCCACCAGTTCAATCATATCTTCAATCCAGATAAATTTTTTAAATCGCGTGCTCAGACGGACAATTCCGCGCTGATTATGAGCGCCCGCATCACTGATTTCCTTTGAACAGGGACAAACAGAACTAATAGGAACAACAACGACGAGTTCAATATCGGTTTTGTCTTCCGAATTGCTGGACCCTAAAATACTGCACAGATAATCCATCAATCCCACGGTTTTAGTAACCGGGGATTCTTTTTTAATAAAATAGGGAAACGTCACCTCAATATTTGCCGATGCCGCATTTAAATATTTTTTCATCTCTTCCAGGATTCCGGAAATTTTTTTTAGAGCAACCTCTGGATGAAACATGTGCAGTATTTCCACAAATCGGCTCATATGGGTCCCCTTGTATTCATGGGGCAAATCGACATACATGCATATGGAGGCTATCGTATGTTGAACTCTGTTTCTCCGATCCAATACGGTTATGGGATATTTAAGATCCTTTATGCCGACCTTATCGATAGGTATGTTGCGAGTGTCGTGCTGATTCTGAATATCTTTCATATGAGTAAATATTCTTTTTTTACATGACTCATTGCTTTGAAAATATTCCCCTTTACTTTACTGTTGCTTCTGTAAAGCTGTTTCAAAAACGTTTTTATCTCCTTGCGCTTCGAAACTTTTGAGGTCGGGCATGAATTAACGAAAGTCGGGTAAGCTTTTTCTCGGGCAAAACGTCTGATAACGTCCTCGTCAACAAAGGCCAGCGGTCTTATTACTGTGAACCTTTCCTGGAAAAAAGACTGGGACGGAACCATAGTGCTTATCTCTCCGGCATAGCATATATTCAAGAACAGGGTTTCAATGATATCATCCTTGTTATGACCGAGAGCCAGTTTGTTGCATTCAAGCTCATCCGCGATTTCAAAAAGTCGTTTTCTTCGCAAACGGGAACATAAAAAGCATGGATTCTCCCGATTCCGGGAGCTGTGTGCTAAAATTCCATAATCCGTATGTTCAACTCTTAGGTCAAAACCGGTTTTTCTGCAATATTCTGAAAAAGATTCACTATACCCATCCTCAAACCCCGGGTCAATATACACGGCGAACAGCTTATAATTTAAGGGGATACGGGTCAGACGTTCACTTAGTATCCACATCAGCGTCAGGCTGTCCTGACCGCCTGAAAGCGCCACTAAAATTCTATCCCCGCCGGATATCATATCATACCGGTGCAGAGCTTTGCCCACATCCCTGTTAATCACCTTGTATGTATTGCTGTTTTTTGACAAAGGGTGTGTATGGATTCCTTACTGAGTTTCCTTTTTTTCTTCTTTGATGGTAATTTTTCCGGCAGCGATCTCACGCATTGAAACAACAATATCTTCATTTTTGGGTGAATTCACAAGGTATTCTGATCCCTCGCGGATCTGTCTTACACGCCTGGCCACCATATTAACAAGTAAAAAACGGTTTTTCACCCGTTTCAAGCAATCCTCTATTGTAATACGTGCCACTAATTCCTCCGTTACTATCTATTTTTACATTAAAAACTGATTCTTTGGTCAAAGCTGGATGTATCTGCCTTGGAGTTTTGTGTCTAAAACCACAAATTCCAAGCACCAAATTACAAATAAATCTCAAAATCCAAATCCCAATGAGCAAAACCTTTCAGGGGAGTTAATGTTTGGATTTTCGATTTCGGTCATGGGAATTTGTTTGTTATCTGATATTTGAAGTTTCAATAAAATAAATCCCCTTTGAGGATAACCATAGCCTGGTAGTATGTGCCAGGATTCTTCACAACTTCATGCTACAGGATTTCTACGAGTTCATAAGACCTTTTTCCGCCCGGGGCCTGGAGAATTATTTCGTCACCAGGTTTTTTTCCGATGATCGCTTTCCCAAGAGGCGAATGTACAGAAATGCGTCCTTTTTCGATATTCGCTTCATCCGGCCCCACAAGCTGATATTTCACATCTTCACCGGTATCTATATTTTCAAGTACAACGGAACTGGCAAATACAGCACGATCGCTGGGAAGATTTCCTGAATCAATGATATCCGCACGGGACAGTTTATATTCTAAATCACTTAACCTGGCATCAATAAAGGCCTGTCGTTCTTTGGCAGCTTCAAACTCGGCATTTTCCGTTAAATCCCCATGACTGCGAGCCTCCTCGATGGCCTTGATATTTTTGGGACGTTCGACTTTTTTCAGATATTCCAGCTCTTTTTTAAGAGCCTCATACCCCTCTTTTGTAATTGGCACCTGTTCCAAATTTATATTCCTCATAAGTATTTTTTTGCCAGAAGTTCAGCTATTTGAACCGCATTGGTTGCAGCGCCCTTTCTGATATTGTCAGCCACAACCCACATATTGATGCCGTTTTTAATCGATTCATCATCACGGATACGACCTACCAGGGTCAAGTCCTGCCCGGCAGCATCAATGGCAAGCGGATAAACGTTATTTTTCGGATCGTCAACCACTTGAACACCGGGTGCATTTTTTAGAATAGCTTTCACCTCCCGGGCGGAAATATTTTCTCTGGTCTCGAGATTAATCGATTCCGAATGCCCATAAAATACCGGCACACGAACGGTTGTCGCTGTCACGCCGATGGTATCATCCTCAAGAATTTTTCGTGTCTCGTTCACCATCTTTGTTTCTTCCCTGGTATACCCGTTATCCAGAAACACATCGATATGCGGCAGACAGTTAAAAGCGATGGGATGAGGATAGACCTTTTTCTCATAATTCTTGAAGTTAAGAATGGCCCGGGTCTGGGAATCAAGTTCTTCAATGGCTTTTTTGCCGGTTCCGGACACCGCCTGGTAAGTGGAAACCACAATTCTTTTAATGCCAAATCTCTTATGCAGCGGACACAATACCACAACCATCTGAATGGTTGAGCAGTTCGGGTTTGCGATGATACCTTTATTCGTATATTGTGCCACTGCGTGAGGATTTACTTCCGGAACCACCAGCGGAACATCCGGATCCATCCGCCATGCACTTGAATTATCTATAACCACGCATCCGTCTTTTGCGGCAAAAGGCGCGAATTTTTCACTGGTTCCGCCACCCGCCGAAAAAATGGCGATGTCCATGCCTTTGAAAGAAGTTTCTTTCAATTCCTCAACAGCAATGGAATTCCCCCTGTAATCAATCTTACGCCCCACAGAACGGCTTGATGCCAATAATTTAATAGACTTGATCGGAAATTTTCTCTCCTCAAGACACGATATCATCTGATTTCCCACGACACCGGTTGCCCCTGCAACGGCAACATTAAATTTTTTTTCAGCCATCATGAATTTCCATTTTTTATTTTAATATAATCTGCCACGAGATCTCCGACTTCTTGTGTGCTGTATCCCATTTTCCCGGCACCAACACTTTTGAGATCATCGCGCAGCACCTTAATAACGCCGTCCTCTACCCAGGAGGCGGCCTTTGGTTCCCCTAACGTCTCCAGCATAATCTGGGCCGCTGAAATCGCGGCAATGGGGTTAATGACATTCTTACCGGTATATTTGGGTGCGGATCCACCGATGGGCTCAAACATTGAAATTCCTTGAGGATTGATATTCGCCCCTGCAGCAATTCCCATTCCTCCCTGGATCATTGCCGCCAGATCGGTTATGATATCCCCGAACATGTTATCTGTGACAATGACATCGAACCACTCCGGGTTTTTCACCATCCACATGCATATGGCATCAACATGAGCATAATCTGTTTCAATATCAGGATAGTCTATAGCAACCTCATTGAACACCCGCTCCCATAAATCAAATGCAAAGGTCAATACATTGGTTTTACCGCAAAGGGTCAGTTTTTTTTTCTTGTTTCTTTTTCTGCAATACTCAAAAGCGTATCTGATACACCGTTCCACACCTTTTCGGGTATTGATGGATTCTTGTATTGCAACTTCATCCAGGGTGCCCCGTTTTAAACAGCCTCCTGCCCCGGCGTAAAGGCCTTCGGTATTTTCTCGAACAACGACAAAGTCTATGTCATCCGGCCCCTTTCCTTTCAGAGGAGTATCCACACCTTCATATAGTTTAACCGGTCTCAAATTGATATACTGGTCAAAATAAAATCTTAGCTTCAAAAGGATGCCTTTTTCAAGAATGCCGGGTTTCACATCAGGGTGGCCGATTGCACCGAGATATATCGCATCTGACCTGGCCAGTCTTTCAAGTGTGTTATCCGTTAATATTTCTCCCGTTGCTTTAAAATGTTCACCACCTGAATCAAACGGGGTAAAATTAAAGCTGAAATCAAATTTGGCTGCTACGGTTTCAAGGACTTTGATTCCCTCTGCAACAACTTCCGGTCCGGTGCCGTCACCGGGAATTACTGAAATATTATATTCTTTTGACATCGTCATACATCCAATTCGCTGATAAAATTGAGTTCTTTGAAATCCATCATTTTATTGCTGCTTGAGTCAGCAACCACCCGGAACTCGAACGGTGTTCCTCTGATTCAACTGTTCCGGACGCTCTCCGTTTTATTTCATATATTTCCTAAAACTGATGTTCCGGCCTTTACCGTGTTTCCAACAGCCACATTCAATCTTGTATCGGGAGGGAGATAAACATCAAGCCGTGATCCAAAACATATTAGCCCAAAACGTTGGCCGCGGACAACATCGTCGCCCTTCTGCACGTTACAGATGATGCGCCTTGCAATCAGACCTGCAATCTGAACGGTGCAAATGGTTTTCCCGCCTTGCGTTTCAACAAATATGGCATTGTGTTCGTTGTATTTTGAAGCCTTGTTCAAATTGGCGGAGAAAAACTTTCCGGGATAATAATGAACCGCTTTTACCTCTCCTTCATGGGGAATGCGATTGACATGAACATTAAAAATTGACATGAAAATACTGATTTTTATACACGATCCCTCAACAAACCGACTGTTTTCCACCGGCCCTGCAAAAACAACCTTGCCGTCTGCCGGTGAAACCACCGCGCCGGGACAATTCGGTGTAACACGATCCGGGTCCCTGAAAAAACAACAGATGCAAAACGTAACCGCAAGACCGATCAGCGCCGGAACGCTCATTTGCAAAAGGGCAAAAACAGCCGTAGCAAATACAGAGGCAAATATAAAAGGATACCCTGCACGCGCCACAGCAAAGGCAATGGGGTTCGGCGGATCGGACCAGGAAAAATCACTCATTAAATTGTCTCACTTATGGCCCCGGTGAAATAGAAAAAACTCTCACGGGGTAAGAATAATGACACAGGGTTTGTTATATAGCAAAATCAAATAAAAACTGTCAATAATAACCGTAACCCATTTGACAGGTTATGAGATCATCAAATTTAGTTCCGCATCTGATTTTCGGATATAGCGCGGCACAAAGCTGCCGGCATCATCCGTTTCGTTATTTTTAAATTTTTTCATGCTCAGACAGGCCACGGTTGACGCCCGAATCGTATTTTGAGAAAAAGATGCGAAAAAGGCTGATGTGCCCATTTTGTTTAATATCATCTCTTGATAGTTCAGTGCACCATCGCCGATAAATAAACATGCTTCATTAAGATCAACGATGGCTTTTTCAGGTGGAAAAACCTGCTCATCAGCCTCTTTTTTTAATTGGCCGTTTCGAAACCTGTATCGTGAAAAATAAACTTCTCCTCTTCTTGCATCGATGAGCGGGCAGATAAGATATGGGGAAAAAGACGCCTGTACGGCCAGCGCATCAAGACTTGAAACCCCCACAATCGGTTTTCCCGATGCCGCCGAAAGACCCTTGACGGAACTGATTCCAATACGCAGGCCGGTAAAACTGCCTGGTCCTCTTGTAACGCCAAAACCATCCAGTTCGGAAAGGGCCAGACCCGACAACGCGATGACTCTGTTTATCATCTCCATTAAATGTTTGGAATGGGCCTGATTCCTGACGGTTGTTATTTCTGCCAGCAAGGACTTTTCCCGGAGCACCGCAACGCTACAGCTTTTTGCAGCCGTATCAACAGCGAGTATTTTCATATCACCCATTCCGCAGAACATTTCCTTCAATGGCAAGGGAAAGGACTTCATCCATGTTTTTTACAGGAACGAATTTAATTTTACGCTTTATGTGCAACGGGATTTCTGCCAACTCTTTTTTGTTCTTTTCAGGAATAATAATTGTTCGAATTCCACCTCTTATGGCACCCAAAGCTTTTTCTTTCAACCCCCCTACCGGAAGGACCCTTCCCCTGAGAGTAATTTCACCGGTCATGGCGACATCTTTATTGACCGGTTTGTTTGTTAAAACAGAAATAAGCGCCGTCGCCATTGCAATACCGGCGGAAGGCCCGTCTTTAGGTATTGCACCCGCCGGAACATGAATATGGAGGTCCTTGTTTTCAAAAACATTTTTTTTAACGCCCAGCAAAGAAAGGCTTGCCCGGGCATAACTGAGGGCCGCCCGAGCGGACTCCTGCATAACATCTCCAATTTGACCGGTTACGATGAGCTCTCCCTTTCCGCCGATTAAAGACGCTTCCACATACAGAACATCGCCACCGGCCTGGGTCCAGGCCAAACCTGTGGATAAACCGACCTGGCTATTTTCCTGGTCCATTTCCGGATAATATCTGGGAACGCCAAGGTAGTGTTGCAGGTTGTTTTTTGTAATACGAAAATGTCCTTTATTTCCTTCGGCAATTTTACGAGCCACCTTCCGGAAAAGAGCCCCTATTTCACGTTCAAGGTTCCTTAAGCCTGCTTCGCAAGTATATTCTGTGATAATCTGATGCAATGCCCCGTAACTTATGGATATATTCCTTGCCCTTAAACCATTTTCTTTCATTTGACGAGGAATAAGGTGCAGTTTGGCAATTGTCTTTTTTTCATCTTCCGTATATCCGGGAAGCGTAATAACCTCCATTCTGTCAAGAAGCGCTGACGGAATCGTGTCGGTCAAATTTGCGGTCAGGATAAACATAACCATAGAAAGATCAAAGGGCAAATTAAGGTAATGATCACTGAAAGCCAGGTTCTGCTCGGGGTCAAGGGCCTCTAAAAGAGCGGATGAAGGATCTCCCCGAAAATCAGAACCGAGCTTGTCAATTTCGTCCATCATGAAAACAGGATTGTTTGTTCCACACTGTTTTAATCCCTGCAATATGCGTCCGGGCAAAGCGCCGATATAAGTTCGGCGGTGACCTCTGATTTCAGCTTCATCACGGATGCCTCCCAAAGAAATACGGATAAATTTACGTTTCATCGCCTGTGCTATGGCCTGCCCCAGGGAAGTCTTTCCCACCCCCGGCGGCCCCACAAAACAGAGAATCGGGCCTTTCATTTTGGGGTTAAGTTTGCGTGCGCTCAGATATTCCAATATGCGATCTTTTATCTTGTCCAGGGCAAAATGATCCTTATCCAGAACCGTTTTGGCCTGCCTGATATCGATGATATCTTTGGTTGTTTTACTCCAGGGCATATCGACCATCCAGTCCAGATACGTTCTCACCACCGAAGATTCTGCAGAGTCAGGATACATTTTTTCCAGTCGTTTCAACTGTTTTAACGCTTCGTTATTCGCCGCTTCCGACATCCTGGCGCTTTTAATCTTTTTTTTGTAATCCTTTATTTCCTGTACTTTGTCATCGCTTTCACCCAGTTCCCTATGAATCGCCCTGACCTGCTCTCTTAAAAAATAATCCCTCTGATTTTTTGAAATTTCATCCCTTACATCGGACTGGATCTTAGCCTGCATGGACGACAACTCCACTTCCCGTGCAAGCAACTCGTTAACTTTCTTGAGACGTTTAACAGGATCGATCAGTTCAAGCAACATCTGGGATTCCTCAATTTTTAACCTGAGATTTGATGCCACAAGATCTGCAAGTTTCCCCGGATCTTCGATACTTTCCAAAACCGCACTGACATCACTGGTCATTTCACCACGCAAATCCAAAATCTTTTCGGAGTGCTCCCGTATATTCCGCATCAGGGCTTCAATCTCAAGACTGATTCTTTTAATGGGAGGCTCAACAATATTTTCAATCTTGACGCGATATAAAGATTTTTTTAAAACGTATTTAACAATCCTTGCCTTGGCAATACCCTGAACAAGGGCTTTAATGCTTCCGTCCGGAAGTTTCAGAATTCGCAGGATCCGGCTCACGGTCCCGACGGTAAAAATTTGATCCGGCTTCGGGTTTTCAATGCCCGGATCCTTTTGCGTTACAATTAACAGGAACCCGTCTTTTGCCACTGCTTCTTCCACAGCGCGAACCGATTTTTTGCGTCCGACAAAAAGTGGAAGGAGCATATCATTAAAAATCACGACATCCCTTACTGACAATAAAGGAAGTGTATCGGGATATTTTGCATCCTTTTCATCTTCTTCAATAATACTGATAAGATCATCCTTGTCAGTTTCAGCCATTTTTTTCTCCTGATACAACGATAATTCTCTTAATTCTATGAGCTATTGAAAATAAAGTTGTTTTTGGGCTTATTTGTTTAGCTTGGACATGGAATAATGGAATGGTAAGATTTTGGAATGTCGATCGTAACAAAATGTTATCTGTTTATAACATCCTATGTCAACACGAATTCATAACAACCCAATCGCCCGTTTTCCGTGGTAATTTTATTAAAAAACTAAAATGTTACTCTGTCAAGCTTTGTTTTTTTTTGAATCCTCACTATGATAATACACAATTCTTTTTTTGACAATATCGCCTAACACGATTTGGAATATCCATGCGTTTTAAATCAAAAACCGTGACAGCTTCTTTTCCCCGAATTTCATGGGAAGCACGATGGCAATAATGTTAATTATAAAAGCTGCAGCAAACGATCCGATGATCCATAGCCACATGGAACCACTTGGCCGGGTTTCTTTTATTCCGGCTGTGAAAAGAGTGTAAACAGGGCCTGCTTCAATCATGATCACGGCGCCTATATACCCTGTGCATGCGATCATAAAGACAAGCCCGCCAAAACTGGTGACGGTTTGTGCCGGGTTTTCCGATTTAAAATCCGGATAGGCCGCGCCGAGGCCTATTGCCATGGAGACAACACCGGGAACCATAAAAAAAATGTTGATGATGGAAAGTCCCATCATAAAGGGGGAAACCTTGAGCAGAATGTTGGTTGCGACAATCAGAATTTCGGTTAACATCAGCAGGGGTAAATAATAGATGAAAAACTTTATCCAGAGATAGTTCGCAAGTGGTATCGGAGCCGATTTTACCAGCCAGAACGCCTCTTTTTCGGTGCTGACGGCAGGATAAGCGAAACGGGCGGCAACAGCGGTAAGGACAAACCCGGCAAGGCCCATATTCAGGAACGAGAGAAGATTCTGTAAGTATACGGTTTTTATGGGAGCTTTTTCGATGGGGAGAACATTGAAATTGTAAATATAGATGACGACAAGGGCCGCAACAAGAAACAGTTGCGACCACTGTGTCTGGTCACGGAAAAAAGTTCTGATCTCCTTTACTGCAAATGCTTTGACCGGCCGTGACAGAAAGGTTAAGAAACGGATACGGGTAACTTTGGGAGCAAACAGCCGAATCTGTGCGGTTTTTGTCTTTGAAAGCCCTTTAAAATAAATGGCTTCTGCAATTATTATGACCATAAACACTATTACTCCGGCGAAACTCCATAAAAGTGCAACCTGAAACATCCCTTCTGTGAGATTTCCGTAAAGTAAGGCCTTCATGCTGTCAAATGCCCATGTGCTGGGAAGATATAACGGCGCCGGAGTTTTTAGGGCCTTAAGGTAAACCAGTGCGGTTGCAAAAGCTTCGGGATCAACCAAACGTTCCGGACGTAAAAATCTAAACGCAAAAAAGAGTAACAGAAAAAAGCAAAGGCCGATGAATACACACATGTTTTTTATACGGCTTGCCGCTAAAAAATTCACAGCAGTTATAACCATAAGGGCACTTATACCTGATGCAATCATCGAAAGGGATAACAATATCATTACAATATTTATATAAAAAAGGGGACCGGTCTGATAAACGATGCCGTATGAAATAAATATCGGGAGCATATATACAATGACCATCCACGAACTGTCTGCAGTGCTTTCTATCCACCTTGCAATAAAAATCTTGTACCCTGGAACCGGCATGGAGTGTACAAGAGACAGGTCTCTGCTCAGGTACAGCTTGGAGAGTGAGGTCAGGATGCTGCTGAAAACAAGAAGGAAAAAAAAAGTAAGGAGCACCATGGAAAGCAGCTTGCAGGCAAGGATATCTCCCAGCTCCGCTATCTCCCTGAAATAGATAAGAACCCGCAGTGAAACAGCAAATATGCCCGCCCAGAAAAGTATACCAGTGGTTCCCAGCAACAAAAGTTTAAATAAACCGCCCCTGTTGTTTTTTGAAAATCTCTTGCCTTTAAAAGAACACATCCTTGGCATTAAAAGTGTGAAGATATCTTTCATTGTTCTGTTAATCTGATGAATACCTGTTCAAGGTCCGCATCTGTTTCATTGACCTGGCGTTTTAAATCCTCGGGAGTGCCTGAAGCGATCAGCGCTCCCTTATGGATGATGCCGATACGATCACATATGTCTTCAGCCACCTTCAGGGTATGGGTGGAAATGAAAACAGTTGTGCCCTGTTTTGCAAGACTCCGAAAAAGATTCTTGACCATCTTGATTGCCAAAGGATCAAGACCCACCATGGGTTCATCCACTATGATTACCTCGGGATCATGAACAAGGGCGGCGGCCATTACAAGCCGCTGTTTCATTCCGTGAGAATATGACTCAATAAGATCATCAGACCAGTCAGACAAAAAAAACATCTCCAGTTTTTCTTGGGATTTTATTAAAAACACATCCTCACCCACCCCGTACAGATCGGCAATAAACTTAAGAAACTCCATGCCGGTCAGTTTTTCATAAAGATATGGCCTTTCTGGAATAAAACCTATTTTACGCTTGGCTTTTTCCGGGTCCGATTCCATATTTATACCACAGATCATAACGGTACCTGATGTGGGTACAAGAATTCCTCCAATCATATTGATTGTGGTTGTTTTCCCAGCGCCGTTTGGACCGATAAATCCGAATATTTCCCCTTTTGGAATCAAAAGATTCAGATGATCCACAGCCACCAGATTACCATATCTTTTGGTCAAACCTTTAAGTTCTATCATTTCGTCCGCTTAATGATCTTTAATTTTATTTTTCCCATCAGGCTTATTAAATCAAGCTGTTGCCCGAGTTCTCCACTTGAAAACCGTATGTGAGTCACGTCTGCAGGGAGTTGTCCGAAAAGCGAGTCCACGGTTATCCACTTCCCAAGGTAAAGAAGATTCCATGCATGATAATAAAATCGTCCGTTTAAATAAACGAGACCGGCTTCGATCTTAGCGGGTATGCCCGCCGCTCTTGCAAGAGCAGCAAGGAGTACGGCATGTTCATTACAGTCTCCTGCACGGTTTTCAATAACGGCAAGAGCATCCGGCACAGAAATAACGGGTCGTTTTTCAATATTTTTATTCATCCAGTCAACCAGCTTTATGGTTTTAGTTAAGGGGGCTTCATCTGCCGCAACAATCGTTTTCACCAGGTTTTTGATCTTTGGATGGTTGGATTCAATAAAGGGGCCAGGCTTTAAAAAACTTCTTTGGCTCTCTTTTAATTCGGTTACGTCACAGTCAGTTGTGGCATCCGGTAATGACTCCTTATTAACAATAAGGAGATTACCCTTTAAAGACTGTCTTCCGCCGTCGAGACTGTAATGGTTATATGATATGCCGATGATTTCAACTTCCAGTCTTGTAAGCGTCTCGGCATTGTTGATCGGCACATTTGACGGGACAGAAACAGCCATGGTAAGATCTTGACTCGATTCAACAGGAAGATCAAAAAGAGCATGGTCACGGGTGGTCTTTTCAAGACTGATTCCGAGGAACCCTTTTTCTTTTATCACTTCGCCGTTTTCCCCTACCCAGGCCAGTTGAGTTACCCCTCTAAACATCATCGCTATTTTTTTGACCTTTTTTTTAACTCCCATATTCACAATCTCTTCATGCTCAACAGCCCTGACCCTGACCGGTTCACTGGACATGGTTGCGGGGTCGAAGATTTGAAAAGCAACTTCGCTGCCGGGTTCTATTCCGGAAGCCTCCACAGCATTTATTATACCGGCGGCCAGGTATAACTTTTCCGGAATCTTGATATTGAAACTACCCGTGGACTCAAGTCCATGTGTTTTAATCGAAAGCACATTACCGGAAACACTCCCTCTTGCTGAGAAAACAAAGCGATCCGAACTGATATTAAAATCAAATGAAGAGAGTGTAAAATCAGAATGCAGTACCCCGACGGTTTTAAGGTTTATATTCTGTATCAGTCCCATTGTGTTGATACGCATATATAGGGTTTCTTTCAGAAGGAACCCCTTTTTTCTTTTTAAAAAAGTCGTATGTGATGCGCCAATTTTACGACCATTTTGTAAAATATTCATCCATGAGTCCCTTTCAGGAGGGGAGTCTGCGGATGAAAAAAATGGTTTTGGAGGTTCATATATAAATCTATTATATAAATTCAGGCGGATACAAAATAGTACCGCGAAAACAATTCCGAATGTAAAGAGAGTGATCCAGAACGGCTTCATTCTTTTGAATGACATGACAAGCGTTAATTTCATAGGAATCATCTTTAGAATATTTTTATCGAATCGTATTGAAATGACAAGAAATCTTATATTAGTCAATAAAATATTCAAATGAAATTTTCGTATCAGGCAAAAAATCTTTTCAATAAAATTACAGGAGTCTTCGCTCGATTAAGAAAGTCTGGCAACTTGTTATTGATAAAACAGAATGAGAGTGTTATTTATTAACCTGAAAATTTTTGAGGAGTTACCGGGTTAGGTCCAATATGCTCGCAAAGGGAGCATTACCGATTTGTTAAAATGGTTTTCACACATTAACTTATTCATTTTTTGAGCGAAAGCCTTGCAATCAGGTTTCAGGTGGGGTGGTGAAAATCGCCATCTATACAGATGGAATTTTAATCCAATTTTTGTTCCATATCCTAAGGTTTCAGGTTTCAGGTGTCAGGTGTCAGGAATGATGAACAGAGGCGCTGAAACCTGACGCCTGAAACCTGACACCT
>CAYPIW010000051.1:0-63500 GCA_964410925.1 uncultured Desulfobacteraceae bacterium
CATTAGAGACCCGTTACCGATAAACCTCACTTTATCAGGATTTATTTCAGGCAAAAGACCAATGGTTATCGCCTTTTCCAGATCCACATAACTGCCAAATCCCCCTGCCAGGAGAATGCGATCAATGTCACCGATACCCAGCCCCACCTCTTCAAGAAGGGTGATACACCCACTGTATATGGCGCCTTTTGCCCGTATGAGATTGTCAAGATCCGGTTCTGTGAGGGTAATATCTCTGTCGATTTGCGTTTCATTTTTCCATGCAAGCACATATTCAAAAATGCCGTCCGTTTCACGGATGCGCGGGGTATCCAGATCCCGGTTGAATTTTCCCCTGCTGTCAATGACACCCATTTCAAACAACGTGGCTGCAATGATAATGAGTCCCGAGCCGCAGATCCCTTTGGCTTGGACATTGCCAATCGTGAGATTCATAGGTTCCAACGTGATAGGATCCATTGAAAAATCCTCAATGGCCCCTTTTGCAGCCCTCATTCCAAACTTAAGGCCACCGCCTTCAAATGCCGGTCCTGCAGAACAGGCTGCACAGGCAAGCCAATCTTTGTTGCCAATCACAATTTCGGCATTGGTGCCGATATCCATAAAAAGCGTAATTTCTTCGGAGAGGTACATTCCCGATCCCATGACACCGGCTACAATGTCGCCTCCCACATAACTTGAAATCGCCGGGTATACCAGCGCGGTCACATGGTCTCCCAGGAAAAGACCTAAATCAACCGCCTTTATGGGCGCAAACAATGTTGACGCCGGAATATAAGGTGAAAGCCGTATATATTTTGGGTTGACCTTGAGCATAAGCTGCGTCATGGTTGTATTGCCTGCCAAAGTAATGGTGGAAATCTCATCAGGATCGATTTTCGCCCGCTTGACTATCTTTTTTATTAAATGGTTAATATTTTCAATAATCACCTCGTGGAGCTTTTGCAGGCCTCCGGATTTGCCTGCAAAAATAATTCGACTGATAACGTCTTCGCCATAGCTGATCTGTCCGTTATATTCACCATATGAGGCCAGTGCATCGCCGGTTATAAGATCGATTAACTGGCTGTAGACGGTTGTTGTGCCGATATCCACGGCAATGGCATAGTTCCGGTTCGTTGTGTTTCCCGGCTGAATATTTATTATATGGGTCTTTCTTCCGGAATGGACGGGTCTTGCTAGTGTTACAGTAACCTTGAAGTCGTCTTTTCTCAAAATATCAGAAATCTTCCGGATCACAGGAAGCTCAACTACAAGACGATGCTCACCGTATTTGGCTTTCAAGAAAGAGATCAGTCTGGTTACATCCGGCAGATTGTCCTGCAACGTGGGCTCGGGAAGCTCCAGGTATTTCTTCTCGACCGGAGGCATGAAAAGACCTTTTTCCTTTAACTCCTCAAGGTTCATTTCCCAGATTTTAGCTTTCCGTCTGGGAGTCGTTTGCAGGTTAAGAACACTGATATCAACTTCCGATTCTATGGGAATGCGTACCACGATGTCACTGGTAACAGATGCCAGACAGGCCTGACGGTAGCCCTTTTCAATATCTTCTTTGTTTAATTTTTCACTTATTCCTCCCTCAACGCTTCCATCTTCGATCATAACACGGCATTTTCCGCATACACCCTCACCCCCGCAGGAAGCATTAATGTGAACTCCTGCTTCCATGGCAGCGCGAAGAAGGTTCTCTCCGTGCATAACTGTTATTTCTTTGTTGTGGGGAAGAAATTTGACCTTATGTCTGCTCATTATCGATTCCTTTATTTGATAGCGATTTTAAGATCCTCGGCAAAAATCGTTATAACTTCATGTTCAACGACCTTAATATCTTATCAGAATCTATAGGTCGGAGCAAACCCAATTTCTGAGGATTTGCCCTTTTCATTTTTTTTGATATGTATGTAACGGGAAAAAGATCGTCATTTCAACACCATCTTAATGAAAAAGTAAAAGTGCCGCAAGACTTATAATCAAAAAGATCCTCCAGGCGGACAAGTCCTCAAGCATTTGGGCTTTTGGGATGTAAAACGGAAGCTGTCATTGAGGCCGATGCGCCGCCCTTGATACCGGATTCATGTTCAACTCTCTCTGCGGATGATTATATGATCAATCCTGACTGCCCGATCGAAGCCTGCCTATAACGGCCAGTTCGTTGAGATAAAGTGGTGAGTTTTGTTCGAAGCTTGTCCCCGGGAAAGCGAGAAACCGGTAATTTTGTGTTGTATCATGCGAAGCGGTGGTTGACACCCCGATGCGCCTTTGGTATATGATTTTTGAGTGTCACCGGAACCGGCAGGCTTCTATATGTTGCAGTTTCAATAAGTTCCATACACAATTATAACTTACTTTTCTATACATTCCTTGTTAAAATGGGAATTCTTATCAATTTTGTTTAAATGTTCTTTCTGTCATCAAACTGAATTTGCATCATTGCGTTTTCATATTCGATCAAGACCCATCTTAACATTTGCCGGACGCCGGAAAAAAAATGAACGCAGACTATCTCGGATACCTTTCAGATAAAGATCCCCTCTACGAATATTTGCAACACCAAATCACCCCTCAACTCGGATTTTATTTGCCGGATGCCTGTTATCAGGTCTTCCGATTCGCAGATTCCCGGGATGTCTACTTGTACGCGGAAAAACATCAGAAACTTCAATGGGTCGGGAAATTTTTCAAATCATCCGATGTGAATCGGGCCGGGAAAAAAGGAGAAACCGAATTCAACAACCTGCTGTTCCTTCGAGGCATTGGCTTTTCCACCCCTCCGCACTATGTCGTGAAGCCCTACGGGTTCAATCCGTGGATTGACAATGTTCTCGTACTTGAATACCTGTCAGCCCAGTCGCTAAGCAACATTATCAATGAGACCATCTATTTTGCAAGTCACAACCGTCTATTTAAAAAACTATCTGCGCTGGCGCATTTTTTGGCCACACTGCACAACTGCACGGCAGGCGATTATACCGTTGATTTCGATGATAACTATCACTATATGGCACACCTTTTGACGTCTCTGATCAAAAGAAAAGGAATGGAAATAGAGCATGCTGAAGTATTCTGGTCTTTGCGAGAGCGTTGGCGAAAGCGAAGCTGTATGTGGGAAGATCGAAACGTCATGGTTCATGGTGACGCGACTCCCGCCAATTTTCTTTTCGGCCATGGAAAGGATGTGATGGCGATAGATCTTGAACGGATGAGATGGTCCGACCGTGTGTTTGATCTTGGCCGGCTTTGCGGTGAACTGAAACACTTTTTTTTGAGAGCCACGCAAAATCCATTTGCCTCTGAGCCGTTCATTGGACATTTTCTGTGGGAATACTGTCACCATTTTCCGGATCAAAAAAGCGCCTTTGGTTCCATCACCCGGCGCATACCCTTTTACATGGGCATCACCCTGCTTCGCATCGCACGAAATTCATGGATCGACGAAGACTACGGCCGTTGCCTGATTCACGAAGCAGAACAAATTCTCAAGGCGGACATATGATCATTCGAGGTATTATCTTTGACATTAACGGCACCCTCATCGATATCCAAACAGACGAAGGATATGAGGAAATCTATCGGGCAATCAGTCATTTCCTGATCTACCAGGGAGTATATATGCACCGATGGGACGTGAGGGATGCATATTTCAGGATCATGGATACCCAACGAGAAGCCGGTGGGGAAAAACACCCTGAATTCAACGCAGTGGCGCTTTGGTGTGAATTTATCCGTCAATATTCGAGCCCCGGTTCCTTTGGCCCCGAAAAGAGAAACCGAATCTCGAGGTTTCTCGCGCAAATGTACCGGGGAATTTCCCGCAATCGCCTGCAGCTTTATTCGGACGTTAAGGCCGTACTGTCGGAACTGTGCTGCCGTTTCAAACTTGCGGCGGTCTCCGATGGTCAACGCATATGGGCAATACCGGAGTTAAAAGCAGTGGGGATCGATTCGTTTTTCAAACCCGTCATCCTATCCGGTGATTATGGTTACAGAAAGCCTGACCCGAGACTTTTTGAAACGGCCTTGACAAAAATGAGGCTTAAACCCAAGGATGTGCTTTTTGTAGGAAACGATATGCATCGGGATATTTTCGGTGCCCAACAACTTGGCATAAAAACCGTCTTTTTCTTATCAAATCAGGGAAGGAGCAAAATGGAAGGGATCGCTCCCGATTATATCATTTATCGATTTTCAGAGCTAACACAGGCTATTATATTCTTTGAAAATCAGTAACTTCCTCAATGTTGGTTCAGTTTTAATGTGCCGGCAAGGCCATCTTATCCGCCTCGTTTATCCAGCCGCCTCCCATAACCTTATAAATGTTCACCATTGAAGCAAGTAGAGAGGCGCGGGACTGAGCATAGTTGAGTTCTGCGGGAAAAAGCTGTTGCTGGGCCTGGAGTACGGTAAAATAGGGGGCATACCCCCCATCATACTGGATCTGAGCAAGACGAGCATATTCCTTGCCGGCTTTGACAAGGCGCTCCTGGGCCTGGATTTGCTCATTGATCTTCCTGCGAGCGGCCAACGCGTTTTCCACATCTGAAAAAGCGCTCTGGATAGCCAATTCATAGCTGTGAAGTGCCGCTTTCCGGGCTGCCTCGGCTTGTTTTACCTGTCCGGAAATCGCGCCGGCCGTGAAAATTGGTCCTGTAAAAGACCCAGTATAATTCCAAACCCGCGACGGACTCTTAAACAAATCAGAGAGATCAGAACTCGCATAACCGTAATCTCCAGATAAAGAGATGGTCGGAAAATAAAGCGCCATGGCCGCGCCAATCTGCGCGTTGGCTGCGATGAGGTTCTGTTCGGCCTTACGAATGTCGGGGCGGTTTTTGAGAATATCCGATGGAATTCCGGCCGGAACGGCAGGACACATAATCTCATCCATTATTTTACCGCGAGGAATGTGACTTGGATTCCGCCCAAGAAGAATTGAAAGCGAATTTTCCATCTGTATGATCTGCAATTCTACCTGCGGGATTGTTATTGCAGCAATTTCATATTGCGTTCGGGCCTGTTCCACGGTCATTTGCGAGACCTGGCCGTACTTGAATTGCTTCTCAAAAAATTGAACGGATTCGCCATAGGTAGCCAGTGAACTTTTTGAAATTGCAAGTTGCTCATCGAGTCCAAGCAACTGAATGTAACTGCTTGCCACCAATGCCACAAGAGAAAGGATCACTCCGCGCCGCGCCTCTTCAGTTACCAACAGGTTTGCCTGCGCGGACTCGGAAAGCCGGCGGATGCGGCCCCACAGATCGATTTCCCAACTGGCACCGGCCAGCGTCTGATAAGACGTATAGGTATTGTCTGTCAGGCGAGTGCCGCTGAACCTGCCCGCACGTTGTTCTGCTCCGGCGCCGCTGTAGCCGATTTGAGGAAAAAGAGGCGACCGGGTCTCTTCAAGAACCGCTGCAGCCTGCTCGACATTTGCCGCCGCGATCATGATGTTCTTGTTGCTTGCGAGCGATTCTGCAATTAACTCATCCAAAACCGGGTCCTTAAATTGTTTCCACCACTGGGTGTTTGCCATCTCGCGAGTCTCTTTATCCTGATATATATAAACGGATGGCACATCGAGTTCAGGCCGAATGTATTCCGGCCCAATCGCACATCCGACCATAAAAGCGATAAACAGCAATAAGCCTGGAAGAATGGATCGGCGCATGTCAATTGTCTCCCTGCTTTTCGGTATATATGTCTTCATGCATGGTACCGCCTGTCAAAGCGTTCTCATTCGATCCTGTTTTGTTTTTTTTTGATTCCAACCGTTCACTCATACGGTCAAACAGATAAAACAGCAACGGAACATAAAGCATGGCCAATGTGGTTTCTCCGATCATACCGCCGATGATGCCGGTACCGATGGAATGCCGGGCATTGGCGCCCGCTCCCATGGCGATGGCCAGCGGCAGCACGCCGAAGGCGAAGGCCAGCGATGTCATAATGATCGGTCGAAGCCGTTGCTCACCGGCTTCAATGGTGGCTTCCATGATGGATTTGCCCTGCTTGCGCAACTCAACAGCAAAGGAGACCCTTAAGATAGCGTTTTTCGCGCCAAGACCGATGAGCACCAGTAGACCGATCTGGAAGTAGACATCATTTTCCAGCCCGCGCAGCCAGTTTGCAGTCAGCGCCCCCAGAACGCCAAAGGGCACCGCCATCAGTACGGTTCCCGGTAACGTCCATGATTCGTACTGGGCAGACAGCACCAGAAACACGATGATTAAGCCGAACACAAAGGCAATTGACGATGTTCCGCCTGCTTTCTTTTCCTCGAAAGCAAGTCCCGACCACGAATATGTGTATCCCTGGGGGAGTATGTCCCGAGCGACCTCTTCCATTGCTGAAAGCGCCTGACCGGAACTGTACCCTGTTGCCGCATTACCGTTTACCTTTGCGGCCGGAAACCCGTTGAAATGTGTTACCAGGTCCGGGCCCGCAACCCACCGGGTCTTTACAACAGCAGACAGAGGAACCATGGCCCCCTGGCTTGATCGGGTATAAAGGCGCGTCAGATCTGCAGGGTTCTGCCGGAAATTCGGATCAGACTGGAGAATGACCCACCACACGCGGCTGAACTCATTATATTGACTGACGGTCAATGATCCGAACTGGGCTTGAATGGCACTATAGACATCCTGCACCGGGACCCCGAGAAGGTTGGCCTTTTCTCTGTCCACATGCACGAACAACTGTCGGGCGGTCGCACGGAAAGTGCTGTTCAACCCTGTCAACTCAGGCCGATCGGATGCCCTGGCAAGGAATTTCCGGGTCAGATCTTCTAATCTCGAAGGGTTGCCGGCGCCCGTGTCCTGTATCCAGAATTCAAAACCGCCGGTAGTGCCGATCCCGGGTATAGCCGGTGGCGCGATCGGAATAACCAGCCCTTCCCGTATGGTGGAGGCCTGCCTCCTTAATCCCAGTAACACGGCGCGGGCGTTTTCGGCACGGGCGTTTTTAGTAGAAGAATAACGTTCTTTAAAGGGCTTGAGAGTTACGAAAAATGTGCCCGCATTGGTTTTGAACCCGCTGTCAAGCAGGCTGTATCCGGTAAGCTGGATACGGTTTTCGACACCTGGAATTTTTGAAAATATCTCATCCACACGATTGGTAACAGCTTCCGTGCGGTCTATGCTTGCAGCGTCCGGCATGATAATCGCGGCCATGACATACCCCTGGTCTTCGTTGGGCACGAAACTTGTCGGGAGCACTTCAAAAAGGTAAACGATCATCCAGACCAGAATCGCAAGAACCCCGAAGGCAACGGTCATATGCTTGATAACAAACATCACGGCGTGGCCGAATCCCCGGGTAATTCCATCCACCTGACGGTTGAACCAGGCAAAGAATCCCCTGGACCGAGGCTCCGTATGCTTCAGCAGAACGCTGCACATGGCTGGCGTCAGCGTAAGCGCAACAAAACCGGATACTGCCACGGATATGACGATGGTAATCGCAAACTGTTTATAAAGCTGGCCGGTGGTGCCGGGTAGGAAGGCCGCCGGGATAAACACCGACGCCATCACCAGCACCACTGCCACGAGAGAACTTGATATTTCTCCCATAGCTTTGACGGTTGCGTCTCTGGGCGCAAGGTGATGCGTTGTCATGTTGCGCTCTACGTTTTCAACCACGACGATGGCGTCGTCCACCACCATGCCAATAGCCAGCACCAAACCAAATAAGGTGAGCAGATTGATGGAAAAGCCCAACGCGAGCATACCGGTAAATGTACTGACAAGGGCGACGATAATTGCAACCACGCAAATGATGGTGGTGCGGAAACTCTGGAGAAACAGAAATACCACCAGCACTACGAGCAAAATCGCTTCAATCAGGGTCTCTTTGACCTCATTAATCGACAACCTTACGAAATCGTTGGTGTCAAGGGATATGACATAATCAATCCCTGCCGGAAATTGTGATTTCATTTGTTCAAGCATTTTGCGGACCGCTGCCGATACGTCAAGGCCATTGGCCCCCGGCTGCTGATAAACTGCAAGGAAAGTAGCGGGAGTGCCGTTTAACTTGGAGTCGATAATGTACTGCTTAAGTCCCACTTCAGCGCGCGCCACATCTTTTAATCGAACGATTGCGCTTGCGTCCTGGCTCGCGCGCAAAATGATGTTTTCATATTGTGAGGGGTCGGTAAAAGGCCCTTGAGTGACCACTGGAAACGTCAGTTGCACGGGGCCTGATGTCGGCTTCTGGCCAATCTGGCCGGCTCCATACAGAGCGTTCTGTTTCGCGACTGCCTGTTGGATGTCGCTGGTAGTAATTCCCAGCGAGGCCATCCGGTCCGGATTCATCCAGATGCGCATAGCCTGGTCAGGAACGCCCATAATCTGCGCCTGCCCCGCGCCCGGCACCCGTTTGAGCGCATCAAGGACATAAACATTGGCATAATTGGCGATATAATCGCTGCTATAACGTTCGTCTTTTGCAAAAATGGCAATCAGCATCATGATCGATGACGCTTTCTTCTGCACCGAGACGCCTTGCTGCGTCACGGCCTCCGGGAGCTGCGGCAGCGCCAGATTAACGCGGTTCTGCACCTGCACCTGAGCTATGTCAGGATCCGTGTTAAGTGAAAAGTACACAGTGAGCGTCAATTGACCGTTTGAGGAGCTGGTCGAGGACATGTAAATCATGTTGTCAACACCGTTGATCTGCGCCTCTATCGGCGCAGCAACGGAATCGGCAAGTGTTTGAGAGTCGGATCCCGGATATGTTGCAGAAACCGTTACCTGTACGGGGGTAATGGTAGGATACTGTTCAATTGGAAGGGCTGTCAGCGCCACAAGACCTGCAAGGCAGATGATGATCGATATGACCGTTGCGAAAATCGGCCGTTCAATGAAGAATTTGGAGAACATGAATTCGGGTCTCCTCTACTTGCTTCCCTCGGTGGTTTACCTCTTTTGAGCATCCGCTTTCGGCACTTCGACAGTCACGGATAGCGCCTTTTCATCATAAGGTTTCACTGTTACTTTCATACCGGGTTGAAGCAAAAGCCCCCCATCAACCACTACCTGATCATCTGCTTTAAGTCCTTCCAGGATGAACCATTGGTCCTCATACCAGCCTCCGACCGTTACCGGACGCTGCTCAGCCGTATTATCCTTGCCCACAACCCAAACATATTGGCCCTTGGAGCCTTGTTGCACCGAGCGCTGGGGTATAAGAACGGCGTTAGGCCGGATTGCGCCTTTCAGACGGACGCGGACATACTGATTCTGGCGAAGCACGCCGTCAGGATTCTCCACGCTCGCTCGGATGAGGAAAGTTCCGGTCTGCGCATTATACGATGGTTCAGCAAAAGTTATCCTTCCTTTGTATGGAAACACGGAATCGTCGACAAGGAGGACTTCAACCTCATAGTTTTGATCCTTTGGGGGGAGCAACAGCCCTTTTTCGACCTGGTCCCGGAATCTTTGCATTTCGTTTTCTGAGAGACTAAAATTTACCCATATCGGCGAGAGTGCCTCCACGGTTGTGAGCAGACTGTTCTGCGGGCTGATGTATGTCCCTTCGGCCTGTTGAGCCGAACTGCTGACGCCCGTTATTGGGGAGGCGATCGTAGTATATGACAGGTTCAACTTTTGGGTTTCGACCTGTGCCTTGGCCTGCTCTACAGCCGCTGCCGCGGACTGGTAATGGCCAAGTGCATCGTCAAGGTCTTTCTGGGAAAGTGCATTCTGCTCAGCCAGCGGCTTAACGCGGTTAAGATTCAAACGGGCGGTTTCCAGCGCCGCCTCTTGCTGGGCAAGAGCGGCTTTTGCCTGATCAAGCTGGACTTTAAACGGCTTGTCATCCATCTGAAAAAGCACCTGGTCTTGCTTTACCACAGCCCCTTCATTATACATACGCTTGTCGAGAAAGCCGGTAACCCTCGCCTGGATATTGACAAGTTGAGAACTCTCGGTTTTCGCCACATACTCGACGGACACCGGAACATCGCGGGGAATCACTGTTATGGTTAAAACCGGCGACGGGGACGGCGCTGACACGCTTTCTTTTTCCTTGCAGCCATTAAGAATCAAAGCTGAGCAACCAAGAATAAAGAATACTAATGTAAACGCTTTCATCTTTTTGTTGTTTATCAATCTCATATGGAAACCTCTTGTTGCGATTCAGCAAAAAAAGGGCTTCGGAGCCACGGTTTGTTAATAGACAAGGATCAGCGCTTACCAACGGCCTTGATTTACACCCCTTTCCGGTCAGGATTTCGCGGATTAATTATCCTTTTGTGTAGCCCCCTTTTCATAGGGCGGCGATGACTCTGTCGGCTTACCCTGTATCGCAGGACTTATTTCTCGGGTTGTTTGTGATTCCTTTTCGCTGTTCAGGCCCGGCAAAAAATCATGAAATGCTTCTCCGTATAAATCCCAGATCGTTACAAACAGAGCGGCGACAATCGGCCCCACCACAAAGCCGATGACTCCGAACAGGGCGATACCCCCCAAGGTGCCGAAAAAAATCATCAGGTCGTGCATCTGGGTGTCCTTGCCGACCAGTCGCGGGCGCACCACATTATCCAGACTGCCGACGACAAAGCCGCAGAATAGCGCCAATCCAACCGCCTTGAAGTAGCTGCCCCCTATCGCCAGAATAATGGCGGCCGGCACCCAGATCAGGGCTGAACCAACTGCCGGGATGATCGATAAAACGGCCATGACCGTGCCCCAGAAAACCGCGGACTCAATGCCCACTGTGGCGAAGGCCAAACCCGCCAGGCCGCCCTGCAGCATGCCGATGACAGCGGTTCCCTTCAGCGTGGCCCGGGTCACCGATGTGAATCTGTCTAACAGGCGTTTTTCTTCACGATCCTCAAGCGGTAGATAATACAGGATGCGATCGAGCAACACTCTGCCGTCAATCAGGAAAAAATAACTGCTGTACAGAAAGACAAAAAACATAAAGAGGTAATTGACCGTGCCGACTGCCCCGGCCGAAAGGCTGTTGACAAGGAATGCGCTGATTCTGCTTGCCAATTCACCAGCCTTGCGGATGATCTGGTCGTGATAAGGAAGCATTTCCTCGTAAAGTGGAATTTTTTGCAGGTACTCTGTAAAGGCAGCCGGCTCGGCAATCTGTTGCTGCACCCAGGGAGTAACCGATTGCCCTACCTTAACGGCCTGGGCGGTTATAACGCCAAGCAGTCCGGATAAAGGCAGCAGAACCACAAGACTGAACAGCATTAACGTCAATAGTGAAGACAGTTTCAAACGACCGCCGAGCAGTCGGGCGATTTTGCGGAACGCCGGTTGCGCCATGGCGGAAAAGATGCCCGCCAGCAGGATCGCCATGAGGAACTGGCGGATCATGGAAAGGAAAAGCACTGAAATCAGAAAAACCAGGATCATCAGGACAAGATTATTAACGGTATGACGCTGCATTGATTTTTATCCGTTCAATTGCATGATAACATTAGGAACTTTCCGGTTCGTCTAAAATAAATAGGGGAGCATTACCGATTTGTTAAAATGGTTTTTAACCATTAATTTATTCATTTTTTGAGCGAAAGCCTTGCAATCAGGTTTCAGGTTTCAGGTGTCAGGAGTAAGAAACGAATTAGCTGATGCCTGAAACCTGACACCAAAAAGTCTTGGATGGCAATTAACAAACTGGTAATGCACCCAATAGATAGCCATAGTATACACTAAATTTAAGCGTAGCGAAGACAATATGTCAACAAATCAAACAAATCACGAAAATAAATCATAATCAGGTTTACCCGATGGCATCCCCGTCGGGGTGGGACTTCCACCCAAAGGCTCTTCATGGAGGATGTGCCCGCTTACCCTGCAAGCGGTGTTATGTTCCTCTTTTCCACCAAACCTGAAATCCATCCCTTTTTAACCTTTTAAATGACTTTTCTATCTCCACCGCCAGGAAAACAACGGATGAAAGCAGGATCGTTACGATCAATTCCCTGGCAGAGAGCGGCTCTGTCTTGAAAATAGAGTTCAAAAACGGAACATAAATGGTAGCCATTTGAAGGCCGAAGGTCAGCAAGACGGCCCCAAGGAGAGGTTTATTGGACAGGGCCCCCTGCCTGAAAAAGGACTCCTGTTCAGATCGAATAGCCAGCACGTGTCCCATCTGGCTCAGGCAGAGTACGGTAAAGACCATGGTTTGCCAGTGGGTCTGGCTGCTGTGAATGAACCAGATCTGCGTGAAGATGGAAATGGCACCCATGAGGAGACCCACCCAGATGATATGGGCACCGAGACCCTGCGCGAAAATACTCTCCTTCGGGTGCCGGGGAGGGCGGCTCATGATGTTTTTTTCTCCAGGCTCAGCGGCCAGTGCCAGACCGGGAAAGCCGTCCGTCACCAGGTTGATCCACAGGATGTGGATCGGTAGCAGGGGAATAGGCAGACCCATGAAGGGTGCCAGGAAAATCGTCCAGATCTCGCCCGAATTGCTGGTCATGGTGTATTTGATGAACTTGCGGATATTATCGAAGATCCGGCGACCTTCCCTGACGGTCTTGACGATAGTGGCGAAGTTGTCGTCCAGCAGGATCATGTGGGAGGCCTCCTTGGACACATCGGTACCGGTGATGCCCATGGCAATCCCGATATCCGCCCGTTTCAGGGCCGGGGCATCATTGACCCCGTCCCCGGTCATGGCCACGAACTGTCCCTTATCCTGCAGGGCCTTTACGATTTTCAGCTTCTGTTCCGGGGCGACCCGTGCGTAGACCCGTATCTTTTCAACCTGTTTTTCGAATTCCGTCAGAGAAAGCTGATCGAGATCCCGTCCGGTTATCACGGCATTCCCGTCTCCATGGATGATGCCCACTCGTCCGGCAATGACCCTCGCCGTCAACGGGTGGTCTCCTGTGATCATCACCGGCCGGATACCTGCCGAACGACACATGGCTACCGCCTCCGTTGCCTCCGGACGAGGCGGGTCCATCATCCCGACAATACCCAGCAGGATCAGCCGTGTTTCCACCTGGCCGGAGTTCAACTGATCCGGGAGACTCTCCCAGACTCTCAGGCCAAACCCCAGCGCCCGCAAGCCTTGTCCCGTGATCTGTTCGGTAATCTCCAGGATTTTCGGAAGATCAATCTCTTCCTTTCCCCGACGGGTTAATACCCTTTCGGAACGTCCCAGTATTTCTTCTACGGCTCCCTTGGTAAAAGATACCACTCGTGTAGTATCCCATGGATGGAAGGTGGTCATCAACTTCCGGTCCGAATCAAAGGGGATCTCAGCCAGCCGGGGAAATTTTACATCGAGTTTCTCCCGAAGGAATCCTCTTTCCAGTGCCAGGTTGAACAGGGCGGTTTCGGTGGGATCGCCTGTGGCAGTGCCGGATGCATCCAGACGGGCGTCATTGGAAAGGGCCAGAGCCGTAAGCAACAAACCGAGGGGGTTCCGGAGGGAAAAAGAAATATCTTTATTTTCCTCCTCACCGGATAGGGGCAGGTCTTTGGGATGGAGTAAACGACCGTCCGCATACACCTTTTCCACGGTCATACGGTTCAGGGTCAAGGTTCCGGTTTTGTCTGAGCAAATATAAGTCACCGAACCCAGGGTCTCCACGGCCGGCAGTTTCCGGATCAATGCCTGCTGTTTGACCAGCCTTCTGGCACCCAGGGCCAGTGAGATGGTAATTACCGCCGGCAGGGCCTCGGGGATGGCCGCCACCGCAAGGGAGATGGCCGTGAGCAGCATCAAAAGCGGTGGCTCTCCACGAAAGAGACCTGCGATAAAAACGATACCGCAAACCGCCAGGATGGCGCAGGCCAGCTTCTGACCGAAATAGGCAAGGCGTTTCTGCAGTGGCGTTCGACCTTCCTCCTGGCCCTGGAGCAGGGTGGCGATCCGGCCGAGTTGTGTCTTCATACCGGTCTCTGTCACCAGACCTCGGCCCCGGCCGTATGTGACTAGAGTTCCCTTATAAACCATGTTCTTGCGGTCGCCGATGGGCAGATCCTCTTCATGGAGCGCCACGGTGTGCTTTTCTACCGGAACGGATTCGCCGGTTAAAGCCGCTTCTTCGGTTCGAAATTGAACTGCTTCGATTAGCCGGATATCGGCAGGCACGACATTGCCGGCTTCCAGGATCACCAGATCTCCGGGAACGAGGTGTTCCGCTGGTATCGATTCTGACCGCCCGTCCCGAATGACGGTAGCTGAAGGAGCCGCCAGCTTTTTCAGAGCGGCCATGGCCTTTTCGGCTCGGTATTCCTGAACAAATCCAAGTATGGCATTTAGCAGCACGATCACTGCAATGGCGATGCTATCCGAAGGTTCGCCGATGAAGCCGGCCACCACGGCGGCAGCAATCAGAACCAGGATCATGAAATCCTTGAATTGATCCATGAACATCATCCATAACGGTTTGGGCTTTTTTTCGATCAGTTCGTTGGGCCCGAAGCGCCTCATCCGCTGCTGGGCTTCCTCAGGGGTAAGCCCCCCCCTGCCGGATGATTGAAGTATCTCTATCACCTTTTCCAAATCAAGTTGATGCCAGTCACTCGATTCGTTTCTATTTTGGGTCATAATTTCCATCGCTTTATATATTCCATTATTGAAATTTCAAAGAGTTTCTGATTCCTCCCCATTACCTCTAAAAAAAAAGACCTGGGTCACATTTTCATGTGACAAAGGTCTTGCTTGTTAGCCAATACTCTAACAGGTTGTACCGGCCTTCTGCTCCGAAGACGTATTGACGATAGCCACCTTAAAAGCTACTCTTGTCTGGAATCTTGTATTATAATTCGAATTCCTGTCCTTGTCAAGAAATAACTCGATATTACCCCTCTTGTCTTAAACCGCTCGTCAATCACCTGTCAGAAACAGAACCCATAATATTTACGATTGCATTAAGTTTGATTCAATGTTATTATTTTTTGGTAGTATTGTGTTAACCTCGATGGATCAATTTATTAAATTACGATTATGAGGAGGAAAAAATGAAATCAGGTAAAACCGGGGGAAATCTCGCTGAGATGATCAAAAAAGCAATCTTTGATTGTGAACTTACAACTTCCGAACACAATCAAATTCTAGCGATGGCGGATAAGGATGGTGTAATAGACTCGCAGGAGCAAAATCTTTTAAAACAATTGCAGGATCTGATAGCTAATGGAACCATTAAAAAGGTTCCCGGTTAACTATAAGACCACATTTTGGTTTTTTAATAAGGATTGATTGTTAGTGGAGGTACAGGGGGAATATTCCCTTGTACATGACTGCTACCTTCTGAGATTTTAAAATAATATCTAATTTTAATGGGGCAAATACAATTTTTTTGAGTTTGCCCTTTTCTTTTGTCCCCCGGTAGCACAGTAAACCGGGCGCTTTCACGGATTGTTTAAAGTTACCCTGAGCTAAAACATCCTTTGGCTCAATATCCAACGAGTTTGTCATTGGTTTCTATATTTGTTTCCAGTTCAGTTTATGATATGTCTTATGAAAAGAAATGAAAAGGGAAAATCTTAAATGACAAATTTGATTATCGTGGGATTTTTTATTTTAATGGTAGCCATCGTCATGAGCATGGTGGGTAAAGGAGGGGGTAATTTTTATGTTGTGATTCTGGCGATGGCGAATGTTCCCATGCACCAGGCGGCTACAACGGGTCAGTTTATTCTTTTTGCCGCGTCTGGTGCAGCGATGATAATTTTTCAAAAGAATAAATCTGTGTTATGGTCATTGGCCATCTTAATTGGAACTTTCATGGCGGTATCGGCATTTGGAGGAGGTTATTTTTCTCGTTTGTTTAGCGGGTTTTCATTGAAACTGATATTTGCTTTCATGCTGTTGATCGCAGGTGCAATAATGCTTATCCCGGTTTCAGAGGAAAAAAGCGTGACGAGGAAAAAGGGGTTTGGAATTCTGAATGTTAAATCAGGGGGTCAAACCCATAGTGTAAACCTGTGGATTGCATTACCAATAGCTATTTCAGCAGGTTTTGGATCAGGGATGGTGGGGGTTTCGGGAGGATCTTTTTTGGTGCCACTGATGGTATTGGCATGCGGTGTTCCCATGCATACAGCGGTTGGAACCGCATCAACATTAATTGCCGCAACTGCCTTTATGGGCTTCACAGGGCATGCCGTTCGGGGAGATTTTAATCCTTCATGGGCGATTCCATTAGCTTGTATTACTATTTTCGGAGGAATCATTGGTGGCAGATTCGCTTTAAAAACAAAGCCTAAACATCTTAAAATACTCTTTGCCTATACGAATTGGGTGGCAGCTCTTTTCATGATGATTAATGCGTTTTATACGAGAGGAATGATATAAATATGAATAGGAATTACAATGCGATGAATTGAAATGTAAACACCATTGTTTTTCAATACCTGTTTAATTCATGTTCACATATTGAGTCCGACTACTCAAAATTTAAACAGTCCTACTGTTCAGTTTTTAAACAGCTTGACAGTTGAATAACAACAAAAATTTTAAACTCGAACTTCAATTCTACCCTTGTTTTATCCGGCAACTGGCAACCTGAACGGGCAATAGGCACCCAATCCCAATTGGCATAATTATTGCTTTATATTTAATTGACTGATTTTTAAACCGAGAGCCCTAAACGGACAGGAGGGTTACCATGTTTACGCAGTTTTTTTAACAAAATGTCGTGAAGAACCTGATCCCCTAATACCATGTCTTAAGATACTGTTTCCCGACACGAGCGTTCCTTTTAGATTTAAGAAAAATAAAATAGTTTTCTATAACTTGAAAAATAAACATTCCACACAAAAGGAGGGAAACATGAAAAAACAAATATTGAATTATGAAACACTGCTTAAGGTTACCGATGCCATCTCTTCGACCAGGGATGTGGAAGAGATTATTCTGGTGACGGTGGAGAGTGTCAAAAGAGCTTTGGATGTCAAGGGCTGTGCAATGTTCATGGTTGATCGAAAAACCAATGAACTGTCTCTGGCCGCCGCATTCGGCCTGAGTGATGAGTATTTGAATAAAGGTCCTTTGAGCGCTTTACGTTCCATTGCTTCGTCCCTGGAAGATGGGCCTGTGGCGGTTTATGATGTCAGTGACGATCCCAGGCTTCAGTATCCTGAAGCGGCGAAAAAAGAGGGGATCGCCTCAATACTGTCTGTTCCGATCACGAGTCTGGGCAATGTGATTGGTGCTTTACGAGTCTACACGGCTCAACCTTGGGAAGTTACTTTGGAGGATGTGAATTTTATTCAGGCAGTGGGGCAGGTTGCCGGGATGGCCATTGACATGTGCCGGCTTAACAGGGGATTGAAAAGCAGCATTGAAATTTTAAAGACCATGCGGGACCCCCGGGAGCTTAAATCCAAGAGAAGAACCCCCTACGAAGGTGTCCCGGTGAGTGTTGTGTCGTAAAAGTGATTTGCACCCTGTGAGATGTTTTGTGAAGAGAGGTGTTAAGTCTTGATGCATACAGGTTCGCGAAAACCGCAGGCATATCCGTGGATATGTCGAGGATTTTCGCGGATCCTTTATGCGCAAGACATGGGTGCGGACCGGGTAAAAAATCCCTTGATTCGGGTTACGGTAATGTGAATACAGAGTTCAGCAAAATTTCTTTGGACCTTTGAATATAACACCCCATTTCCTTTCCGGCCATATTCTTGCAGAGTTCTTCAAGCTCAGATGCCTTTTTGATTACCTCTCGGGGTTGCCTGCCACCCGTGCTCCAATTTTATTCATATGGATGTGGGAACGATTGGATACCGGCAATGTCAGGAATGAAAAAATTTCTTTTGCTGAATTTTTTCCGTATAATATTTTCGGAGAAGTCGCTTTCCGGTTAAGCGCCATATTCAACCGGCGATCCCTGCCATATATATCATCTCTGAAGTTGACAACTCCATCCTTGTCAACCCAGGCTGTCCAGTAGAGAACATAAATCTTAATGGGCTTTGACAAAATTATTATTATGTTTTTTTTTCGTCCGACCGCAGCAACTAATTTTTCGAGACTCCATTTTGAATTATTTTGTAACAGGTAGGCTGCAAGTTCAAGGGGTTTTTCAATACGGATACAACCGGAACTAAAGGTGCGTGTTGTCATGTTAAATAAGTTGTGAGCCGGCGTATCATGTAAATATACGCCAAACTCATTTGGAAAAATAAATTTTACTCGGCCAAGGGCATTTGAACTTGCCGGATCCTGGCGGAGTTTATAGACAAAGTTTTTTCTGGTTATTTTATCCCAATCAATGGATTCAGGGTTCAGCTCCCTTGCATTTTCCCGCCAGTTTTCAAAAAGCCGGATGTTATGATCACCCAGGTAGCAAGGGTTTTTTTTAATACAGGGTAATATATCATTCAGGGCAATTTTGTGGGGAACATTCCAATAAGGATTCAATTCAAGATATATTATTTCTCGTGAAAAAACAGGAGTGCGCCGCTTCATTTTTCCGACAATAACCTTAATTGACTTTATTGACTGTTTGTTCTCAATAACACTGAGTTTAAAATTGGCTGTGTTAACAATGATATAGCAGTCCCCTAAATCTTGAGGAAGCCAACGCCAGCGTTCCATATTCAATCTGATTTGTCTAATACGATCTTCCACGGGAACATTCAGTGCGAAGAGTGTCTTTGAGCCCACAATTCCATCAACTTTAAGCCCGTGTCTTGCCTGGAACCTTCTGACTCCATCTTCCAAAACTTCATCAAAACAGTCCGGATGGCTGTGGGTTGAGTCTTTCAGATCACCTGACTTGATCAGGCGTAATCGTAAAGCGACAATCCGCGTTCCATAATCGCCTTTCTGAAGTGTCCCCCCGGCAGGTAATTCATGCCAGCAACCCGATTTTTTAATATTTTGGTATGTTAATAATGCCTGTTTCAATCTTAGATATCCGAGATGACGGGGCTGAAGAGAATCAACAAACACTTCCATTTGGTTATCATACAACACGGTTTGAAAAATCTTTCCCAGATTTTTCTTTGGTTTTTTTACGTACCAGTTCAGTTTGTTGGAATAAGGATCTACGATCCCTTGTGACAGATGAAATCCATATGAAAAAAAAGCATCGGTTAAGAGTAAATCAAGTTCCGCCACCTTTGCAGGTTCAGGTGTATGTAACATTATGCCGTGCTTAATATCAGACACTATGTTCAAAATATCTTTCTGATGGTAGGTTTCGGAATCAAGTCCTTCATGTTCTGCTTCATTAATGGTCTTTATGAGAATTTTCGCCGCATGGTTCAACCCATCTTTACTGGCCCATACAGGGTTACCTTCTCGATGAAGATAGAAAGCGAAAAGTAATTTTGGATGGCAAATCAGTGTTATTTTAGAATCTGTTTTATTTCTGCTGATCAGGGAGCTAAGCCGTGATATCAAACACTCACGCACTTCATCCGTAAACTTACAAAAATTATTGGTTTCTATATGTTGCATGGGAATAGTTGTCATACTCTGATTAAAAGTGTGGATGAATCCGCAGGAACTGTTGGACTTAATCAAGGGAAAAGAACCGGAAATCGTGCTATGGCAGGCAAAATCAATATGATCGTTGCGGTTCTGTTTGGCAAACGCAAATGAATAGGTAGTTAAAGAATATTTATCCACCTGATCATTTAAATTCAGGGAATAAACATTTCCGGATAAGAACAAAATGCTTCCCGACAAAATGAATATAAATACATATGGCTTCATGTTTACCTCGCCAAATATCCTGTATAAATAAACAGCAAATATAATGCCAGAATATGCAGACATTGCAATTTAATGTCGTACAGAGTTTCCCCAAGGACCTTTTGTTTTAGAATGCCCGGCAGCTGTTTCAATCGCCCTGGTAATCGAACTTATGACGTTTTTGTGTCCATAATTATGACCCCCTCCTGAATCGAATCATCCGTCACTGTTTTCCAATACTTGTTTAATTTCTGTTCAAACATTGATAGCAACTATTCAATATTTAAACAGTTATGCTGTTCAGCTTTTAAACAGCTTGACGGTTGGACGACAACAAAAATTTTAAACTCAAACTTCAATTCAACCCTGTTTTATCCGGCAACTGGCAAATCCTGACGGGCAGCCTGAATCCAATCTCAATTGGCATATTTATTGCTTTATATTCAAGATAATTGATTGTCAGACCCACAGCCCGCAAGCGGTCAGAGGGTTTGCGATGATAAAATAATTCTTTTAACAGACTGTCCTGAAAGCTGAACTCTGGTGTAAAAAGAGTTTTTGGCAATGAATCGAAAAGCCGGAGTACAAAAACACTTACATTCATATGAGCAAAGGAGGAAAAAGTCATGAAGAAATGGTCTATTGGTTTAATGGCTATCGCTTTAATCATCTTCTGTTTTCACAATCCGGCGTTGGCCGGTGATACCAAAGCCGTGAACTTTTCACTGTTTGACCCTGTTCAGATCTTTGATTCCGACACCTCCATCAAGGGGTTCCGTTTAAACCTGATCTATGGTGTTAACCAGGATATGACGGGTCTTGACATCGGTCTCGGCAACCATGCCAAAGGCAACATGACCGGTCTCCAGCTTGGCCTGGTAAATATTGTGGGCGCCGATTTCAAGGGCTGGCAAACCAGTTTGGCAAACGTGGTCTATGGTTCTGGTGCCGGTGTCCAGTTCGGTCTGGTAAATATTGTGGAGAGTGATTTCAAAGGTTGGCAAACCAGCCTGGCAAACGTGGTCTATGGTTCTGGCACCGGTCTCCAGATAGGGGGCTATAATTACGGAAATTCATTCCGTGGAATGCAGGTGGCTGCCATCAATCACACGAAAAAGTTCAGCGGTCTGGCCATCGGTGCGGTCAACTATACGGAAATTCTTAATGGTCTTCAAATCGGCGTGCTCAATTTCAACTGGCGCGGAGAACCCCTTAAGTTCTTTCCTGTTTTTAATTTCTCTTTCTAGTTTTTCATGTAATGCTTTGAAACAAAAAAAGCTTTCAAAGCGGCAAAGGCAGAGTTAGCATTAGCTCTGCCTTTTAAATTTGCAACAGGATTAAAAGAGATTTGTAAAAAACTAGGATTAATGCATAAAATCATCCCAGATTTTCTCGACTTTTTTCCGTAAGTTGCAAAATTTAATCTCAGGAACTTTGGCAGATTTTTCCTGGAGGCTGAGTTGGTGAACCGCCGCCCGATAGGTCAGATAGGCAACTTTGAGAAAGTGGGCGACATGAGCTTCAATGATACCGGTCTGGTTCAAGGTTTCGAGAAGACGAACCGTGTCGGTCCACCGGGTCAGTTCGTTATATTCACTGGATTTTAAAAGCACCAGATACTGAACCAGAAATTCAATATCAACAATTCCGCCCGTATCCTGTTTGAGATCGAAAACTTCCGCTTCATGGGCTGAGAGTTCTCTGCGCATTCGGTCGCGCATATCCACAACCTCTTCTTGAAGCTTGCTCATGATTCTGGGCCGGGACAGCACCTGATTTCGTATCTGATCAAAGCGTTGGGCCATCCGACGATCACCGCTTATGAATCTTGCCTTGATAATGGCCTGATGTTCCCATGTCCAGGCTTTGTTCATTTGATAGTCTTTAAACCCTTGGATGTGGCTGACCAGAATGCCTGAACTCCCACTGGGCCGCAGCCGCATATCCGGCTGGTACAGGACGCCGGAAGGCGTATGTGCGGTTAAAATGTGAACGACTCTCTGTCCCAGCCGGGCAAAAAACTGGGCATTATCTATAGGGTACTTGCCGCCACGGGTCTGCCCCCGGGTTCCGGCATGAAGAAAAACCAGATCAAGGTCCGATCCATATCCGAGCTCAAATCCGCCAAGCTTTCCATAGGCAATGACCGCAAATCCTTTACCAATCTTTTCACCATCCAGTTCACAGTTTGGAGTCCCGTGTCTTTGAGCAAGATGGTCCCAAGACAGTGCCACAACCTTATTTAAAACCGTTTCTGCAATTTCGGAAAGATGATCGCTGGTCCTCATCAGCGGAACAGCACCTGTGACATCTGCTGCGGCCACACGCAATATGTTCGCCTGTTTAAAAATACATAATTCCTGAATCTTAACCTCAAGGTCCACAGAAGGTATTAAATCGAACTTTTTGCGTATCTCCTCTTCAAGATCCGATTTTTCCGGAGGCAGATAAAGCGTACGGGGGTCTAAAAGTTCATCCAGGAGGACGGGATGGCGCGCCAGAAATGAGATCACCCATGAACTGGCAGCGGCCAGCTTAACCAGGTGCACAATAGCAATTCGATTTTCCAGCAGAAGCGCCAGGTAGTTGCTTCGTCGCTCAATGGCTTTGATCAGGTCTACGATTCGACTCAAAACAACAAGAGATTGTTCAGACCGGCCAATGACTTTCAGTATAACCGGGATGAGTTTGTCCAGGCGATTCCGGCCGTAGCTGCTGAGTAACCGTGTTTCCGGATCATTCCGAAGATCATTTAAAAGATGCATCACACGATCCGGATTTTCAAAACCCGCTTCAGCAAGCACCTTCCGGACCTGATCGTCTTCTAATACATTCTGCCATACCGCTTGCAACCCGCTTTCAATTTTTTCGCCCTGTTCATCGAAACGCCTTGAATCCCCGGTTCCCAGCAATTGGTTAAAATGATCGTGTACAATTCTCCTGTGTTGTTCGAGACAACGGGCATAGGATTCAAAATCCCAAAATCCCATGGATGCGGCCAGACGAATTCTTGCAACCGGTTCTTCGGGAATCTCATGGGTCTGCCGATCTGAAAATTCCTGAAGACGATGCTCCGTGTTGCGCAAAAATTCATATGCGCGGGTAAGTTCATCACATGCTTTTTGAGGGATATAGTTTTCTCGGGCAAGAGCCTTCAATACCTTTCCAAGACCCTGTTCCTGAAGCGCAGGGGCAACGCCTCCCCGTATAAGCTGAAATATCTGACCGAAGAATTCAATTTCACGGATTCCCCCGGGACCGAGCTTGATATTGTGTGACATGTGTTTGCGTTTTACTTCAAGAGAGATTTTTTCCTTCATATTTCTTAAAGACTCAAAGGCGCCAAAGTCCAAATATCTGCGATATACAAAAGGGTTAAGTTTCTCCATAAGTTGAGCGCCGGCTCTTTTATCACCCGCAACGACTCTGGCTTTGATCCATGCGTATCGTTCCCATTCCCGCCCCTGTTCCTGGTAATATGCCTCCATGGCATCAAAATTCATAACCAAAGGACCGATGTCACCATAGGGTCGAAGATTCATGTCCACCCGAAACACGATGCCGTCTGAAGTGCAGGAACCGATTGTTTTTATCAACTCCCGACAAAGGCGCACAAAAAATTCTTCATTACTGATTGGGTCGGATACGCCACGGGTTTGACCCGCTGAAGGATAAGCAAAAATAAGATCCACGTCAGAGGAAAAGTTTAACTCCCCGCCGCCGAGTTTTCCCATTCCTAAAACAACAAGGCACTGCGGTGAACCGTCATTTCCTTCAGGAATGCCGTATTTCCGGCACGCCCATTCATAAAGAAGCAAAAGAGCCTGATGGATACAAACCTCGGCCAGGGCAGAAAGATCTGCCATGGTTTGGGAAAGATCGGCCCATCCTGCAAGGTCACGCCAGGCAATCCGAATCATTTCACGTAGTCGAAACTTGCGAAGAATAGAGGATAGTTTGTCCACTTGTTCCGGTTTATACAGTCTCGACAAATCCTTTTGAAGCTTGTAATTGTAATAATCGGCCGGAGACTGTCCGTAAAGTTCACCGCTTTGAACGAGGTCGGCCAGCATGGCCGGGTTCTGAATGCAACTTCTGGCTATAAAATTGCTAAAAGCAAAGACCCGTTTTAAAACTTCTATAAACTCGGAATCATCCCGCAAAAAAATATTGGCGTGCTTTGCAGCATTGGAGAATGCATCCCATTTGCGCTGGGAATCGTTGATCATCTCATGTGGAAGGTCAATTGTAGGTTCCATTTGTGTCTTTAATTCATATCGTTGATAAATATCGCTACATGTATCTTAATGTCTATCGACGGTATCGCACAAAGAGCGCCCGCTAAGACCGGTAATGTTATATCCCGAATATAATAATAAAAGCCGTTTAATATCTCAATACTTTTTCTTTAAGCGGGTCCGTTCAGAGTAAACGCATTTGATTTTTCTCCAGCCTAACCACGGCGTGTTTCTCTTGGAAAGGGAGCCTTACCAATACCCGGATCTCCGTCGGGCCGGATCTGGACTTTTTACGATGGTTGTGTCATAAATATAAAACAGTGTCCATCCATACCGGAAACCAAAATCTACCATTTCCGAATGGACGCCAAATAGTGTCGTTCAACGCCAGGGCCAGGGCCGGTGTAAGCCCTTGTCCCCCGAAGCGATATAGAAAGACCAGGGAGCTTATACCATGACTTTAGAACTCGAGAGCTTTGAATTGCTATACGAATCTTTGAAGCATCTGGATGAAGGATTCCGCAAGTTACCTGAATTCACGCCAAAAGTTGACTTGAAAAGGATGCAGCGGGTATTAGGAGAAGTCACAGAGCGCATGCGGGATAACTACCCATACCCGCATCCTCTGTATGCCGGTCAGATGCTTAAACCACCGCATTCGATTGCACGTTTGGCATACGCTCTGGCCATGTGGATCAACCCCAACAATCATGCGTTGGAGGGAGGACGTGCCAGTTCTGAGATGGAAAAGGAGGCTGTTGCTCAAATTGCGCATATGTACGGATGGAAAGACCATCTCGGGCATCTTTGCGGAGGGGGAACCATGGCGAACATGGAGGCACTTTGGATTGCCGGCAGGCTCCATCCGGGCCGGAAAATTGTTGCATCCAGCCAGGCGCACTATACGCACCGTCGTATTTCTGATGTACTGCAACTCGATTTTACATCCGTTCCCGTTGACACCTGTGCCAGAATGGACCTTAGTGCGCTGGAAAAACTCCTCCGTCAGGAAGACATCGGCACTGTGGTGGCAACCCTTGGAACAACCGGTTGCGGTTCGGTGGATCCTCTGCATGAACTCCTTGATCTTCAGCACTATTATGGGTTCCGCGTGCACGTGGATGCTGCCTATGGCGGCTATTTTACACTGGTTGATAATCTTGATTCCGAGGCACAAGCCTCTTTCGATTGTCTGAATAAGGTGGATTCTATTGTTGTGGATCCCCACAAGCACGGATTACAGCCCTATGGATGCGGCTGTGTATTATTTCGCGACCCTGCCGTCGGTACCATTTACAAGCATGACTCGCCCTATACTTATTTCAGCTCAAATGAACTGCACCTGGGAGAGATAAGTCTGGAGTGTTCCCGACCCGGTGCCTCGGCAGTGGGTCTTTGGGCCACCTTGAAGCTTATGCCCCTGGTAAAATCCGGGGAATTCGCCCAGGGCCTGGCCCGGTGCCGGGATACGGCATGCGCCCTGTTTCAACGCCTAAAGGAAGACAACCGGTTCTTAACCGTGTTTCCTCCCGAACTGGACATTATTGTCTGGGCTCCCCGGGCATCCAATAGCAGTACAATCTCTAAACGTTCCAGAGCTTGTTTTGATCTGGCCGCCAAGGCCCATTTGCATCTGGCGCTGGTAGATCTGCCCGCGGAGTTGGTCCGGCCTCACTGGCCTGGTGTCAACTTTGATGAGCCTGCCGTCACCTGCCTCAGGTCTTGCCTGATGAAGCCGGAGCATTTTGAATGGATGGACAGAATCTGGCGCATTCTCGCAAGAATAGCAGACACGGGTTAAATCAAATCCAGATGAATTCATAATTCAGAGTTTAACGGGAATCTCATGGCTTGGTTCCGTCATTCTCACGACATCAAAGGGGAACTATGAAAAATTTAATATCGGGAATTATTCTTAATCTGATCCTGTGCCTGTCTGTTTCGGCAGACACTTCTTTATGGAAGGTTCAGCTGCATAACTCCGTAACATACATAGGAGGGACCTGTCATATACTGCGAAAATTTGATTATCCTTTGCCGGAGGAATTTGTAAAAGCATACCAGGATTCTGATGTAATTGTTTTCGAAACTCAACTTGAAGAGTTGAATAGTCCGGAAACCCAGGAGATGATAATCAAAAAAGGCTTTTATAACGATGAGTTGAGTCTTGACAACGTGTTATCGCCCCGGACTTACGATTTTTTAAAAAAATATTGTGAAGGTTTGGGAATTCCAGTCCTTTCATTGAACAAATTAAAGCCGTCCATGGTTGTTTTAACGTTGCTTGGCCTGGAGTTGCAGAACCTGGGTATCAATCAAGCCGGTGTTGACCATTATTTTCACCATATGGCAACGATGGAAGGAAAAAAGATTGAAGGGTTAGAAAGCATTACCAAACAAATCGAATTTGTTGTATCCATGGGCGAAGGTAGCGAGGATGATTTCATTGAACACTCAATTAAAGACTTAAAGAAAACCAGGCAAATAATCAGTGACCTCATTGCGGCTTGGAGGCAAGGTGATGAGGATAAACTTTATCAGCTCTACATCGCACCCATGAAAAAGGATTTTCCGAATCTTTATTCAACCTTAATCGCCGAAAGAAACTATGAATGGCTGTCAAAAATTAAACACTATCTTCAAACTTCCCAAAATGAATTTATTCTGGTGGGTGTAGCACACCTGATCGGAACAGACGGAATTATCGATCATTTGAAAAGATCCGGCTATACAATCAACAAACTCGAATAGGTGGATATGGCAATCAAAACCTACACAAAACGTCCTTCTAAAAGAACCAAGATTGTTGCCACACTGGGTCCGGCCTGCGACAAGGAAGACACGCTGCGCAAGATGATACTGGCCGGCTTAGACGTAGTCCGTATTAACTTTTCTCACAGCAGCCACGATTACCTGGATCCTCTGATCAAACAAATTCGGAAATTAAGCCGGGAAACGGGAGTTCCTGTTCCCATTATCGGCGATTTGCGCGGCCCTCGTGTTCGCGTGGGAGAAATTCAAGGAGATAGTGTTGACTTAAAAACAGATCAAAAAATTTGTTTGACCCCGCAAAAATCAGCAGGAACCCATGAGTTTATTTCCGTAAGTTACCCCGACATGGCCAAAGATGTAAAAGTCGGCAGCCTGATTTTACTTGATGACGGAAACATCGAGCTTGAGGTGGAAAAAATTGAAATCAACGGCAACGTATGGTGTCGCATACTCCAGGGAGATAAGCTGTCCAGCCACCGGGGCATTAATCTTCCGGGGCTGCGGGTCAGCCTGCCGTCAATCAGCCGGAAGGATTACGGTGATATTGACTTTGCCGTTACGCAAGATATTGATTTTCTGGCGTTGTCTTTTGTTCAGTGTGCCGATGATGTGCGTCAGTTGAAAGATTATCTGTCCCAAAAAGGATCAGACATTCAGGTCATCGCCAAAATTGAACGACAGAATGCTTTAGATGATATTGAGGCAATTGTTCGGGAAGCCAATGGGGTTATGGTGGCCCGGGGGGATCTGGCTTTGGAGATGAGTTTGCAAGAAGTGCCCATTGCCCAAAAACACATAATTAACATTTGCCGTAGCGCTGCCACTCCGGTAATCACGGCCACCCAAATGCTCGAATCCATGATTGACATGCGCAAACCCACTCGGGCCGAGGCCACAGATGTAACCAACGCTATTTTAGACGGCACTGACGCCCTGATGCTGTCCGCTGAAACGGCCATCGGGAGGTATCCGGTTGAAACCGTGGCCATCATGTCAACGCTTGCCGTTTCCACCGAGACGGCCTGGTTTGAGGGTAAGTTGTCCGGTGCCCTGCCGTTTAGCCCGCCCCGGGAAATTGAGCCGGCCGTTGCGCACGCCGGCAATTTGGTAGCCAACACGGTATCCGCCAAAGCCATTGTGGCCTACACCTCCTCCGGCATGACCGCCGGCCGGGTGGTCTGCCACCGGCCTCACCAGCCCGTGCTGGCCCTGGCTGCATCTTTTAAAGTGCAGCGACGACTGGCCCTGACCTGGGGAGTGCAAAGCGCGCTATCCAAAATAATAAAAGAAACGGACGATATCGTTGCCGTTGCGATCAATGAGGTACACCGTTACGGTCTCGCAGGAAAAGGAGACACAATTGTAATTATTGCCGGTACACCCCCCCATGGCCGAAGTGGTCGTACCAATACTCTTAAGGTCGAACGAATTCCCTGACTATGGGGTCAGCCGATTTCGTTTAAAATCAACAGATTATAGTTGAACTTTCTAAAATCGACACCCCGCAACCGGCAACGGACTGCTAATATATGAAAACCGCAATTATTTCAGATATTCATGGTAATCTGGATGCGTTTGGACAAGTCTTGAGCGATATCGACGCTTCGGGTATTGATGCCGTTGTTTGCCTGGGGGACAATGTCGGGTATGGACCTGAGCCCGAACAGGTGATTCGACAGATTCGAAAACGCAATATTCCCTGTGTTATGGGAAATCATGAGCAGGCAGTAACGGATTGCTCGCATTTGGACTGGTTTAATCCCGCCGCCCGAAAATCTTTGCAAAAAACAATGACCCTGCTGTCCGAGGAATCCTTTAATTACATACGCGGGATGAAAGCATCTTTGGTGATTTACCAAAGCCGATTTGTTCACGGGTTTCCCCCGGATTCCACGGACATCTATTTATTTCAGGTTGCCAACGACACCCTCAATCAAACTTTCGGAAAAATGAAAGAAAGACTTTGTTTTGTGGGACATACCCATGAACTGAAACTCATCGCGTTTGACGGAAAGGTATCCCAGCGTATTCCTCTGAAAGAAGGAATTATAACACATTTGGATAACGACAGAAAATATATCATCAATGTGGGCAGTGTGGGACAACCCAGAGACGGCAATAACAATGCAAAATACGTGATTTGGAATACATCGGAGGATTCCCTTGAAGTAAGATTTGTTCCGTATGATATTGCAGCGGTCGTCGGCAAAATCATGGCCGCGGGACTTCCCAAAGTGCACGCGAATCGGTTATGGTAACCATAAAGTTCATGAGGCTTTAGGCTTTTTTTCCCTTAAATAGTACACTAGCGGGCAAGCTTGAAACCAGCACGAAAATAAGCAGAATTGCATATGAAATGCCAAACCTTAAAGCAGCCCGGCTAAACCCTCTACCGGGAGCATTACCGATTTGTTAAAATGCTTTTCACCACTTAACTTATTCATTTTTTGAGCGAAAGCCTTGCAATCAGATTTCAGGTGTCAGGTTTCAGGTGTCAGGAGTAAGAAACGAATTGGCTGATACCTGAAACCTGACACCTGAAACCAAAAAGTCTTGGATAGCAGTTAACAAACTGGTAATGAACCCCTTTGAACCTTAAGCCCTTGAACAGGGACTATCTTTTTAAAAATGAAACCCATTTTAGAAATTTTAAATCAGGAAGGATTTCTAAAAAGCCTGTTTGAATCGATTCCCTGCGGAGTTCTGATCATTGACGGGGACAGACGAATTTTGGCGGTGAACAACGTGCTGGAACAGACTTTTGGAATTTCCGGAGCAGAGATAATAGATCAGCGCGGCGGCGAAGCGTTAAAATGCGTGAATGCATTTAAAAACCCGAAAGGCTGTGGGTTTGCTGAAGAATGTGTCAACTGTAGAGTTCGCAGCACAGCGCTTGAGGCGCTTTCAGGGAATCAAATACACAGGGAAAAGGCATCGCTTCAGCTGCTGGTCGACGGTAAGACAAGAAATTTGCAGTTACTTATCAGCGCTGCTCCCTTCGACCATGGAGGGAAACGGCTGGCGGTTATTATTCTTGAAGACATGACCGAATTGAACACCCTTCGGAGGCGCCTGAAAACAGATCAGAGCTTTGCCGGGATCATCGGGCGCGATGTCAAGATGCAGGAGCTATTCGAAACCATAAGGGAGGTTGCGGAAGTCGATGTTCCTGTTCTTATCCAGGGAGAAAGCGGGACCGGGAAAGAGCTGGTTGCCGCAGCGATTCACAACGAGGGCCTTCGTGCAAAAAAACCCTTTGTGCCGGTCAACTGTGGTGCACTGCCCGAGGGATTGCTGGCAAGCGAATTGTTCGGACATGTGAAAGGTTCTTTTACCGGGGCGCTGCGGGATAAGAAAGGTCGTTTTGAACTGGCGGACGGTGGCACCCTGTTCCTGGACGAAGTGGTGGATTTGCCCAGGGATATGCAGGCAAAACTGTTGCGAGTACTCCAGGAAGGAACATTCGAGCGGGTGGGTGACGAAAAAACCAAATCCGTGGACGTCCGTATTATCAGTGCCGCCAATCGGGATCTGAAAAACGAAGTAAAAAGGGGTAATTTCCGCGATGATCTATACTACCGTATTGCTGTAGTCCCCATCTATCTGCCGTCCCTCAGAGAGCGAAAAAACGATATTCCGCTTCTTATTGACCATTTTTTCAGAAGGATTGTAAAGGATGGCAGACAAACTAATCCGGACATTTCCGATGAGGCCGTTTCCCTGTTGATGGACTACCACTGGCCGGGCAATGTCAGGGAGCTTGAAAACGTTATTCAATTTGCCATCGTTAAATGCAGGGGCCGGAAGATTTTACCCAAAGATCTTCCCGTTGAACTTTACAGACATGATGTGATTGGAACTTCTCGGGGGCACTCTCGGAAACTTAGTCTTGAGAGGGTAACCTCAGCGCTTGTAAAAAGCGGGGGCAATAAAGCAAAGGCAGCGCGGCTTCTTGGTGTGGGCCGGGCCACGTTATATCGGTTTTTATCCGACTATCCGGAAGTAATGTCGGACACTAAATAAGCACGGAAACCGGGGTCGCGATAAGAAACCAGGCTTTGGTTATCCCCGGAGCCATCTATTTTTGACTTGGCCCAAAGGACCAGGTTTTCAATGTAAAACTAAAACGGGGCTCCGGAATTGAGAGCCCCGTTTGTTATTAATGCATTATTAGAGAGTTATGCTTTTTGTTCTTAACCTTTCTATTAAGCGGCCTCAATTTTCCGACGATCATCCATATCCATGAGGACCCTTTCTCTGGCCTTATCAATGCCAAGCTCTTTTCTCTTTTTATCGATATGGGCAATCATCATGCGGGCCATTTCCCTGGGATCGGGGGAAAATCCCCATTTGCCCAAACCCTGCTGTTCAAGTCCCTCAAACAGAAGCTTGTGGAATTTCGTTTCGTTAACAATGGGGAATGTTACCCCAAAAACGGTGAATACGCCCGAGGCAACGAAGTACTGTCCGATACTTATGGCTTTTTCACTCATCCATTCGGGTGCGGCACCGGCTACGGGCAACTCGGCGATACTATGTCCCAAACCCCCTTCTTTAACCATGGCAGAAGCTGCAATCAGAATCCGGCTGTTATCCACGCAAGACCCCATACCCAGGACCGGGGGCATACCCACGGTCTCACATACTTCCTGCAGTCCGGGACCCGCGAGGATTGCGGCTTCCGGAGCGGTCAATCCGGCTTTGGCAAGGGAAATTTGGGCACATCCTGTCAGTAGGACCAGGACGTCATTTTTGATTAATTCTTTAACCAGTTCCACATGGACCCAGTCATGTTTGACTCTAGGATTGGTGCAACCCACCACGCCGGCAACTCCACGGATCCTGCCGTTGATGATATTGTCATTGAGTGGGGTATAAGACCCTCGAAAGGATCCCCCAAGCATGTAGTTGATGTACTCGTGGGAAAACCCGTGGACCCCGATATTCTTAATTCTTGGGATTTCTATTTCTCCGGTTCTGTTTTTGAACCGGGAAATGGCCTTGATGACGATTTCGTCGGTGCAGGCACTTGGATTATGTTCATCCAGCGCAATGTGCTGTGCGCCTTCGATATGACATCTGGGATTGGTGGTGATGAGATGGGTTCCATAGCATTCAGCCACCTTGGCCAGTCCCTGTTTGATGCACTGGACGTCCACGGTCATCGCATCCACCGCACCGGTGACGAGCACGGCTTCCGTGGACATAAAGTTCCCTACATGGGGAATGCCGTGACGAGACATCATTTCCGCACCTGAACAGCACATTCCCACCAGATTGATACCCGCGGCCCCGGCTTTCCGGGCTTCTTCAATGAGGGCGGGCTTATTGACAGACACGAGCATGGATTCAAAAAGATTGGGTTCATGGCCATGAACGATAACATTGACATGGTCTTCTTTAAGAACTCCCATGTTCACTTCCACACTGACCGGAGTCGGGGTTCCGAATAGAATGTCGGATATCTCCGTGGCCACCATGGATCCCCCCCATCCGTCGGCAAGGGCGGTACGGTTGATCTGAGTGGTAATATTCTTATAATCCTGATCCACACCCATGTGAGTCCGATGCATCAGCTCCATGATCTCCCGCATGGCTCCCCTGGGGACGATACCAAGTTTTCGCCAGGTATCCAGTGTTTTTTCAGGAACCCGTTTGGCAAAGGGAATTTCCCCTTCCACCTGGGTATAGGTACGTTCCAGTTCTTCGTAAAGATCCATTGCAATATCCTGAATCTCGCGCCCTTCAACTTCAATGCCGATGGAAGTTGCAACGTCCTTAAGCTTGTTTGGGTCCTTAATTTTATAATCCGTGATATTCCCCTTTACCACTTCACGAAAAAGATCGAGCATGCTCATTCCGTGGTCCGTATGGGCGGCACTTCCGGAAGCAACCATTCGTGCAAAATTACGAGCCATAATTGTGTCAATGGTTGCACCGCAAACACCTGCTTTTCCATAGGGATCTTTAGAACTCAACCGGCAAGGTCCCATGGAACAATGTTTGCAACAGGCTGAATCCGCACCAATGGGGCATGCTTTCATGTTGGCCGCCCGGTCAAATGCGGTTTCTACACCGTCTCTTTTGGCTTTTTCCAGCATTTGTGCAGTGGCCTCACAGATGGTGACATCCCTCGGGATAATCTCTTTTTTCTTGGTCAAAACTTTTTTTTCTTCCATTTTGCCTCCCTTCCTGGAAAGATTTTTTATTTAAGGAATTCATTAAAAGTTAATTATTTAACTTTTAATAGTAACGATTACTGATAATAATAAGTACCACAATGTGTATTGTCAACCCCGAAAGATCTGCAATAATCGTACCGAAAATTTTGAGGAGGCCGATACAGACTTGACATGGACCTTTTTTCAGCATAAAAGATATAAGGAAAACAGTGGTTCCATCCAGAAGTTGAAAGGATAAGGAATTGGTAAAAGAAAATAAAATGAGGATGACCCAACAGCGCAAGATAATTTTAGAAGAGGTGCGAAAGGTCAACACCCATCCGAGTGCCGACGAGATTTACGAAATGGTTCGTTTGCGGTTGCCCAGGATCAGTCTTGGTACGGTTTACCGAAATTTGGAAATTCTTTCCGAATTGGGTGAAATTCAGAAGCTTCAACTTAGCGGTTCATTGAAACGTTTTGACTGGAATACAAAAAAGCATTACCATATCCGCTGTGTACGATGTAACCGGGTGGATGATGTTCCAATCGCACCGCTGAACCAGATTGAAGATGAGGTTTATGAGTCAACTGTTTTTGAAATAATAGGCCACAACCTTGAATTTGTGGGGCTTTGTCCCAAATGCTCAAAAAAAATCAACAAAGTTGACCCAAAAAAATCATCTGTTATGACACATGTCTCATGATACATCTATGTATCACGCATCAAATATGAGACGTTTTTTCTACTCTGTGCCACAGGTTTCCCACATCACTAACTTATGTGAACACGTGAGTGACTTCGCCCCAATTGGAATAATGGAAAAATGGAATAATGGGTTCCGGGAAAATGCAATAATAGGTTCATGGTGAAATTTGATGAACTCGCAAAAAGTCATAAAATCCCTTTTTCTCTCCGAGCCGTAGGCCGTCATTCCGGCGGAAGCCGGAATCCAGTCTTTTCAATCAGTTGCAGAGCACCTGGACTCCGGTTTTCACCGGAGTGACGACTTTTTGCAAATTCATCAAATTTGTAATGACGATAAAATTAAAAATGGCGATTACCCATTTAAAAACCAACCTTCCAGTATTCCACTATTCCATTAATCCATAGTCGAGATTTGAAGAATTTATGTCGTTTTTATTCACCACTGGCGCTTTGGTTACGGTTACCCGGGTTTTGATTCTTATATCGTCAAATTTGGCACGAATTTTGATTAATTATCAGAAAAAGAGTAAATTATCACCAGAGCATGAGATTTTAACAAATTGAAAACAAGCAGTGATTTTTATTTTGGTTTGGGTTATTTTGCTTCATTGGTAATGAGTTCCAACAAAAAATACAGAAATGGAGGTGTACCATGGAAACCTGTCAACCTATCTTAAATACCGGTCTCCGGGGTTTTACAGTCGCGACAACCAATATCAGCGATGTTGACGGTACTGCCGGCAGATTGATTTACAGAGGGTATCTTGTTCAGGATCTGGCGGGAAAGGCTTCATTTGAAGAGATCGCCTATCTTCTTCTATATGAAAGACTGCCTCAAAAACAAGAACTTGAAACCTTCAAGAAACAGCTTGCCGGAGAAAGGAGGATACCGTCTGAAGTGATCGCAGCCCTTGAAACGAGACCCGAAGACGCACTTCCCATGGATGTCCTCCAGGCGGCGGTTGCGATGTTGGCGCACCATGATACGGACACCAGAGAACATTCCGCTGAGGCGGCGCTTCGTATGGCCAAGAAGCTTATCGCAAAATTTCCAACCATCGTTGCAGTCTGGGACCGAATCCGTAACAATAAAACACCTGTTGATCCGGATCCAAACTTGAGTCATGCAGCCAATTTCCTTTATATGCTCAACGGAAAAATTCCCGATGATGAATTGGCCGGATTTTTTGATACGTGTTTGGTTCTGCATGCAGAACATTCATTTAATGCTTCCACATTTTCGGCAAGACAGGTTGCATCAACGAGGGCCCACATGTACGCTGCCGTGTCTGCCGGCGTGGGGTCCTTATCCGGAGAATTACATGGTGGTGCGAACACACGGGTTATGGAAATGCTCCTTGATATCGGCGATGCTGACCCTGATCGGGTCGAAGCTTACGTGAACAATTTATTTGACACCGGCGGAAAGATCATGGGTATGGGCCATGCGGTGTATAAAACCGATGACCCCCGTGCGCATATCCTCGCACCCATGTCCCAAAAAATGGGGGAACGTACGGGCGAGCCTAAATGGTATGACCTGTCTAAAATTCTCGAAAAAAAAGGCAAGGAAATCTTTAAACGGAAAAAAGGCAGGGATATTTATGTAAACGTTGATTTTTATAGTGCATCTCTTTATTATTACATGGGTATACCGGTGGATCTCTTTACCCCCTTATTTGCAATGGCCAGAATTTCCGGCTGGGCTGCTCATGTTATCGAAGAGCAATTTGGAGGTGCTGCATCCAAACCGGTGCTTTACCGTCCCGATTCCCAATATGTCGGTGAGTATTGCGGACCGGATCAGTGTGCTTTTGTACCCATGGAAGAAAGATAGTTTATGGCCTGAAAAAGATGAATTCGTAAAAAGGAGGTTCTGTGAGAAAATGGCAATGTACGGTGTGCGGTTATATACATGAGGGGAATGAACCTCCTGAAGAATGTCCGGTGTGCGGAGCGGATCGAAGCAAATTTGTTGAGATTGTTTCTGAAAAACCGGTAGAAACTCAAATGGATCAGCCGGAATCTGACGACAAAAGCATGGAGTCAAAACCCGAATCAGCTATTTTCCACTCCAAACTAAACTCGATTTTTGATCTGATGGTAAGGCATCATGTGCATCCGATTTCGGTCCACATCCCAAACGGAGTCCTTCCGGCTTCTGTTACATTTATTGTTTTAGCCGCAGTGTTTAATTTCAGCGGTCTAAGTAAAGCAGCTTTTTACAATCTTATATTTGTTGTTCTTACCCTGCCGCTGGTCCTTTTTTCAGGGTATATCGAATGGCAGAAAAAATACAGAGGCCGACTGACCCGGCTGTTTAAAATCAAGATCATTAGCGCCGCCGTGGTATCATTAACGGCGGTTATTCTGGTGGTATGGCTTTTCATTGATCCCCAGGCAGCAACTTCATCGGGTAATTGGTTATTTCTTTTGATTAACCTGGTCATGCTTGCTGCAGCCGGCATTGCGGGATTTATTGGGGGAAAATTTGTTTTTAAAGACTAAATGAAACGAGAGAGTATAATGGATCAACGGGAAGATATTCAAATTCAGCAAATTCAGAGAGAACTTGCCCAACTGTTTCAGGCAATTCATGTTGAAATACCGGTTTTTTTATTTGCTCAGCCCGGTAAAAATGATGTTTTCAGTGATATTGCCAGGCAGGCGTTACGTTTTTTTCGCCAGATCACCGATAAAATTGTATTGCGCGAATACACGTTATCCCATGAAACCGCACAAAAATGGGAAGTCAATCATACGCCCACGCTGATTTTAGATCCGGACCACTATAATATTCGCTGGCTGGGAGCCCCAATGGGTGAAGAGGGACGCATTTTTCTGGAAGCGCTCCTTCTTATCGGGTCACAGAAGAGCAATCTTAATAAACACTCCCTACAGGTACTAAAGAAAATAGATCAACCCCGGCATATTAAGGTGTTTGTCAGTGCCAGTTGCCCGTATTGCCCGCAGCAGGCGTTGAACGCCTTGAAAGCGGCGGTGGAAAAACCCGATTTGATTTCTCTTGAGATCATAGATATTCAGGCGAATCCGGAACTCACCACCCAATATTCGGCGCACTCTGTTCCCCAGACCTATGCCAATGATATCCTGATCGCCCAGGGCGCCCAACCCGAAGAGCTTTTCATGCTCTCACTGGATACAATGGAGCAGCAGGCGGTTTTCATACCTGAAAGTGATGAACAGGAGATTGAAACCGATCTGGTGATCGTGGGCGGAGGCCCCGCCGGGCTCAGTGCCGGTATATATGCATCACGCAGCGGTCTCAAAACCGTGGTGGTGGAAAAAGGAGTTCTCGGGGGTCAGGTGGCAACAACTCCCATTGTCGAAAATTATCCCGGCTTTAAACAGGTGGGCGGAAAAACGCTTGTGGACATCATGGTTACCCATGCATTGGAATATGTGCAGATCTTTCCCGGAGAAGAAGTTACTGGGGTTGAACCCGGAAAACCCATCTTCGTTCAAACCAGCAGACGAAGGTTCAAAACCAGGGCAGTGCTCATGGCGACCGGAGCCACCCACAGGAATCTCGGTGTGCCCGGAGAATTGCGTCTTGCCGGACATGGGGTGAGTTATTGCAGCACATGTGACGGCCCGCTTTTCAAAAATAAAAAAGTGATCATTGTGGGCGGCGGAAATAGCGCCGTTACCGAAGCCCTTCATATGCATCATATCGGCGTTCATGTAACCCTGGTCCATAGAAGAGACACCTTAAGAGCTCAGGACTTTTTAGTTAAAAACCTCGTTCAAAACAACATCCCGATTCTGTTCAATACACAAGTCAAGGAAATCAAGGGAAAACACAATGTTGAAGAAGTTCTGCTTTACAATAATAAAACTGAAGAACTCTCCACCTTGCCCGTAAACGGCGTCTTTATTGCCATTGGCTACGATCCTGCCGTAGGCCTGGCTCAAAAATTAGGACTTGAGCTTACCGAGGAAGGTTACATCAGGCACGATCAATACCGAACCAATATCCCGGGAATTTATACTTCCGGTGATGTGGCGGGAGGTTACAAGCAAATCGTAACTGCTGCCGGACACGGCGCCGAGGCGGCACTCACCATATTTGAAGACATGATAAATCCATATTGGACCTGAATTTCCTATAAACGGGTTTTAAAGGGAGTTTAATAAAATTGCTGTCCCATAGGACCATGTTTTCAATGTAAAAATAAAATTCCGTGGTGGTTATGTTTGACAAAATTTTCAGAGAATGCGAAAAGATTAAAATATAAGCTGAGGAAAAAAGCGGAGCTTAATAAATTACTATAGAATACGATTGATCGAAAGGAGTATCTAAATGGCCGTAATTACCATCAGCAAGGAATTTGGAACCGAAAGCGAAAAGGTGGCGTCCCAGGCAGCCCAAAGACTCGGTTATGAGTATATTGGAGAACGTTTACTCGCCGAAATTGCCAAGGAACTTCGTGTGTCTGAAAGCGAAGCAGAGATGTTTCGCAAGACCTCCCAGTCTCGAATCCTTCGTTTTGTCGATCGTTATACCTGTTCTCTTGTTCAAAAGGTGGTGGACCGTGAGCATGGTTGTCTGGTCGACAAGAATTATTATGAAACCACGAAAAAGCTGGTTTTAAAGGTGTATGAAGCCGGTAATGCGATTATTCTCGGATGGGGCGGCCAGTGTATCTTAAGGGGAAACCCCAATACCCTGCATGTTCGTCTGATAAAGGATGAGGAAATAAAAATCAAGGAGGTTATGCAAAACAGAAACCTGGATCATAAAGCAGCAAAAGCATTCATTGAAAGAGAAGAAGGCGATTTAAAGGCTTACATCGAACATTACTTCAATGAAGACTGGAACGCGGCACACCTTTATGATCTGATTATCGATATGGGAAAAACCTCGGTTGAAAAGGCCGTTGATTTAATCTGTGATAACCTGAAGCATAAGGATCAGTAACATCCAATGCCACAGATTCAACCGTTATAATTATAAAATGAGTAAGTCCGCCTGACATTTGATTATTACCCAATGGGTAACCCCCTGTTTTCAACACGCTGCCGGACAGATCCCCATGGGGTCTGTTCAGCCTTTGGGAAATGAGATATTATGCCGCTGAGCTCAAGTACGTATATGGCAGTTACCAGGCAACTGATTGCCAATCAAATTTTAAGACCCACCCAGGAATTTTTCAGAAAAGAGGTTGCAAGCAGCGTGTTACTCCTTTCTGCTACGGTTATTGCCCTGGTTTGGGCCAATTCCAATTTTGCGGAAACTTACCACAGCTTCTGGCACACCAAAATTTCTCTGGTTTTCGGAGAGTTTCATGTCAGCAAATCACTGGTCCATTGGATAAACGACGGTTTAATGGCGCTGTTTTTTTTCACCGTGGGACTGGAAATCAAGCGCGAGCTTCTGGTAGGAGAACTCGCATCACCTAAAAATGCCTTGCTGCCGGCGATTGCCGCGCTGGGGGGAATGCTGGTTCCCGGGCTTATCTATATGGCTTTTAACCTGGGATCCTCAACCATGGACGGATGGGGGATTCCCATGGCCACGGATATTGCCTTTGCTTTAGGTGCCATTGCCATATTCGGACACAAGCTGCCTGTAAATCTCCGGGTCTTTCTTGCCGCTTTTGCCATTGCAGATGACTTGGGTGCGGTATTGGTTATCGCCATATTCTATACCAAGGAAATTGTTTGGTTCTATGTCTTTGTCTGTGCAATACTTACCCTTTGCCTTGCCCTGGCCAATCTTCTTTGGATCAGATGGACACTGGTCTATGCTGTTTTGGGACTTGCCATATGGTTTTTTGTATTGGGCTCGGGGATTCATCCCACAGTGGCAGGTGTCATCGTTTCTCTGTTCATTCCGGCCCGCGGCAGGTATGATACCGATCATTTTTTGCAGAACGTCAATCAAATAATGGAAAAATTCAAGTGCGAGGACCAGAGCTGTGGGTATTCAATTCTTCTGAATCAAGAACATATGCATGCCGTACATGCACTGGAGTTGGCCTGCCACGACGTGGAAACTCCCTTGCAGCGGCTCATGCACGCCCTGCATCCATGGGTGGCATTTACGATTCTGCCTTTTTTCGCCCTGAGCAACGCGGGACTGAGTTTTCATGGCGTAAATTTTTCAGAAGTCGCGGCACATACGGTAAGCCTGGGCATTTTTTTCGGACTGGTATTTGGAAAACCGTTGGGAGTGTTGCTTTTTTCTTATATCGCGGTAAAAAGCGGAGCGGGTTCTTTGCCGAAAGATGTCAATTGGTTACATATTTTAGGAAGTGGGATGCTCGGAGGAATCGGTTTCACCATGTCCCTGTTTATTGCTGATCTTTCATTCTCATCATTTCACATGCTCGGCTATGCAAAGATGGCAATTCTTTTGGCATCCGTGGTATCAGCCATCATTGGGATTGGTTTCCTCGGTATCATCGGCACCATCATTCCGTTCTCTGCCGGAAGTATGGACAAATTGGGACTAAAAAACAATTGATGACAAAAGAATGTGCGATTTCCGCGGGACTTCTCAATACGTTCCGGTGCATTAAACTCTAAATATGTTTCTCAAGAATCGATCTTATATTATTCGGCTTTAATTTACCGGGAATTCTTCCCTTCAAAAGCTTTTCGTCGTAAGTCGGCCTTTCTGCCTGATAAAAGATGCCGATAGGAATGCGCTCAGCTTCTCCATAGGCCCATTCTCGGGCCCTGGCAAAGGCGGCGTCTCTATCGGAAGAATCATACTCCCCATCCGGGAGTTCGTAAACCTTTTGGTTGTAAAAATCATACGTATTAAAAAAAGTAAAACAGGGTTGCAGAACGTCGATAAAGGCAAAACCCTGGTGTTTGATACCGGCTTTAATCAAGAGCTGGAGATGCTTTGGTTTACCCGCGAAGCCCCTGGCCACAAAACCGGCTCCCGCAGCAAGCATCAGTTCGATGGGATTCAGGGGGTCTTCAGGGCTTCCCCCGGGCGTGGATCGCCCGATAAAGCCGGCGGGGCTGGTCGGGGTAAACTGACCGGTTGTCAGTCCGTATACCCTGTTGTTATGGACGATGAACGTCACATTAATATTTCTCTTGGCGCTGAAAATCAGATGTTCAATACCCTCGCCGTAGGCATCTCCATCACCGGCATGACCGATTACCACCAGATCCGGATTGGCCAGCTTGATTCCGGTAATCGGGGGAGGCACCCGCCCGTGAATGGAATAAAAACTGTTCACATTTACATAGTCGACGATCTTCGCATGGCATCCTATCCCGGATGCCAGCACCACCTTGCTAAGGTTGAGGCCTTCTTCTTTGAGATCCGCCAACACCTTTTTTATAGAGGTTAAAATGCCGAAATTGCCACATCCCGGACACCAGGTGTTTGGAGCATAGGTTTCCAATTCTTTAGCTGTTGTCACGAGAGCACCTCCTTTATTTTATCTATCAGAAAATCTACTGTAAAAGGACGACCGTCGAAACGTAAAATCATATCGTCAACACAAATACCGTAACTGGAAAGATGTGCTGCCAGTTGGCCGGTGGCATTAACCTCGATATTGACGATCTTATCCGAATCGGACAAAGCTTTTTTTAAAGCCTCTACGGGCAACGGCTCGAGCACCAGAGGCTGAACCACCTTAAGCCCTAATTCCTCGGCCGCTTCTACACAGGATCCTTTGGTGGAGCCCCAACAAAGGAGAACCGTATTGGATTCAAGATTACCGTAAACCTTTACCTGCTCATGCCGGGAAAGTTCATCCTCCAGTGTCTTTTTTTTACGTAAACGTTTTTTCTGCATCCTGGCGATTTGTTCGGAGTCTTCAGTGGTCAACCCATATTCATCATGCTCGTAAGAGGTCGCTTTAACCGTAGCCGAAGAATTACCGGGAAAGGCCAGGGGGGAAATGCCGTTTTGAGTATCCAGATATCGTTTATACTCCCCTTGACTCTCCCAAAGCAGAGGATCTTCGGGTTTGATCTTGTCCGGATCCGCGTCAAAACTGAATATGCTTTCACTTAAGTGTTTGTCGGAAAGGACAAAGCAAGGAATCTGAAACTTCCAGGCCAGGTTCATGGCCAGGCCGGTCAGATAAAAGGCTTCCTCAGCATCTCCGGGAGCCACAACGACCTTTACAAATTCTCCATGACCGGAATGGATAACAAAAGAAAGATCGCCCTGCATGGTGTAAGTGGGCACTCCCGTACTCGGGCCGGGTCTTTGACATTCCACAAAGACAATGGGGAGTTCACCCTGACCGGATAAACTTAAGGCCTCGGTCATCAGAGCAAATCCACCGCCCGAGGTGCCAACCATGGTTTTGGCGCCGGCATACGCTGCTCCCAGAGCCATAAGGACAACGCCAATTTCGCTTTCGGGGTGTATGGTTACCACCCCCAGATCATTTTCATGCTCTGCCAGGTAGTGAAGAATGGAAGATGCGGGCGTCATGGGGTAGGCGATATACATATCGAGTCCTGCCTGAACTGCCCCCAGGGCAATGGCTTCGTTGCCCGACACCAATGGAAGCATTTTTTGATCCAGCCTGGAAACGGATAAACCGGCTTTTTCTGCCCGATGATATGCCGACTGAGCGATCTTAAGATTCAAATCAAGTTTTTTTTCTATTGTATCTGTTATGACCCTTTCCAGTAACTCCCAGTCAATATTCAACACTTTGGCCAGCACCCCCAAGGCGGCTGTATTTCTCATAATGGGCGCTCCTTCCAACTCCTTAACCACACCCATAAAGTCAATACCCACGCCTTGAGCCTCCACTTTTTCAGAATCATAGAGAATTATTCCATTGGCGTTGAGGCGATGTTTGTGTTTTTCTACCGTATCCTGATTTAAGGCTATGATGAGGTCAACCGTTTCATTGTGGGCTTGGATTTTCTTTTTTGAGGCCCTTATAATAGAAAAATTGTGGCCGCCCCGGATCAGTGAGGGATAATCATCATAGAAAAAAATACGGTAGCCTAATCTATTTAAAAGTTTGGCCAGGGTCTGGCCGGCCTGCCGGATGCCGTCACCCGCTTTTCCACCAATAAGAATCGACAGATCTTCCATGACAAATCTCCTATACACTTACACGTCTCGATAATGTAATTTTCTGATACCTTACTGAATCAACTCAATATAGCACTGATTAAATGATTTTCTTTTTGATCTGTACCGGTCTTTTGTGCATAAGAATCCGCGAAAATCATAGACATATCCACAGCTATACCTGTCAAAGGTCCCGATGTCTTTACAGGGCGGTTTTCAACCCTTATGCATCATGTAATATGTAGAGACAGAGAAGTTCTTCTAAGGGCCTGTGGTATGCTGTATCCGATGTCATCAGTATAATCGCCCCTGCTCGAGACACAGCTTTCTTCCGCCACCATCTGCAAATCCTGAATCGCGTTAAGTAGCTTACAATCCTTTGCACACTCTTTTTTCGGCAAATGTCTTTTGGGACAATTTTTACAGGGTGAAGATATCATAATTCCTCCTTTAACCCGTTATCCTAAAAGTATATTATTTATTTCTTCCAAAAGCTCATCCATATCAAAAGGCTTGTCGATAAATCCGTTACATTGATGATGCATGGCCTCGACCACAAGACCTTCATCACCATAGGCCGTCATTAGGATTACCGGTATGGTTTTATTGTGTTCACGAATTTTTTGCAGAAGTTTTATTCCGTTCATTTCCGGCATGGCGTAATCTGTTAAAACAATATCAATTTTATTCTCCCTGATCAGATGATCCAGAGCTTCTTTGCCGCTAATTGCTTCAACAACCTGGTATCCCTTGATTCTCAATCCCCTTCTGAGCGTTTTGAGCTGCACTCTTTTATCATCAACGACAAGGATGGTTTTCACAGGTTATCTTCCTTTACAAAATCCATATCCAATCCTTTAATCTCCATATGCGCAGATCTTTTCTTGCAACTCGGGATAATCGTTAATAAACCTATAAAGGGTTGCCCGCCCGACATTAAGAAGCCTTGCCGCTTTTGCCTTGTTGCCGCCTGTTTTTTTTATGGCGGACTCGACTTGAACTCTGTCAAGTTTGCGTGAAGGTCCGCGTACGGTTTGAAAAAGGCGGTTGTCATTAATCTCCATGGGAAGATTATCAGGGGTTATCTCATCACCCCTGCTTTTAACAAAAGCAAACTGAATAGCGTTCTGAAGCTCTCTGACATTGCCGGACCATTTATATTCGGTGAGCAACATCATGGCACTATGCGAGACAACAACAGAGTTCCGGTTATACCGTCTGGACGCCTGTTTTAAAAAATGATTGACCAGAAGCGGAATATCGCTTTTGCGCTCACGAAGCGGGGGAAGAGAAATGGGTACCACGTTAATTCTGTAGTACAGGTCATCCCGAAATCTGTTTTTTTTCATTTCTTCTTTAAGGTTTTTATTGGTTGCGCTGATAACCCTTACATTGATCCGAACCGTTTTTTCTCCACCCACCTTTTCAAATTTGCCATCCTGAAGAAAACGCAAGAGCTTTGCCTGCATGTGCTTTGAAAGTTCAGCAATCTCATCCAAAAAAATTGTGCCACCGTCCGCCAGTTCAAGTCTTCCCTTTTTATCACGAATGGCACCGGAGAAAGAGCCTTTCACATGTCCAAACAGTTCGCTTTCAACAAGCCCTTCCGGCATAGCTCCACAATTGATCGGTACAAAAGGCCCGTCCTTGCGGGAACTTGTCTGATGAATAGCTTCCGCAACCAGCTCCTTTCCCGTGCCGGTTTCACCGAAAATATGAACAGGATAATCGTATTCGGCAACATTGATAATTTGCCGAAAAACCTCGATCATTTTTCTGTTTCTACCGATAATTCCAGAAAAGTTAACCGGATTTTTATTTTCTGTTTTGTGGTGGCCTGAATTTAAAATTTCCCTGAATGATATAATCTCTGCAGGTGTGTTTCGATGATTACCGTGCTTTTCCAGGATCTCGACTTTCACATCCTGGGGATTAAAAAACGCTTCAGAAGGCAAGGTATCCGTACTTCCGAATCGGATTCTCTTATATTGGTCATAGGCTTTGTTTGAATAATCCATGGTAACTTTTCCCCTAAATTCCGGTTTTAAAGATTTCTGCTTTTCTAAAGCATTAAGTATGCCATCAGGAAAGAATAGCGGGAAAAGGGTGATAAGTGCTGAATAATCAAAAGGATGGATCGATAAAATTCCAGACGGAAAGATATCCTGCCGGGTGGTAACCGGGTCGTGAAGATATGCAGAAATTGCATATCTAAATACAAAATCCTTAGTATTATCAAATAATTATCTTTAAACTATGCAAAAATTGATCATCTATATTTGAGCGGGCCCTTACTTCACACCATAGATTTTGAGTTTTTTTCTGAGGGTATTCAGAGCAATGTCGAGCAGTTTTGCGGTTTGAGACTTGTTGTTTCCGGTTTGATTATAAACGTTGAGGATATAGGACTTTTCCATTTGTTCAAGAGGGACTACCGGTGCTGTTCCCGGCCCATGTTTCGGTTTTGTCTTTGGTTTTTGCTTTTGAATATTGTCGGGAAGGAATATTTTAGAGATTCTTCGTCCCCGGGCAAGGTTTGCCGCCGATTCGATAATGGACTTCAGCTCTCTGATATTCCCCGGATAATCATAAGTTAAAAGCAGCGTCATGGCGTCTTCTTCCATGCCCGTATTTTTATCGTTACCTAGAAACCCATTCAAAAAATGGTTGGCCAGCAAAGGGATGTCTTCTTTTCTTTGTCTGAGAGCCGGCAGGTGAAGCCATCCTCCTTTCAGGCGGTAGTACAAATCCTTTCGAAATTTCCGGTTGGCCATGAGCTTTTCCAGATCCTCATTTGTTGCGGCAATAAAACGGATATCTATTTTCCTTGGGGTGTCTGTTCCGAGCTTTATATATTCTCCGTCCTGTAACACCCGAAGCAGTTTTCCCTGAAGCTCCATTGGCAGGTTGCTTACTTCATCCAGAAACAGCGTGCCCTTGTCTGAGTACTCGAGATAACCGGTACGATCTTTTTCAGCTCCTGTGAAGGCTCCCTTTGTGTGTCCAAAAAATTCGGCGTCAAATAGGGAACCCGTAAGCGAGGCCATATTGACGGGGGTAAATACGGATTCTGACCTTGCACTGGCCGCGTGGACCGCCCTTGCCAGAAGTTCTTTTCCGGTTCCGCTCTCTCCGGTAATCAATATTGGGATATCGCTTGCCGCATGAAGTTCGGCTTCTTTTAATATTTTCAATACATCTGACGATCCGAAGATAATTGATTTGAAGGCATGTTCATTAAGAAATTCCGGCGGGCGAATTCCCTTGCCGATGTCCGTGATATTAAACAGCCGCTTTCTTTCAAGAGCACGGTTGATGGATAACACAAGATCGTCCTTTTCGACAGGTTTCACAAGGTAATCATAGGCCCCTCTTTTCATGGCACGGACCGCAGTCACCGCTTCATCCAGAGCCGTAATCATGATGCATTCGGTCTCGGGGCTGTTGTTCTTTATGACTTCAAGAAGTTCCAGGCCGTCCATGCCGGGCATGGATACATCGATCAGGGCAATATCAAAGGGGTCCCCCTGTTTAAAAACTGAAGCCGCTTTTTTAGAGTCATGTTCAAGTGTAACGGACGTAAATCCTGAAGTAATCAGAGCCCTTCGGATGCTTTTGAGAAAGATCTGATTGTCATCTATGGCTATGATTCGGCTTGGCAAGATATCCCTCGTTTCTGAATTTGGAACTGTATTTGTACCCGATATATATTTATGGATGGAAACTAACTAATATCCAATATTACTTTAAACTTACTCCCCACCCCTAATTTGCTTTCAACTTGAATACGTCCCCCTATTTTCTCAATGAGATTATGGACAATGTACATTCCGAGCCCGGTTCCTTTCTGTAATGGGTTGGTCGTGAAAAAAGGATCAAATATTTTTTCTAATGTGTTTTCATCCATCCCTCTGCCATTGTCACTGACCTGAATGATCAGTTGATTTTTTTTTGAATCATCCATGAAAACCACCAGGTCGACTCGCGAATCTTTATCAAGCGGTGTGTCGAAGGCATTAGCGGCATTGATCAGAAGATTAATTAAAATCTGCTCCAGAAGTTGTGAATCCACAGGAATCTCCGGCAGGGTTTCCGGAATATTCACATCAAAGGTTTTTACGGTTTTTCGAATTTTGCTCCAGCAAAACGCAAAAATTTTTTCAAACATGGGTTTCAGGTCAATTTTTTCTATTGGCCTGTCCGGGTCCGGTTTTGAAAATACTTTTAAGTTCTTAACAATGGATTTAATTTGCCTGGAACCATGTTGGATATTATCTAAAAGTTCAAAAATATCCTCACGAAATTCAGGGTAAGGCATGTGCAATATTCTCAGATCCGGATGCTTTTCAGCATATTCATCAAGTATCGGTATCACCCTGTTAATATAATCCCTTAAGATCGGAATATTGACGGAAATATAATTATTCGGATTGTTGATCTCATGGGCGATCCCTGATACCAGAACCCCGATGGAGGCCAGCTTTTCACTCTGTATGAGCTGCTTTTCCATGCGCTTTTCTTCGGTAATATCCTGGATGCGAATGATGGTGGCTTCAATGTTGCCGCTATTATTTATTATCGGGTATAATGAAACCTCTTCGAATTGTTCGGAGTTTACTAGACTTCGGCGCTGAAACTTCTGCTCCTTCCCCTCTGATACTGCCCCGGGGATTGTGCATCCATTACATATTTCGCTTTGGTTGCTCAATCCCGCAAAACAGGGTTTTCCGATGAGCTGATCAGGATTTTTTATCGTATAATAATCCAGCGCAGGCCGATTAACAGCATGAACGGTAAGCCCTTCTCCCAGGAGGATCAGCGGATCTGAGATCCCGTCAAAGATCGATTGGAGCATGGCCTTGCTTTTTCGGAGTTCATCTTTCGTACGTTCGAATTCAGTGATATCCTGTATCGTGCCAATCATCTGAATCGGTCTGCCGGTTTCATCAAAAATCACTTCAGCCTGTTCGTGAACAATGCGTTCCCTGCCGTCCGATAGAATGATACGATGGTCGATTCGGTATGGCCTGTTCTCATATAAAGCTTCATCAACAGATCGAATAACAAAATCTCTGTCTTCCGGATGTACGAAACTCAGAAATCTGTCATAAGTGACCTCGAATTCTTGAGGTACCCGCCCGAAAATTCGATATATCTCATCGGACCAATCCAGCTCGTTGGTCACTATATTCCACGTCCAGTTTCCCAAGTGGGCGATGCGCTCAACCTGCGCAAGGCGTCCCGCACTTCGCTTCAGTTTCATCTCCGCCAAATTGCGCTCAGTCACATCTTCAAATGTCAAAAAAATCAGCGGTATGTTGTTCGCCTCTCCGGATATGCGTCGGGCATTCAGTCGCATCATCCGCCGGCCGATATGTTCAAACTCATGTTCAACATCATAGCCGTCCAAAGAAGTATCCATGTAAAGGATATGCTCAATCAGTTTTCGCAGTTTGGGGATATCCCATTGTCCATTGCCCAGATCATATAATAATTTCCCAACGGTTTCTCGGGGGGTTACCTTAAAAACCTGATAAAAAGATCTATTCGCAAATATCGCCTTCAACTTAGCGTCCAGCACCAGCAAGGGTTCGCGAACTATGGCCACGATGGGTTCAGCATGTTCGCGAATTTCTTTGGTGCTTCTTTCTAACGGGCTGATGCGACTGACCTGTTTTTCCAAATTCTTGAGTTTTTGTACCAATTCTTCATATGTTGGTTTATTGGCCATTAAAACTTTTCCAAACGCTCCGAAAAAATAAAGGCTCATACACTCTTGTTCAAACCAAAAAAGGTGTATGTGCCTTAATGAGTTACATCGGGATGACTCTCCAAGTTAGGTTACCGTATAGATACTGTTTCAGGATGGATTCATTTTTTTCAAAACCTCTAATGATATTTTTGAGATGCATCTAATATCATGGCAGGGCCGAAACTGCAAATATTTTTATGGACAAAGGTTCGTGCGTTTGACCCGGTTGGAAAAGAGGTTTTTTTTATCGGGCAAAAAGTGTCTATTTGACGAATCAAATGGAATTTCAATTGGTTATTCATTGTCTTTAATTTTCCGGACAGAAGAAGCAAAACCCGTGGAGACACAATGAAACGCACTTGTCTTATGACAGATATAAGATTTATAACCACAAGTGCCCAGATTTCGGTATCACTCGCACTGATCCAGAGCGCGAACCAGCATTCGCATATGGCTTTTTTCGGCCTGGGCAATGGATAAAAAGCTGTCCCGGACAGTCTGATCATTTTCTTGCTCGGCCATGGTTTTGTACAGATCAAAGGCGGCATATTCCATATGAATGGCCAGTTCTAAAATTCGAAGACACGGGTTTTCTTCAATATTTTTAACGTATTCCATCACCTCCACCAGGCTTTCCCCACCTTCAAGGATTTCTCCTTTAAGACTTTCGTAGAGTTGGTCAAAGGCCATGGGAATGCTTGCCGCTTTTTCCCAGAACCCGTAAACGGTTCTGGCATGTGCGATTTCCGCCCTGGACAACTGCTCCAGGGTAGGAATAATCGGATCGACTGCAAAGTTTTTTAGAATATTAGTATAAAATCGCCAGGCCCCTTTTTCCAGGTCCATGGCGGTAAGCAAAAGTTCCACAGGCCCTTTGGTTTTATCAAAGACCTGTATTTTGGGAAATCCTTTCAGGGTCTTGCCTTCCCAGGACAGGATCCCTCCTTCCAGATTGTGTATGGTTTTTTCACTAATACCTTCCTCAGAAAACATGGATGCCGCCGCCAGAGATCGACCTCCACTGTGGCAGTAGAAAATAACATCCCTGTTTGCAGGCAAACCGGAAAAATCGGATATAAGTTTATTCAAAGGAATAAACTTAGCTCCGGGAAGGTGGCCTTTTCTGTATTCATCCGGCTGCCGGACATCCACAACCAGGTATTCCTTTTCATTGTGGGATTTGATAAATTGCTTCAATTCTTCAGCCGTAATGTCTTTAAATCCCGAATCGAACATTTTTTTATCTCCTCTCAGATACCCCTTTACTGCGGTCATACCATCGTGCAATAACCTTCGGGGCAATACCCATAACATACGATATAATCACCAGCTGGTTGATTAACGTGGTTTTTAATATGCCGAAGTTTTGCCAGCGGCGGGATGATGTGAAAACAGGCACGGGCAGAGTTACTATATTTCCTTGTTTTCTCAAGCGTCTGACCAGTTCAAAATCTTCCATTATCGGAATATCCGGAAATCCTCCGATCTCTCGAAAAACTTTGGATGAAATGAAAATCGCCTGGTCACCGTAAGGCATTTTTAAATATCGGGATCGCCAGTTTGCAAGGTATTCAATAAGCCGAAGGCCCGGCACCGTGGAATCCATACCAAGTTCGAATGCGCCGGCAATCATTTTGAGGTGTTTGAAGCCGTTAAAAATAAGGTCTTCAAATCTTTCGGGCAACCGTGTATCGGCATGAAGAAAAACGAGTACTTCACCCGTGGCTTGATCGGCGCCCCGGTTCATTTGCCGTGCCCGAGGCGGTGCGCTGGCAATAACTCTTGCCCCCAGTGATTTCGCAATCCCAACGGTATCGTCATTACTTCCCCCATCCACCACAATGACTTCCTTTTTGTTCCCGGTACCGATACTTTTTATGGTATTTGCAATATAATCCGCTTCGTTTATGGCCGGTATGATAATTGAGATGCGATTGGGTTTAAAAACACCAGGGGGTGTATGTTGGGACCGTTCCCGGATCATAAGATCCTCAGGGTGGTCCAGATCTTGTAACACGTCCAACAGAGCATAATTCAATCGCGAATGTTTTGCAATTGTTATTGTTTTTTTGAGAACATCACCTGATCCCCAGGTTATACCGCGAAACAAATCAGGGATAGTCTGTGATAAAGAATTTTTTTGCAGCCCAATTAAATAATAGCCGCCGTCTTTGGCCGGACCCAGCACCATGTTTTTTTGTTGAAGGGCCTCAAACGCTTTTTGAATGATACCATTTGTCATATCCGGGATATCGCTGCCTATAATCACAGCCGTGGTCGCCCCGGCTCCAAAGGCATCTTCCAAAGAACATTTCATGCGCTGTCCAAGATCGCCACTGCTCTGGGGGCGATACTCAAAATTCCGGCCGAGCCAGGTTCGCATTCGATTTTTATCCCCGCCCTCATAACGGATCTCAACGCTCAATTCACGCCGTACTGATAACCTTTTTACCTGTGACAGGGTGTGTTCCGTCATTTTGCGCTGAAGATCCGCAGCCCCTTCCGCCCCTAACAGGGGAATAAGCCGGGTCTTGGTTTTTCCCGGTTCCGGATAGCGGGTGAAGACAATCAAATGTTCTTTAAAGTGTATTGACATATTCCGTCCCAAAATTTGTTGTACCGGTTTGTTCTTCGAAATGATTCCTCGGTTAATCTTATCCCCCTGTTCTCCTGTCGCGGGTAAAATACAAAATCCTTGACCAGTCATCTCATTTTAGTTAATTTTTTCTTAGTTTTCAAGATAGTTTGCGTTAATATTTATAATCCTGTCCCGAATCGTATCGTCCATCACTGTTTTCCAATACTTGTTTAATTGATGTTCAATATTAACATGAGCTGTTCATATATTAAACAGGTCTAATGTCCAGTTGTTAAACAACTTCACGGTTGGATAACAACAAAGATTTTGAATCCGACCTTAAATCATAGGCTGTTTTATCCATCAACCGGCAACCGGTAACGGGCAGCCAGCACCCGATCTTAATTGGCATAATTATTGCTGTTCTAATAAAACAATTGAGTTTTAAATCCACAGGACTCAAACGGACAGGAGGGTTACAATGATATAAATCGGGCAGGGCGGCGGGTGTGTTGTGCAGAATTTTTTGAGCACAGATGTGGTAATGCCTTTAAAGAGGATGGGGGCTCACCTTCGGCCTTGCCTTAAATGAAAGGAGGTGAGAGAGAAATGAAAAATTAGTCTATATCTTTGTACTCGTAAGGTTAATGTTGTAGTAATCTTTTGCACAATATCTGAGGCAGACTGTTTGACAGTCACAGATTGTAGCAATTCATGCCTTTTAGGTCATGCCTTTCAGGTGCACAAAGGAGAATTAAAATTCTAAGAATTTTAAACAATCAGACAATAGCAGTTGCTAAGGTGTTGACTATAACATTTACCCGGCAGTGAAAATTTAAATAACATATTGTGGCGTAATGATTGTGTCACAAGCTCAAAGAAAGACAATTTGTCAGGAGGTAAAAAGATGGAAATAATAAAAAAATATAGATTCTTTGGTATTATTTTAATTGCTCTATTTATCTCCGGTTTTACTCCATTGGAAAAGGCATACGGCAAGCTCGAAATCGTACCCATGGGAAGTAACCAGTTGACCATTCAAGATTTAGTCGACAAATGGGATGATTACAACATTTATTATTCCGATAAGTATGCCGGATACAGTGCACGATCACCTATGGGTATCATATTCGATCCGAAAAATAATGATACAATGCTGGTGGGGGATCGGTGGAAAAAGGTCAAAAATCAAGAAGACTTGATAGAGATGACAGAATGGATTTGTCCGACCACTCTTCATGAGCCCTTCCTCAACGAGATTTTTGGCCCGGACGGCCAGTTTTACGGATATCTTTATTATTCATGTGGATGTGTAAACTGTAAAATGGCTGGTGATAAAAAGATGTATGTATTTAACTTGGAGGCGCCTATTGAAGAGGACGGTGTTACGAGCGTCAATAGTAAAAAGCTCTCTTTCCCTTTTCATTTTACTTTGCAGTCGAAATACAAAAACGCTATAGTCCTTGAGAATCCATAATTCAGGCCCCAGGCCGCCTCGCTTTGCCCGTCCGCCATCGGCTGCGCCTCAGGCGAATGCCGGGCGGACTTGGCTGAAGGGCGAGCTTGCAATGCAGGCACTACTTAAGCAGGGTGGCACAATATGCCGCACCGATAAGGGCTGCTTTATCGTTCAGAATGACGTTAACGGGTATATTCTCAAGCAACTCCTTAAACCTTCCTTTATTCGTCAAAGCGGCTTCAGTGATGCTTTTTGCCGGGTCCACTTCTCTGATCCTTTCCTTCATTTTTTAAGCGAAAGCCTTGCAATCAGGTGTCAGCTGTCAGGTGTCAGGAGGAAGAAACGAATTAGCTGATACCTGAAACCAAAAAGTCCTGGATAGCAATTAACAAACTGGTAATGCACCCATATTTTGCTCTTCCATTCTCTATAGAAATACTTTAAAATGCTTTAAGCAAATTGCAAAAAAAGAATGGTAGTTTTCTGAGCATGAATGCCAAAAGAAAGACCCAGATTAAAGATTTGCTGTTACACATCATAATTGTATTATCCTCCAATCCGTGGAGCGAAGAAAACGATGGCCGACAAAAACCTGCCGGCTAAATTCCGATAATCTCTGGAGGGAACCATCTTGCCGTTTGAGGTTATAATACTGCTCACGATTGTTGCCGCGGCATTCGTCCTGTTTATCGGTGGCTGGCTGCGTGTGGATGTGGTTGGACTGCTGGTGCTGTCGGCCCTTGCATTGACGAATTTGGTCACTGCGCAAGAGGCTTTGGCCGGCTTCAGCAGCCCTGCAGTGGTCACCGTGTGGGCTTTGTTTATCCTGTCCGCGGGACTGACCCGCACCGGTATTGCCCATCAGCTCGGACAGCCGTTGCAGCGCTTCGCAAAAAGCAGCGAAGCCACGCTCATGGTTGCTTTGATGCTTGCCGCCAGTCTGCTGTCGGCGCTCATTAACACCGTGACCGTCGCAGCCATTCTACTGCCGACGACGATGGAGCTGGCCCGGCGCAGCGGGCGCCCACCCTCCCGGCTTCTTATGCCGCTGGCGCTCGGTTGCCTCCTCGGCGGTCCATTCACCGGCATCTCAACTCCACCCAACATCCTGGTGACCGATTTAGTCCGCAACGCAGGCTTGCCCCCCTTCGCCCTTTTCGACTTCACGCCCATAACCGCAGCCATCGTTGTGGCCGGTATCGCCTTCATGGTGCTCGTCGGCCGTCGCCTGCTCCCCAGCCGCACCGCGGGGGTGGACACAGACAACCGTTTGGCACTTGGAGCTTCCTACCAGCTCGACACGCACATCTTCACCACCCGCATCCCATCGGAATCGCCGCTTGACGGCCGCACACTCGCCGAGAGCCGGCTCGGCTCAGCGCTTTATATGACTGTGCTGGCGCTCCAGCGAAAGGGTGGGTTGATACTCGCTCCCCGTCCAAATGACGTCCTTCAGTCAGGAGACACGCTCATCGCACACGGTAGTCCCTACCACTTGCAGCGCTATTATGCCAGCCAGCACCTCCAGATCGAGTCGCCCGACCAAGTCCAGAATCTGCTCCCCAAATATCTGCAAGTGGCTGAGGGACTTGTCACCGAGGGTTCGCCGCTGCTTGGCTCCACGCTTGCGGAGAGCGGCTTGCGGCGGGAGCATCGCGTTCATGTGCTGGCACTCTACCATCCAGCCGGAGGCGAGGTTAAGGATCTGCGACGGCATCAGTTTTCAACTGGAGAGAGACTGCTGCTGCAGGGAGAACGGGCAGATCTGGAAGAGTTGTCACGCCTGGGCTTTGTCACGGAACTGCGCTTCGTAGCGGCGGATAAGCTGAAGGCACTTGCCGGTGACCGTAACGAACTGCTGTCGGTACGCGTTCCACTGGGATCGGTGCTGGCCGAGCATAACCTGGTCGAAAGTCGCTTGGGGAATGCATTCGGTTTGACCGTCATAGGACTTGTACGTGGTGAAAAACTGCTGTGCATGCCTTCGCCGGATGAAAAGGTGCAGGCCGGTGATCTGCTTGTGCTGCAGGGTTCGCCTCGTGATCTCGAGGTTCTCGAAGGTCTCCAGGATCTGGAGATCGCAGAGCAATCCTCCAGCCTGGTTGCCGAACTGGAATCACAACAAATCGGCGTAACGGAAGTTCTGCTTTCACCCAGGACGACCCTTGCAGGACAATCTCTTGCCGATCTGCTTTTCCGCGAGCGGTATGGCATCAGCGTGCTCGCCATCTGGAGAAGGGGCCGTGCCTATCGCACCGGGCTTCAGGACATGCCTTTGCAGTTCGGCGATGCTCTGCTGGTTTACGGACAACGCCGCAACCTGGAGGCCCTGGCTCGCGATTCCGACTTTCTCGTGCTGGATGAGTCAGTGGTGCGGGCGCCGCGCCTGGAGAAGGCTCGCATGGCCGTTGCCATCATGCTGGCGGTCATTTTGAGCGCTATCCTCGGCCTTGTTCCGATTGCCATTGCCGCCCTTACCGGAGCAGCGCTGATGGTACTCGTCGGATGCTTGAGCATGGAGGAAGCCTACCGGGCCATTGAGTGGAAGGTCGTGTTTGTTATCGCCAGCATGCTGCCGCTGGGAGCTGCCATCGAAAACACGGGAGCTGCGCAGATGGGCGCAGCTGCCTTGATCGCTGCGGTCGGTGATCTCGGCCCTCGCTGGGTTGTTGCGGCGCTCTTTATCGTGACCGTGCTCGGCACGCAAATCATTCCTACGGCTGCTCTGGTGGTGTTGATGGCTCCGGTGGCACTCAGCGCTGCCAGCATTTTGGGAATCTCGCCGCATTTGCTGATGATGACCGTGGCAATTTCGGCATCATCGAGCTTTGCCAGCCCGCTGTCGCATCCTGCACATCTACTTGTCATGGGCCCCGGCGGCTATCGCTTCATCGACTACGTGAAAGTCGGCGTGCCCATCACAATTATCTCGCTACTCGTGTCGGTGGGGCTGCTGCCCATCCTGTGGCCACCCTAAGGATAAATGGTGTCCCTTCACAAACGACTTCTGGACCCTGATTAGTTTCCAGGCCAGAAATAAGGATTTTTTGTCATGAACCAGGATATCAATCAGTTTGCTGAAAAACCCGATGACCATTTGTCTTGGTACCAATTGGCAATATCAGATGCTCGAGCGAATAAATACACCCCGATGAAGGCGGTGATCAAAATATAGACACCGCTGAAAATCCGCAACTGCGGCAGGGCCATGCCGGCGATGATGGCGGAGAACTCGCCGCGGTGCACCATTGAAAATGCGGCGCGACAGGCGACTTTCGGGCTCAATCCAAACCAGCGACTGCCGGCGTAGGCCGTGACGACCTTGCCCACAACCGCCAGAATGACAAGGGCGATCATCAAGCCAACGAAAGGAATACCTTCACCGAACTGGAGGGTTGTTCCAAACCAGAAGAAAAAAAACGGCAGGGTAATATCTCGAACAGGCAGCAGCAGGCGTTCGATTTCGGTGGATCTTCCGGTTTCTGACAGCATGACGCCGGCCATAAACGCGCCCAGGATTTCAGATAAACCCATGGCTATGGCGAGGCCGGCGTAGGCCAGTGCCAAACCTGCCGCCAGAAGCGGCATGAAATCGTTTTCGATGTATCTTGCGATGAAATGCTTCATTTGTTTAAAGCCGTAATGTCCCATAAGGATGGCTCCTGCCATCAGAACCACGATTTTAAAAGATAAAATTCCCATAAACGTCATGGAAAGCGCTTTCCCGCCGTAAATGCCGGCAATGAAAGAGACCAGGATGGGAGCCACCAGGTCTTCAAAAATGAGCAGCGCCAGGATAAACTCTGCTTCGGGATTTGCCAGACGTTTTTTTTCTTCCAGCATTTTGGCAGATATGGATGAACTTGTGGCATAGGTAACCGACCCGATGATGAACGCGGTTACAATGTCGAGGCCGAAAAGCATGGTGACGGTCATGGCGCCGCCCAGATTGACGGCAACATCGAGAAATCCGGCAGGCCAGACTCTTTTGGATATGGTAATCATCCGGGCCAGCGGAAATTCGAGCCCCAAAATAAAAAACAGCAAAACAATGCCGATTTCGGCCACGATATGAATCAATTCATTTTTAAAAAATAAGGAGGAAACCAAGGCGCCCAGCACGATATAAATCAAAACCGACGGAAGCCTGAATTTTTGTGAGGCAAAGCTGATGGCAAAAAATGTGCAGAGCATCAGCCCGGCTATCAGCAGAAAGGGTAGATTTTGCATGCCTTAATATTCCTATGGATTCTCATTATGGTTCGGATCAACATCATAGGTTGTCAGGGTGCATGATTTGCACAGAGATTCCAGTCTCTTGGTCTGTTCCCGATTGCCGATGACCATGAGAACATCACCAGGCAGGATGACCTCGTTAACATCCGGACTGCCGATCATTTTTTCGCCTCTCTGCACTCCGATGATGGTTACTCCGGTCTTGGTCCTGATTTGGGAGTCGATGATTTTTTTATTGGCGAGTTCACTGTCCGGCAAAATGTTGAGCCATTCGATCCGGATGTTTTTCAACAGCAGTTCCACCCGGTCATCGGCTACGGGCTGGTAATCGGCACCGAGAAGAATGGTCCCTAACTGGCGAGCCTCTTCATCGGTCAATTTTATCGTAAAATCCGGTTCGTCCTCATCGGATTTGGGAAAATGGTATAACTCCCGGTATCCGCTGTGATGCAAAATAGTTACAAAATTGTCCCCTTCCGCCGTTATAAAGGAATAGCGTTTCCCAATTCCCGGCAGGTCGCTGGTTTTAATTTTCATTTTCGCCTCCGTGGTCGGCCTTCACCGATTTTTTTTTCAAACACGTTCTTAAAGGTTATGGGTCCGCCCCGATACTCCCGCCAACGGCGTCCTTGCCTTTTGACTTAATATCAAACATGGCGCGATCCGCCTGAGCGAGCAGTCCGGTCATATCAATGGCATCATCCGGACAGGTAGAAACACCATAGCTTGCCTTCAGACGGACCTGGTGTCCTCTATTAACCAAATAGAGCGTTCCCTTCATTCTGGTTCGAATTTCCTCTGCTTTTTGCATGGCCTGTTTTTTATTAAACTCCGGAAGCACAACCACAAACTCATCACCGCCATAGGCCACGCCATAAGCCGGCTTGGCAATAGATTCCCGGATGGTTGCAGACACTTCGGCCAAGGCTTGACTGCCGTTAAGGTGGCCGTATTTATCCACTACCTGCTTGAAGTTGTCTATGTCTAAAAAGATAAGCGAAAAAGGATTGCCGTCCGCCGCGCTGGCAGTGATGAGATCACTCAAAGACTGGTAAAGATAACGGGTATTTTTAAGGCCGGTCAGATTGTCGTGGACGGCCAGATAACGAAACTTCTCCTCACTTTTTCTAAGATCCTCCTCGACCTGCATGCGTTCGGCGATTTCATCCTTTAGCTGCTGATTTACTTTTTTTAATTCTTCTCTTGAACGAAATAATTCCAGATGCGTCTTAACCCTGGCCAACAATTCGGCCCCATGAAAAGGTTTGGTTACATAGTCCATGGCGCCCACTTCAAATCCTTTGACAATACTTTCAGAAAGATTTTTTGCTGTGAGAAAAATAAGAGGAATATTCCTGGTGGCAGAATTTTTTCTTAATTGCTCACAAACAGCGAATCCATCCATGTCCGGCATCATTACATCGAGCAGAATGAGGTCGAACCGGTTGGATTGGGCCTGGGAAAGGGCTGATTTGCCGTTTTGGGCAAATGCCATCTGATAACCTTCTTTTTGCAGGATATTTGCGGCCAACTGGATGTTTTTGGGAATGTCGTCCACAATTAATATTTTAAACTTTGTTTTCATTGTCCATGTCCGTCTGCCTTTTTCTCTCCATGAAGTAATAATCTTATTCTTTCGATTAATTCAGGATAGGAGTCTAAAGTGACATTCATATTTTCTACGTCAAAATGACTGACCTGAGTACTTAACTCATCTCCGAATCTCTTAAGAACCTCCAATGAATATTTTTCGCCCAATTCTTTCATCTGATGCCCGAACGCTGCGATATCATCAAAAAAAAGGTTTTTACGAGTCGATTCCCATAATTTCATATATTCGTTATCAAGGGTATCAATAACACCGGGCAGCTGTTCGATAACTTCAGGCGACAGCCTCACAACTTCTTGTGTTTTTTCATTTCTTTCCTTTTTTGAATATTTAATAAACCGACTGACTTCCCGAAATAATTCTGACTGTTGTATGGGTTTGCTCAAGAACCCGTGAAAACCGCTGCGCAGGATTTGTTCTTTCTCTTCTTTCATTCCGAAAGCGGTTAAAGCGATGATGGGAATAGTCATTGTTTCCGCATCTCTGCGGATTAGTTTTGCTGCTTCATGTCCATCCATGCCCGGGAGTCTTATGTCCATTAAAATGATATCGGGCCTGTGCTCTTTGGCAAGAAGGATTGCTTTTTCACCATCTTCTGCTTCGATAATAGTGATATTTGTTTGCCAAAAATATTCTTTTATTAATTCCCGGTTGATTTCAATATCATCCACAACCAAAATGAGCGACTTTTCAAAAATGATATCTTCACTGTCAAAAATGTCCTCTATTTCGGATTTAGCTTCTTCAGGGGCAATAGGTACATGAGGAAGAATTATTTCAAAGCGAGTGCCCTTATTCTCCTCACTTTGAAGAGAAATATATCCGCCCATTATTTCAACCAATCGTTTTGTGATTGCCAGACCCAATCCAGTACCGCCGTATCGTTTGGTACTTTGACCATATCCCTGTTTGAAAGCCTCAAATATTTCATCCCGGGATTCGGAAGGAATGCCGATCCCGGTATCCTCCAAAGCGATAATCAGATCCAAATGGTGCTGATCTTTTTTTATATCTTTTTTTTTGGCACTGACCTTTATATATCCTTTTTCTGTAAACTTTATTGCATTGTCGATCAGGTTAAATAATATTTGCCTCAAACGCAATTCATCCAAAATTAAGTTTTTAGGAATATCCTGAGCAATATCTACAATAAAATCAAGATCTTTTTCTAGTGCCGTCAAGGAAAAAATATGTTTGATTTCATTAAAAAATGAGTAAGGATCAACAGGCTCGCATTGAAGTTCTATCTTTCTGGCCTCAATTTTCGATAGATCGAGAATACTATTAATCAGCGTCAACAAACTTTTACCGCTGGATTGAATCGATTCAAGATAATTTTTCTGCCTTTTATCCGTGATCAAAGAATTGAGTAAGTCAGCGAAACCTAACACAGTATTCAAGGGGGTACGAATCTCATGGGACATGTTGGCCAGAAACTCGCTCTTTGCACGGTTCGCAGATTCAGCGGAATCTTTGGCCGCAAGCAATTCCTTGTTAACCTGATGAAGTTCGGCGGTACGAAGGGTTACCTGTTCTTCCAGGTGCTCTCTATTCTGCTTCAGCTCATTATCGCGAGACTGAATCCGGGCCAACATCTCATTGAAACCGTCAATAAGGATTCCAATTTCATCCTGGCTGTGCTTTTCTGCCCGGACGGAGAAATCTTTTTCTTTTGAAATGGTTCTGGCGGTTTCCGTCAAGCTCAAAATCGGCTCGGAAATAACGCGCTGGAGCCAGGATGACAATATCCAGGCGATAAAAAAAGCAACCAATACAATAACAGCAAAGATAGCGGCGGACTGTATCATTTCAATATTCATCCTGCTCAAATCATATTGAATGCAGACTGTCCCGATAATATCATTTTCAAAAAGGATTTTTTGAAACATAAACAAATAATTCCCCTCATAGTAGTGGCCTTCTTTCTGAAGATCAGGGGGAACCATTTCTTTGTCAGCGTCCTGGCGATGATATGTGGCAAAGACTTTCCCGTTATTATCATAAATACAGGCAAAGAAGATATCCGGTTTGGCGCGCAGTGCTGCCAGATTCTTCTCAGCCGTTCGTTTATCAAAGAAAACCAGCGCTCCCTCACTATTTAGCCCGATCACCTGCGCTAAACTGGAAAGATCATGGCGCAGGGCTTTCCGAGATGTGGTGACATCTTTAAAAATAAAGGCTATGGAAGCAAACAGTATGGTAATACCGCTGGTGAGCATAATAATTGTTTTTAGCTTCCATTTAATGGAAAGGTTTTGGAAGGCGCCCATCTTATTCCTGTCCTCCTTTAACAATTTCAGCTGACATAAGAATTTGTGAGCTTAATTTCAATCCCGCCTTCCTGGCGGCATCGACGTTGACTTCAAAACGGAGCCGTTTTTGTTCCATAAAAAAATTGATGATTCCCCCCATTTGAGCAAAGCCGTCTATTTCTCCCACGGTTAATATGTTTCGATTTTTTAAATCAATTAATTTTTGCTGAATGAATGCCTTGTCCTCTGTTCCAAAGAAAAAAATGTTACACCCTTCGGTGCCATGGTCATCTTCATATTTTCTTACTTCTATTTTTTTTCCGCTGACGATCTTATCGTTAAGGTCAAAAAGAATATCGCTTAAAGGATTATTCGAGGCAAAACAGAGGACAATAACGTTATTGTTATTCACAAACGCGTCGGGCGGCCACTCAACAAATTTTGCAAAATTATAAATAAAGCCGGCCTTAACGTGATATTCCAAACCGGAAAGAGTTTCCGTGTGGGCGTATTTAGCGACGAGCATCATCAGGCAACACACGATCATGGCGACGTGTCGGCCGATATTTCCCCCCGCTTTAGTTTTTTGAAGCCTGTCTTTCATGCAGCATTTCATTCAGAAACTCCACACCAGTTTTCCATAAACACTGCGCTCGATTTCAAGGGAAGAATACTCGGAGTGTCCCTTCTCAAAAAGATTCTGTCCCACAATCGAAAGTTCTATATTTTGGATGGGCCTCCATGCCAGTCGAGCATCTAAAGTTGTATAATCGTCAACATTTATTTCAGAGAGGCGGCCGACATAGCGAAGCCACAAGTCGAAATCGATCTGTTTTGTTATATCGAACAAGGAGCGTACGGAAAATTGATTTCGGGGATTGCTTCTCATAAAGAAATATTCTGAGAAATCATTGGCTCCGGTATCGTCTCCGTGTATTTTAGCATGCAGGTAAGTATAAGACGCCATCAGACGCCACTGCCGAATAACCTGCCAGTCCGCCGCCATCTCGAGTCCGTAGGCTTCACCGGTTAAATTGTTGTCGTATGTTAGCGGGATGATATAGTGTGGAAGGGGGTCGTTTACCAAATACGGATCACCTGATTTAAGTCCGATTACCTTATCATAATCATTATAAAATATAGTCGTATTCAACCACAGGGAGTTCATTGGCTGTACACGGTAACCGAGTTCATAGGCGATGAGTTCTTCCGAAGCCAAATTATTGTTACCAAGGGTGACGATTACCTCCGGATCACGACTAGGGTCTCGAATCACCACAGCTTCATTGGTCCTCACGTCGTTTTCGAGTCGGGAAGGCATTCTCACGGCCCGTGATATCGCCCCCCAGAGGGCATGTCGCCTTTCAGGAGTATATAAAATCCTGAGACTGGGCTGAACCTCAAGACCGGTGAAATCATTATGCTCGAACTTCGATCCAACGATCAGGGTTAACCGATCCGGCGTAAGTTGTATTTCATCCTGGACAAACACACTGAACAGGTCCTGATTAAGACGATCCGGATCCATTTCGATTTCAAAGCTATCGTCGAACTTGTCCGAAATGAACCGATATCCCAGCCCCCAGACAACATCATGTTGCTCAAACAGGTTGAAGCGATGCTGAAAATCAAGGTCAAAGGTATTTACGCGACCACTGCTCGGATCATAATCTTTCTCGGCATGATCATAATAAAATTGCAGGACAGTATCGGAGGTTGTGGAAATTTTATGCTGCCATCGGCCCAGCAGGTGCCCACCGAAAGCCTTGGAAGTATCCCTTTCCAGAATGGAAAAGGGCGGTGTGAGGGACACGCGATCAATCTTCGTCTTATACTCGTTTTTATAGGCCTCACCTTGCAATGTAAGGGAATTCGTCGGATCCATTGCGGGTAATTTTCCCGGCTCCCAGTCGATTCGAAATCCACCGCGACCCGATTGCCAGTCACTGGTCGGCTGGACATCCGTATCATCCTCAACGATTCCGGCAAGCCGACCTCTGTTGAAGTACTTTACATAGGTCCGATAATGTATCTCCTCACCTGAGGCGCCTCCGTATCGAATGCTTCCGATTCCTTCTTCATCTCCACCCAGAGCGCTGATTTGCCATCCCTGGGTCTTCTTTGCTTGTTTGGTAATGATGTTAATGACCCCGTTTACGGCATTTACACCCCACAGGGTTGCCCCGGGCCCACGAATCACTTCGATACGGTCAATGTCTTCCAAAACCGTATCCTGCACATCCCAAAGCACGCCGGAAAAGACGGGCGTATAGACACTGCGACCATCGATCAGCACGAGAAGATTGTTGGCGAATCGATCATTCAAGCCACGGATATTGATCGCCCAGTCAGTTGATGTGATTTGGGCCACATGAACGCCCGGAGCCAGACGCAGTGCCTCGGGAATACTGGTGGCCCCGGATCGCCGGATGTCTTCTTGGGTAATCACAAAGACGGCCGCCGCCACCTCGGAAAGTTTTTCCGGCTTTTTCGAAACCGAGATAATTTCAATATTCTTGAGTTCTTCAAAAGTGAACCTGGTAAAATCGTGCAAAATGTTCCCTGCCGGATTTCCATCTTTCCCATGACAATCCGGTACGCGTGGATCCATTGCCAATATACACATTAAAAGGACGGCACCCTTTAAGATCCGGGTCCATGGGACGGGAATGCGAATCCTAACAATGTCTTTCATCTGTTTTTCCTTTTTTTTACCCGGAAATCTGCATACCAATATGTTATATATGCCTTAAAAGGTAAAGCCTGACTGCCCATTAAATTTCGCGCTTTTTCGATAATTATGTGTGAGCTGTGACAAACGACCGAACAATAGAGTTTGCAGGTGGGGTGATTAAAATTGCCCATAGTATGGCTTTAAAAAATATCCCATATTTATTCGTTCCCGTATACCTGGTGTCAGGTTTCAGGTGTCAGGTTTCAGGTGTCAGGTTTCAGGTGTCAGGTTTCAGGTGTCAGGTTTCAGCGCCTCTGTTCATCATTCCTGACACCTGAAACCTTAGGATATGGAACAAAAATTGGATTAAAATTCCATCTGTATACATGGCGATTTTCACCAC